>NZ_VDAF01000129.1:0-230 GCF_019584525.1 Enterobacter sp. EC_50 | reverse complement strand
CCGGAAATGCCCGCCATCGTCGGCAGAAGGGTGCGAACGAACGCCAGAAAACGTCCGGCCAGCAGCGCAAGCAGGCCGTGTCGGTCAAACATGCAGGTTGCACGCTGATGGTATTGTAGGCCGGGTAAGGCGTAGCCGCCACCCGGCAATTTTTTATCACGCGCTGCAGTACTTCTTCTTAATCACTACCGCGATGGTGCCCACCAGACCCGCCACCAGCAGGAACATCG
>NZ_VDAF01000128.1:0-230 GCF_019584525.1 Enterobacter sp. EC_50 | reverse complement strand
GCATTTTATTATGGTGATCCCCTGGGCGAAATGCGCCTGGTAAGCAGAGTTTTTGAAATGTAAGGCCTTTGAATAAGACAAAAGGCTGCCTCATCGCTAACTTTGCAACAGTGCCCTGCCTAATGTTTTCCAGGTCATCATCGCCCAGCGTGTAGAACTTCAGTAGCGACAGTTCGTCCGTGGGCAGATCGAACAGCGCTGCTCGCTGCCGTTCGGTGAAAATATGGCGT
>NZ_VDAF01000127.1:0-230 GCF_019584525.1 Enterobacter sp. EC_50 | reverse complement strand
TGGTGCCTTCGGGAACTCTGAGACAGGTGCTGCATGGCTGTCGTCAGCTCGTGTTGTGAAATGTTGGGTTAAGTCCCGCAACGAGCGCAACCCTTATCCTTTGTTGCCAGCGGTTCGGCCGGGAACTCAAAGGAGACTGCCAGTGATAAACTGGAGGAAGGTGGGGATGACGTCAAGTCATCATGGCCCTTACGAGTAGGGCTACACACGTGCTACAATGGCGCATACAA
>NZ_VDAF01000126.1:0-231 GCF_019584525.1 Enterobacter sp. EC_50 | reverse complement strand
ACCGTGGTCCCAGGCAGATAAGCTGACAGACGATGCAGGTGGGACCGTGGTCCCAGGCAGATAACCTGACCGGCGATACAGGTGGGACCGTGGTCCCAGGCAGATAAGCTGACCGGCGATGCAGGTGGGACCGTGGTCCCAGGCAGATAACCTGACCGGCGATACAGGTGGGACCGTGGTCCCAGGCAGATAAGCTGACCGACGACGCAGGTGGGACCGTGGTCCCAGGGA
>NZ_VDAF01000125.1:0-231 GCF_019584525.1 Enterobacter sp. EC_50 | reverse complement strand
TTTAAGATGACTTAAAGAGAGGTGCCCATGAGCGGTAAGCGTTATCCTGAAGAGTTTAAAATTGAAGCAGTCAAACAGGTTGTTGATCGTGGTCATTCTGTTTCCAGTGTTGCAATACGTCTCGATATCACCACTCACAGTCTTTACGCCTGGATAAAGAAGTACGGCCCGGATTCTTCCACTCATAATGAACAGTCAGATGCTCAGGCCGAGATCCGCCGTCTTCAGAAA
>NZ_VDAF01000124.1:0-231 GCF_019584525.1 Enterobacter sp. EC_50 | reverse complement strand
ACTTTTGTAAGCGTGTCGCGCTAATCATTCCCATCACTCTTGCAATGGTAATGGCAGAGGGAACACCATGACTAAAATCACCAAAGCGTTTGAGAAAATCTAACCATCTAGTGCCATAAAGATGGATAGCTTTCCAGTCATCTTGACCGGAAAGCACCGCGCAAATTGTTAACAAAATGATATCAGTTAACTTGTGCTCGACTTTACCTTGTTGGCGATAATCTGGGATGG
>NZ_VDAF01000123.1:0-231 GCF_019584525.1 Enterobacter sp. EC_50 | reverse complement strand
TGGTGCCTTCGGGAACTCTGAGACAGGTGCTGCATGGCTGTCGTCAGCTCGTGTTGTGAAATGTTGGGTTAAGTCCCGCAACGAGCGCAACCCTTATCCTTTGTTGCCAGCGGTTTGGCCGGGAACTCAAAGGAGACTGCCAGTGATAAACTGGAGGAAGGTGGGGATGACGTCAAGTCATCATGGCCCTTACGAGTAGGGCTACACACGTGCTACAATGGCGCATACAAA
>NZ_VDAF01000122.1:0-231 GCF_019584525.1 Enterobacter sp. EC_50 | reverse complement strand
GGGTCAGCGATGTTGCCAGAACTCTCTGTTGTGCCCGTTCATCCGTTGGTCGCTGGATTAACTGGTTTACGCACTCAGGTATTGAAGGCCTGAAATCCTTACCCGCAGGGCGCTCACGACGCTGGCCTTTTGAACATATCTGCACCCTGTTACGTGAGCTGATAAAGCATTCTCCCGGCGATTTTGGTTATCAACGTTCACGCTGGAGCACCGAATTACTGGCATTAAAAA
>NZ_VDAF01000121.1:0-231 GCF_019584525.1 Enterobacter sp. EC_50 | reverse complement strand
ACTTTTGTAAGCGTGTCGCGCTAATCATTCCCATCACTCTTGCAATGGTAATGGCAGAGGGAACACCATGACTAAAATCACCAAAGCGTTTGAGAAAATCTAACCATCTAGTGCCGTAAAGATGGATAGCTTTCCAGTCATCTTGACCGGAAAGCACCGCGCAAATTGTTAACAAAATGATATCAGTTAACTTGTGCTCGACTTTACCTTGTTGGCGATAATCTGGGATGG
>NZ_VDAF01000120.1:0-231 GCF_019584525.1 Enterobacter sp. EC_50 | reverse complement strand
GAATATTGCACAATGGGCGCAAGCCTGATGCAGCCATGCCGCGTGTATGAAGAAGGCCTTCGGGTTGTAAAGTACTTTCAGCGGGGAGGAAGGTGTTGAGGTTAATAACCTCAGCAATTGACGTTACCCGCAGAAGAAGCACCGGCTAACTCCGTGCCAGCAGCCGCGGTAATACGGAGGGTGCAAGCGTTAATCGGAATTACTGGGCGTAAAGCGCACGCAGGCGGTCTG
>NZ_VDAF01000012.1:0-158944 GCF_019584525.1 Enterobacter sp. EC_50 | reverse complement strand
TCTGGCAAGGCTGGGACGGAAGTCGCTGTCGTTCTCAAAATCGGTGGAGCTGCATGACAAAGTCATCGGGCATTATCTGAACATAAAACACTATCAATAAGTTGGAGTCATTACCGGAACTGTCGTGTTTGTCCGTTTTAGTAAAATGACGGGAAGAAGCGTTCAGTCACCTCTTACCACGATGTTTTTCTTTGATGCGCTTTTTTTTGGTCTGGGTAGTAAGCGAGACATGAACATCGCAGCATCTTCATTTATCGTCTTTCTAGTCAGTATCTGGGGATTAACCTATTTAAAATTAAGCCCCCATTTTTGGGGAAGTCGCGAAAGTTATATTGGTTTTGCGATCGCCGGAATTTTATTTCTGATTATGCATTGCCGCTATTGTGCAAAAAATGTCGTTATCAAAAATGATGGCCTGGCCCCCATGAGAGAGTTGATTAATATCCGGCGCTCCGGCCTTACCAGCCCCTTTATATGGTTAAGCAGGGCCGGGTATCTGGGGTTCTTTATTGGCATGCTTCACTGAAGCGAGATGCGAAAAAACAGCCTCCGTGCCCATTGAGACTACCCCAGCCTCTCCACCCGCGTCTCCCCTTCCGTCATCGACAGCTGATACAGCGAAAACGTTCGCTGCTTCTCAATCAACTTTGCCAGCTCCGGCGAGTGGCTGGTGAGCCAGATCTGCGAGTAGCGGCTGGCCTCGGCGATTAAGCTCGCCAGGGCAGGCAGCATCTGCGGGTGCAGGCTGTTTTCCGGTTCGTTCAACGCGATAAACGCCGGTGGGCGCGGGCTGAGCAGCGCTACCGCCAGGCACAGAAAGCGCAGGGTGCCGTCGGAGAACTCCGCCGGTTCCAGCGGCCTGCTCAATCCCTCGCGCTGCATCATCATGCGAAAACGTCCGCCGGTGTTGTCGCTGTAAAACACGCAGCCGGGGAAGGCCTGGTCGAGGATGCGCATCAGCAGCAGCTCGTCGCCAATCTCCACGATGGTCTGAAACGCCGCCGCCAGGTTAGCGCCGTCGCTGGCCAGCACCGGGGAGCGGAAACCGACCTGCGGGGCGCGCATCGCCGAGCCGATTGATACTGAAAACTCATGATAAAAGCGCCAGTTACGCAGGGACTCGCGCATCTGCGACACTTCCGGGTAAAGGTGCGGTTCGCCGAGCTGTCCGAATACCGATTCGTTCTCGTACAGCGTGCCGCTGTGGGTCACTTTCTCGTGATGCACGTTATTCAGAAACACCGCCTGATTCCTGCGCTTCATCAGCTGCGACGAGGGGCGGCGGTGCTGGCCGCTCAGCCAGAGAGATTCTTCTTTGATCACCGGATCGAGCTGGAACTGCGAGGGGTAGGGCAGCTTCTCCACAAACCCGACCTGCAGCTCGTATTCGTAGGCCTCTGTTTCTACCGCGAGGTTCATCCGCCGCAGCTGGTCGCTACGGGTTTTGCCTGCCCAGAACACCTTCAGAATGCCGCCCTCGTTCGCCAGCGCCTGGGAAAACTGACCCAGGGCGGCGCTGTGCATCAGGTGTATCGCTTTGTAGATATTCGATTTTCCAGTGCCGTTCGGCCCGAAGACGATATTGAGCTGCTCCAGCTCCAGCGACATCTCGCGGATGGAGCGGTAGTTTTGAATGTGCAGGGTGTGGATCACAGGCAGGCCCCTTTCGCAGAATAAGACTGTATATAATCACAGTCTTTGAGATGAAATGCAAAAAAGAGACGACAGTGAGGATGTCGTCTAAACGGGGTACTGCTTTGGGCCTCTACGGGTCAATGGGGCCTTCGCATTTTTTTCATCACTTGACTGCCAGACGCAGACCCAAATCATCAGGATAGGGATCAAAGTAGTTTTGCGTCATCAGATACCGGTCGGGGTATTCGGCCAGGTAGTGCTTCAGCAGCGTGATCGGGGCGAGGATAGGTAACTGTCCGTTGCGATAGTGCAGGATCACGTCGCGCAGTTCGCCGCGCTGGCGGGTGTTCAGCTGGTTACGAAAATACCCCTGAATATGCATCAGCACGTTGGTGTGATTCTTCCGCGAAGCGGGTTTTTTCAGTATGGTCATCAGCTTTTCCCGGTACGCCACAAAGAAGGCGTCCAGGTCTTCCCACTCGTGCAGCGAGGCAACGAACGGGCCGATTTCACGGTAACCCGCCTGATGGTGCGCCAGCAGCTGGAGTTTGTAACGGCTGTGGAAGTCCAGCAGCGCGCGGCGCGTGAGGCCATTTTTACGCAGCGTGTTGAGTTCGTGCAGGGCAAAAACACGTTCGACAAAGTTTTCACGCAGCACCGGATCGTGCAGGCGTCCGTCCTCTTCCACGGGCAGCCACGGCCAGGTTTCAAGGAGGGCGGCGGTGAACAGCCCGACCCCCTCCTTGCGGCCCCGGTTGCCGTTTTCATCATACAGGCGCACGCGTTCCATGCCGCAGCTTGGAGATTTAGCGCAGACGATAAACCCGGCGAGATCGCCGATTTTCGGCAAAAAATCTGCCGTAAAGTCCGCCATTTTCTGCGTAACGTCTTCGTGAGGCGCATGGCTAAAGCGCATCTGCGTTTCACCGCTGGTGGTCAAAATCAAACGCAGCGCAGGGCGAGGCGTCGGCAGGCCGATGGCCATTTCCGGACAGACGGGCCTGAAGTTCACCCACTGGGCCAGCTCATCCATGACGAAGCTCATACGCTTGTGTCCGCCGTCAAAGCGAACGGCGGATCCGGTCAAACATCCGCTAATACCGAGCACAGGTTTCGTTGTCATGGTGTGGTCCTCCCGTTCATATAATTAAAACTTACACAACATGACTAATTTGTCCAAGTATTCGCGGAACTATTTTTTTAATTCCTTTAAAATCAATACGTCTTAGCTGCCCTTGTAAGTCGAGTAACCGTACTGGCTCAGCAGAAGCGGGATGTGCAGCTTCTCGTTGGTGCGGGTCACGGTAAACAGCACCGGGATCTCCGGGAAGAAGGAGTCCAGCTTTTTGCCGTGGAAGTACTCTGCGGTTTTGAAGGTCACTTTATACACGCCAGGCTGCATGTCCTGATCCTGCGGATAAAGCGATTTGATGCGTCCGTCATGGTCGGTTTTACCGCTGGCAATCGGGGTCCATTTGTCCTGCTGCTGCTTCTCCAGCGTAACGCTCACGTCTGATGGCGGCATCCCGGTTTGCTGGTCGAGAATGTGGACGCTCAGCGTACCGGCAGGGGCGCTAAAGGCGGCGGGGGCAAAGGCCATTGAGGCCAGGATCAGCAGAGGGGCAGTTTTTTTCATGGTGTTTTCCTGTGGAGTTATTCGTCACAGGAAAACGTTAGCATTTGCGGCGCGGGAAAATATTCAACTTTTCGTGAAGATTCCCGCAGAAGAAAATGATCAGAGGATAATCACTTCAAGCGATACCTGCTGCTGCCACTGCTCCACCTGCTTTTTCCGCCCGGCGGTGAGTTTACCGCTGGTGACCAGCAGCCATTTTCGCTCCGGGAAAATGTCCGGAGCCAGGGCGTCTGGCGGAACTGGCAGAATGTCGATGCGGTGGCCCTGCCCGGTGCGCGTTAGGGCTTCGAGCCAGATCTCGCACGGGTCGTTCAGGTGCCAGCCGCTAAGCAGAATATTATCGCCCGGCGCTTTTTTATCGCCTTCGAGGCAAAACGAGGTATAGGCGATGATGATGCCGTCGAGGATCGCGCGCAGGGTCATGGCGGCGGCCACGTTAGCCGAGACCTGGCGGCGCAGCGGGCGCAGCACGTTCGCGACCAGCTCCGGCCTTGGGTATTCGCGCCCGGCGTCGTAAATCATCTGGCGCAGGGACTCGACTTTGCCGTCCTGCAGGCGTTGCAGCATGTTCTGCTGCAGGGTTTGCCAGTTGTTGGTTCGGCCCGGCGTCGGGCGTTCCAGCAGCGGTTTGACCTGGCCGATCGGGACGCCTTTTTTTACCCAGTCGAGGATTTTGAGCGCCTGCTGGACGTCCTCATCGCTGTACTGGCGATGGCCGCCTTCCGTGCGCTGTGGCTTGAGTAAACCATAGCGACGCTGCCACGCCCGCAGGGTGGTGGCGGTGATGCCGCTGAGTCTGGCGAATTCGCCGATGGAGTAAGCCATGTCCGTGTCCAGAGTGGAGGAATACTCTCAATATACTACGAATTTTCCCGAACGGGATGAAGCGCCGAAACGGTGCACTACACTTAACATCCAACCGTGCAAATGAAAGGAATTCTCATGAAGCTATGGCCTGTTGTGACCGGTGTTGCGATTGCTTTGACGCTGGTCGCCTGTAAATCCCCCACGCCGCCGAAAGGCGTGCAGCCTATTACCAACTTCGAAGCCAGCCGCTATCTCGGTAAATGGTACGAAGTCGCCCGTCTGGAAAACCGCTTCGAACGCGGGCTGGAGCAGGTGACGGCGACCTACGGCAAGCGCAGCGACGGCGGTATCAGCGTGCTTAACCGGGGTTACGATCCGGTGAAGAACAAGTGGAATGAGAGCGAGGGGAAAGCGTACTTCACCGGCGAGCCGACCACCGCTGCGCTGAAGGTCTCCTTCTTCGGCCCGTTCTACGGCGGCTATAACGTGATCAGACTGGACGATAAGTACCAGTACGCGCTGGTCAGCGGCCCGAACCGCGATTACCTGTGGATCCTGTCGCGCACGCCGACCATCCCGGATGCGGTGAAGCAGGATTACCTGAACACCGCGCGCAGTCTGGGCTTCCGGGTTGACCAGCTGGTGTGGGTGAAACAATAAAAATCGTGCTTTCTTCCTGGGGCATTACTGGCTGGCCTGGATAGACTTCCGTTAAAAGCCCACCGGAGGGAAGACGACATGAACTGGCAGCCTTTTCGCGGCGATGCGCCGGAAAATATGACGATTTTCAGCGCGTCATTTCCCGACGTCAGCGACCAGTGGCCGATGAAAGACGATGCTGCTCGTGAGATCGCCTCCCTTGACCGCGCCCTGAAAGCCGAGCCAGCGCTCCGGCCGCCGCGTGTGGAATACGACGAGGGCGGGCAGGCCGTGCTTGTTCCGCAGAACCGCTATTCCGAACAGGCCTTCCGCAACCGTCCGGCGCTCACCGCGTGGCGCACCCGGCTGGTCCCCTCCGCGCTGGCGCTGTTTGTGGTGCAAAACCCGCTGGAGGACCGCCTGCCCGACGGCACAAAAATGGACAGCGACAGCCGCCAGTGGTTTATCCATGCTAACGATGCGATTGGCGTGCGCTCCCGCGCCCGGGTGCTGGCCGCGCTGGTGGATAAGTACATTCATAATGAAAGCGAGAACAACTGGGTCAGCCTCGCGAGCGGTGCCGCCATTCCGGTGCTGGAGGCGCTGCGCGAAGCAAAGCTCGACGGTCAGCAGGTCTATCTCACGCTGGTGGACAAAGACCCCGTAGCGCTGAGCTGGGCGGAAACCATGGCGGCGCAGGAAGGCATTGTGGTGGGCGAACAGCTGACGCTGCTCAGGCGCAACCTGCTCCATACGCTGGTGCGTAACGAGGACCTGCTGCTGGAGCTGGGCGAGCATCAGGCTGAACTGGTCGACGCGCTGGGGATTTTCGAATACTTCAACGATACTGACGCGGTGATTTTTCTCCAGCGCGCGCTGCGGCTGGTCAAGCCCGGCGGCGCGGTGATTGTGTCGAACATGCTCACCAGCAGCCCGCAGATTGACTTTGTGCTGCGGGGCATCGGCTGGGAGGATATTCACCCGAGGTCGTTACAGCAGCTGCAGGACATCCACCTCGCGGCGGGCGTGCCGGTGGAAAACGTCACCGTGGTGGTGCCGAAGGACGGGGTGTATGCGGTGATGGAGATCAGGGTAGGGGATGAAAAACCGCACGGTCAGTTCCCTCTCCCTGTGGGAGAGGGCTAGGGTGAGGGGGAACAGAGCGCAAGGAGTGACTTGAATTAACGTCCTAAACCGCACATGATCCCCCCATGAAAATTGAAACCGCACTCCCCACACACTTCGAACGTCTTGTTGCGATCTGGGAATCCTCCGTCCGCGCCACCCATCACTTTTTACAGGAAAGCGATATCGCGGCGCTGCGCCCGTTATTGCTTAACGCGTATTTGCCAAACCTCAGCGTTGTGATGGCCCAGTATGACGCAGGCGTTATTCACGGCTTTTTAGGCGTGGATGAAAACCGCATTGAAATGCTGTTTGTTGATGATGCGAGCCGGGGGAAAGGCGTTGGGAAATTGCTGCTGCAACACGCCATCGCAGCGTTCGGCGCGAACGAAGTGGACGTGAATGAGCAGAACCCGCAGGCCGTGGGATTTTATCGCCATATGGGGTTTGAGCAGGTCGGCCGCTCGGAACTGGACGGGCAGGGGAATCCGTTTCCGTTGCTGCATATGAAGCTGAACAGGAATACCGGGATTAGCGCTTAGCCTGTTTATCCCATTTTAATAAGCCGATAATATCTTTCTCACCTTCGGCTTGTTTCAGCAGGCGCTGCTTTTTTTCAAACTCAATGTATTCTGAGCACGCCTTTTCATCAGCCGCTTTCTTGCTGATTTTGCCTGCTCCTTTTAAAACGCCCCGATCTGTTTGTTATTTTATTTTGTCAGCCAAAAGGTGTGGGGTCAAATGTGTTTACAATACTTCCTCTAACTACAGAGATGAAAAATGGAATAATATCATTCACATATTGTATTATAGGTAGCAGTATTGTTTATTTATTGCTAGTGCTTAAGACGTTTATATTTAATATATACGCAATTATAATGAACTCGATAAGATGGGAATATCATATTAAGGCTCAAGATATAGCGAAGAAACGTAAAGTAGCAGCTGAGCAACATGGGGATGAATAAAACAACTTTTGGCGGAAGATCACAGGAGTCGAACCTGCCCGGGAACGCTGGCGTCCCCAACTGGATTTGAAGTCCAGCCACCTCACCGGAGATGACGATCTTCCGCGCCTGCATTGCTACATGGAGGCGGGGCGCATTATAGCTACTTTCAGGCATTTACCACATACCCCACACCACTTTTTTCACCTCTCTTTTGACCTGTACCCCCCTGTTTCAGTTAATTCTTAAGAAAATCCTCAGGTTAGCCTTTCGTGCTCTCCAGTATTTACCGCGATCACAAAAAACAAGAAACGTAATCTGCTAACCAGAAAACGCAATACCCCCATCTGAAACAATGGTTTAAAACCAATGCAACCGGTCTCAGCGCCCCCTACAGCGTGAAGGATAAAAAAAGATGAGCGAAGTACTGTCAGTAAAAGAGAAGATTGGCTACGGCATGGGAGACGCCGCCAGCCACATCATTTTTGATAACGTCATGTTGTACATGATGTTTTTCTACACCGACATTTTCGGCATTCCCGCCGGGTTTGTCGGCACCATGTTCCTGCTGGCCCGCGCGCTGGATGCGATCTCCGACCCGTGCATGGGGCTGATTGCCGATCGCACCCGCAGCCGCTGGGGCAAGTTCCGCCCGTGGATTGTGTTCGGCGCGATCCCGTTCGGTATCGTCTGCGTGCTGGCCTACACCACGCCGGACCTCAGCCTTAACGGCAAAATGGTTTACGCCGCCGTTACCTACACCCTGCTGACCCTGCTCTATACCGTGGTCAACATTCCTTACTGCGCGCTGGGCGGCGTGATCACCAGTGACCCGACGCAGCGTATCTCCCTTCAGTCCTGGCGCTTTGTGCTGGCGACGGCGGGCGGCATGCTCTCTACGGTGCTGATGATGCCGCTGGTGAAGCTGATTGGCGGCGACGATAAGGCGTTCGGCTTCCAGGGCGGGATTGCCGTGCTGTCGGTGGTCGCATTCCTGATGCTGGCGTTCTGCTTCTTCACCACCAAAGAGCGCATCCAGGTGCCGCCGAGCACCACCTCCATGCGGGAAGACCTGCGCGACATCTGGCACAACGACCAGTGGCGCATCGTCGGCGTGCTGACCATCCTCAACATCCTCGCCGTCTGCGTGCGCGGCGGCGCGATGATGTACTACTGCACCTGGATCATGGGCTCGCCGGAAGTGTTCGTCGCGTTCCTCACCACCTACTGCGTCGGCAACCTGATTGGCTCAGCGCTGGCGAAACCGCTCACCGACTGGAAGTGCAAGGTCAGCATCTTCTGGTGGACCAACGCCGCGCTGGCGGTGGTCAGCGTGGCGATGTTCTTCGTCCCGATGCATGCCACCGTGGTGATGTTCGCCTTTATCTTCGTAATCGGCGTGCTGCACCAGCTGGTGACGCCGATCCAGTGGGTCATGATGTCCGATACCGTCGACTACGGTGAATGGACCAACGGCAAGCGCCTGACCGGCATCAGCTTTGCAGGCACGCTGTTCGTGCTGAAGTTGGGTCTGGCGCTGGGTGGGGCGATGATCGGCTGGATGCTGGCAGGCGGCGGCTACGATGCGGCGGCCAAAACCCAGAACAGCGCGACCATCAGCATCATTATCGGCCTGTTTACCCTGGCCCCGGCGGTCTGCTACGTGCTGAGCGCCATCATCGCCAAACGCTACTACACGCTGAAAACCCCCTTCCTGACCAAAATCCTGGGCGAGCTGGCGCAGGGCGCACGCCGCAACCAGCAGGAGTTTGAAAACCTGCCGGTCAGCAAAGAATTACAGAACTAAGAGGACGAGAGTATGAAAATCAGTGATGGAAACTGGCTTATTCAACCGGGCCTGAACGTGACGTATCCGGTGCAGGTATTCGACGTGGAGCAGCAGGGCAATGACCTGGTGGTGTATGTGGCGCCGCGTGACGTGCGTGAGCGCACCTGGCAGCTCGACACGTTGATGTTCACGGTGCGCCTGTTTGCTCCACAGGAAGGGATTGTGGGAGTGCGCATCGAGCACTTCCAGGGCGCGCTAAACAACGGCCCGCACTATCCGCTGAACGTTCTGAAAGACGTGAAGGTAGAGATTGAAAACAACGCCGAATTTGCCGAGCTGAAAAGCGGCAGCGTCAGCGTGCGCGTCACCAAAGGCGAGTTCTGGGCGCTGGATTTCCTGCGCAACGGCCAGCGCATTACCGGCAGCCAGCTGAAAAATAACGGCTACGTGCAGGACAGCAATACCGACCGCAATTACGTGTTCGAACGTCTGGATCTGGGCGTGGGGGAAACGGTCTACGGTCTGGGCGAGCGTTTTACCGCGCTGGTGCGCAACGGCCAGACGGTCGAAACCTGGAACCGCGATGGCGGCACCAGCACCGAGCAGTCCTACAAAAATATCCCGTTCTACCTGACCAACCGCGGCTACGGCGTGCTGGTGAATCACCCGGAAAACGTCTCGTTTGAAGTGGGCTCCGAGAAAGTCTCTAAGGTGCAGTTCAGCGTGGAAGGCGAATATCTTGAGTACTTCGTTATCGACGGCCCGACGCCGAAAGAAGTGCTGAACCGCTATACCCGCTTCACTGGGCGTCCGGCGCTGCCGCCTGCCTGGTCGTTCGGCCTGTGGCTCACCACCTCGTTCACCACCAACTACGACGAAGCCACGGTGAACAGGTTTATCGACGGCATGGCCGAACGGGACCTGCCGCTGCACGTGTTCCACTTTGACTGCTTCTGGATGAAGGCCTTCCAGTGGTGCGACTTCGAGTGGGATCCGGTGACCTTCCCGGATCCGGAAGGCATGATCCGCCGCCTGAAAGAGAAAGGGCTGAAGGTCTGCGTGTGGATTAACCCGTATATCGGCCAGAAATCCCCGATCTTCCGGGAGCTGAAAGAGAAGGGCTACCTGCTCAAGCGCCCGGACGGATCCCTGTGGCAGTGGGACAAATGGCAGCCGGGGCTGGCGATTTACGACTTCACCAACCCGGACGCGTGCCGGTGGTATGCCGACAAGCTGAAAGGGCTGGTGGATATCGGCGTCGACTGCTTCAAGACCGACTTTGGCGAGCGTATTCCGACGGACGTGCAGTGGTTCGACGGGTCCGATCCACAGAAGATGCACAACCATTACGCCTACATCTACAACGAGCTGGTGTGGAACGTGCTGAAAGAGACGGTGGGAGAAGAAGAGGCGGTGCTCTTTGCCCGCTCCGCGTCCGTGGGTGCGCAACAGTTCCCGGTGCACTGGGGTGGTGACTGCTACGCCAACTATGAATCAATGGCCGAAAGCCTGCGCGGTGGGCTGTCGATTGGCCTGTCCGGCTTCGGGTTCTGGAGCCACGATATCGGCGGGTTCGAAAACACCGCCCCGGCGCACGTCTACAAGCGCTGGTGCGCGTTCGGGCTGTTTTCCAGCCACAGCCGCCTTCACGGCAGCAAATCCTACCGCGTGCCGTGGGCGTACGATGACGAGTCCTGCGACGTGGTGCGCCACTTCACGCAGCTGAAGTGCCAGCTGATGCCGTATCTGTACCGTCAGGCGACGCTGGCGCGCGAGTTCGGCACGCCGATGCTGCGGGCGATGATGCTGGAGTTCCCGGACGATCCGGCGTGCGATTACCTCGACCGTCAGTACATGCTGGGGGATTCGTTAATGGTGGCGCCGGTGTTCTCCGAGGCGGGCGACGTGCAGTTCTACCTGCCGGAAGGGCGCTGGACGCACCTGTGGCACAACGACGAAATCCAGGGCAGCCGCTGGCATAAGCAGCAGCACGATTTCATGAGCCTGCCGGTCTACGTGCGCGACAACACGCTGCTGGCGCTGGGCAATAATAACCAGAAGCCCGACTACGCGTGGCACGAGGGGACGGCCTTCCAGCTGTTTAACCTGGATGATGGCGCAACGGCAGTGAGCGAAGTGCCTTCGGCGAACGGCGCGGTGGCGTTTACGCTGAAGGCATCGCGTCAGGGCGACATCGTGACCTTTACCGGCACGGGAGACGCGCAAAACTGGTCGGTGTGTTTGCGCAACGTGCAGACGGTGAGCGGCGTGAAGGGCGGCTCACAGGCGGGCAGCGAGTGGGGCGTGGTGGTGAAAGCCGAAGGGAATGAGGTGGTGGTTCAGCTCTGAGGTGGAAAATGCCCGGTGGCGCTTCGCTTACCGGGCCTACGGTAATTATGCGGTCTGATGCCCTCACCCACAGGGAGAGGGAACCAAAACCTCGTAGGCCGGGTAAGGCGAAGCCACCACCCGGCTTTTTACTGTGCCGGCGCCATCGCCGACACCACGCCGCCCGTCATCGTCTGCTCTACCTGCTGCTTATCCATATTCACTGCGTTCAGCTTCCCATTCACCGTTGGCTTCAGCGGCGCACTGGCCTGCACGCTGCCGCTGGCGGTGAGCTGAATATTGCCGTCACCTGCAATCGGCAGCGCAGGCCAGCCCCACTGCTGCAGCACGCTGAGCGGAACGCCGCGCCCGTTCAGGCTCACCGCGGTCTGCCGCTGCGGCAGCTGGGAAACGGTCGCCGTGGCTTCCAGAATACCTTTCTCGGTAAACGCGCTCAGGTCGGTAATGTTCACCGTCGCGGCGTTAGCATTCAGCGCCAGCGACGGACGGCGCACGTCCACGCGGTTAAAGGTCGCCGCCGCGCCGTTCAGGGTTGCGCTGCCGCCCCAGACGCCCCACTGGCGATCTTTCACCAGCTGCAGGTTTGCGCCATAGCCGTCCAGAGAGGTGATCTGCCACGGGAAGGCGGGATCGATGTCGATCACCAGGTTGCGGCTCAGGCCAAATTTTTGCAGCGTGACGCTGTTCAGCCATTCCGGCAGAGGCGCCATCCACAGCGCTTTCCAGTTTTGCGGCAGGGTATACTCCAGCCCGGCAATGGCGACATCGTCCAGCACCAGCGCTTTACCGTCGCGCAGCCAGTTACCGGACGTGCGCACCATGCCGCCTTCCCAGCGGGAGGTGAACTGGCGCAGCGCCATGCCCTGCGGGGAAAACTCCGCATTCAGGATCGGATCAAAAAGATGCAGCGAGCCGTAGATAAACTCGCTGGCGTTCATGGACAGGCGGCCTTCCTGGCTCTGCCAGTCACCTTTGCTCAGCGTCAGGTTGCGCAGGCTTAAATCGAGGTCGGTCACCGCCCAGTCCGGGCCCTGAAGCCGGGCGTCGGTCACGTCCAGACGACCAATCTGCAGAGAGGGGATAGTGGCGAGCGGTGCGAAGAACGCCGTCAGCGTTTTATCGCTCTGCAGGCGGATCTCGTTCAGGCGCATCGTGTCGATAATCCAGCTCCCGTCGGCGTTGCGCAGGGCCGAGCCGGTGAGCGAGCCCCGGGCCATATCGGCGCCAATCGTATTCAGCACCACTTCCTTGCCGTTGAGCTGGCCCTCAATCAGCACGTTGGTGGCCGGTACGCCGTTGAGGGTTAGCGAGCCTGCGCTCATCTGGATCTGCGCGTGATTACCCAGCACGTTGCCCGCTTCCGGCTGCCACGGGCTGACGCCGCCCGTCACCTTCTGCGCGCTCAGATCCCATTCGGTATTCGGGCTGTTAAAGGCCATATTGTTCAGCTGCAGGCGATCCGCCTGGAAGGGCAGCGGCGCGGTCTGCGGGGAGAGATTCAGCGTGCCGTCGAACAGGGTGATGGTGTCCATGTGCAGCGGATCGGTTATCTGGCGGCTGCTGAGGCCGATATCCACTTTTTTGGCCACCAGCGTGGCGGGTTTACCGTCCCGGCCGAAGGTGACGTTTTCCAGAATGATGTGGGATGGTGACGAAAAGCGGTGATTCATCTTGTCGAAACTGAGCTCGTAGTCGGTATTCACCGTTACCCAGCTGCTGACCTGAGTCGCGCCCCAGCGGGTCTGGAGCAGAATATAGAGCGCCAGTATCACAATGAGCAGGGCTACCAGAAGATAGACGAGTAGCTTTCCAATAAATTTCATGGTCTTCCATCCCGCAAAACGCACATAAGGGAGTTATGCACGATTTATGCGCAATCCTCAAGGCGGGAATGGTGTAAATAGATGTCACGGCAGACATTGACTGCCTGCCGTGAAGGGGATCAGTTCTTTTCAGGCGGGAAAACGAGGTTCAGCACGATAGCGGTGATACCGCCCGCGGCAATGCCGGAAGAGAGCAGGTTTTTCACCCAGTCCGGGGCAAACTGCAGGATCAGCGGCTGCTGAGAAACGCCCAGACCGACGGCCAGCGACAGCGCAATAATCATGATTGCGCGGCGGTTCAGCGGCTCGCGGGAGACGATACGCACGCCGGAGGCCGCGATCGTCCCGAACATCACCAGCGTTGCACCGCCCAGCACCGGCTCAGGGATGTGCTGCACAAAGCCGCTCACCGCCGGGAACAGGCCGAGGACGATCAGCATCAGCGCCACCACGAAGCCGACATAGCGGCTGGCCACGCCGGTCAGCTGGATCACGCCGTTGTTCTGACCGAAGCAGGAGTTCGGGAAGGTATTGAAGACCGCAGAGACAAACGAATTCAGACCGTTCGCCAGCACGCCGCCTTTCAGGCGCTTCATGTACAGCGGGCCGGAAACGGGCTGCTCGGAGACGTCGGAGGTGGCGGTGATATCTCCAATGGTCTCCAGAGAGGTGATCATAAAGACCAGCATCAGCGGCAGGAGCAGGCCCCAGTCAATGCCCAGACCGTAATACAGCGGCGTAGGGACAGTGATCAGCGCGCTGTTGGCTGGCGCGGTGTTCTCCGGCAGCATGCCCAGCGCCCACGCCAGCAGGTAGCCTGCCGCCATGGCGATCACCAGCGAGGCGACGCGCAGGTATGGGTTACGCTGGCGGTTAAGCAGAATAATGATGGCCAGCACGACGCCCGCCAGCAGCAGGTTTTTTGGCGCGCCGAAGGTGTGGTCGCTCATGGCGGCATAGCCGCCGCCGATGGAGGTGAGGCCCACCTGAATCAGCGACAGGCCGATAATCATCACGACGACGCCGGAAACCAGCGGGGTGATGACGCGGCGAGCCAGGTGCAGAACGCGGGAGATCACCATCTCCGTACAGCTGGCCAGCATCAGGGTGCCGAACAGCGCCGCCATCATGGTTGGAACATCCGCGCCGCCGGTTTTCAGGGCCGTACCGCCCATGATCAGCGGCGCCACAAAGTTAAAGCTGGTGCCCTGAATAGACAGTAAACCCGACCCCACCGGACCCCACGCTTTAATCTGGATAATCGAGGCCACGCCGGAGGCGAAGAGAGACATGCTGATAATGTGCTGCGTGTCCTGCGCCGGTAAACCGAGTGCCTGACAGATCAGCAGCGCCGGGGTGATCACCGCAACAAACATCGCCAGAAGATGCTGGCAGGCGGCGAAAAGCGTCTGCGGCAGCGGCGGGCGGCCTTCAAGGCGGTAAATCAGTTCGCTATTTTGCTTCTGCGCAATCGGTTGCGCATCAGGCGACTCTATGGTGTTAACGGACATCGGCGGCAATCCCACGGTGGAAAAGCGGGCATTTTATCTGACCACCTGGTAAAAGCAAACGATTGCCAGCAAAAAAAGACAAGAAAATCTGCCGCTGTGAACAGGTTTTCTACATCCGATGAGGAAAAAAAATTACACTTTTTGCGCCGGAAGCTCATGAAGAGCGCAAACCGGCCCAGGATAACGCCGCGTGTGTATGGAACACGCGCAAAAAGGAGCCTTCTATGATTCATCTCGATACGTTGTCGACCCTTGTTGCCGCAACGCTGGTGTTACTGCTTGGCCGTAAGCTGGTACATAGCGTTTCCCTTCTGAAAAAATACACCATTCCTGAACCTGTCGCTGGCGGCCTGCTGGTGGCGCTGGCCCTGCTGGTGCTCAAAAAAAGCATGGGCTGGGAAATCGATTTTGACATGTCCCTGAAAGACCCGCTGATGCTGGCCTTCTTTGCCACCATCGGCCTGAACGCCAACCTGGCAAGCCTGCGGGCGGGCGGTAAGGTGCTCGGCGTATTTTTGATTGTGGTGGTGGGGCTGCTGCTGATGCAAAACGCGATTGGCATCGGCATGGCGACCTTGCTGGGGCTGGATCCGCTGATGGGGCTGCTGGCGGGGTCGATTACGCTGTCAGGCGGTCACGGTACCGGGGCGGCGTGGAGTAAATTGTTCGTCGAGCGCTACGGTTTTGAAAATGCAACGGAAGTGGCGATGGCCTGTGCCACCTTTGGCCTGGTGCTGGGTGGCCTGATTGGCGGCCCGGTGGCGCGCTATCTGGTGAAGCACTCCACCACGCCGGACGGCAGGCCGGACGACGAGCTGGTACCGACCGCCTTTGAAAAGCCTGACGTTGGGCGCAGTATTACCTCGCTGGTGCTGATTGAAACCATCGCGATGATCGCCATCTGCCTCACCGTGGGCAAAGTGGTTGCGCAATGGCTGGCGGGCTCCGCGTTTGAGCTGCCGACGTTTGTCTGCGTGCTGTTTATCGGGGTGATTCTGAGCAACGGCCTGGCGCTGATGGGCTTCTACCGCGTGTTTGAACGGGCGGTGTCGGTGCTCGGCAACGTCTGCCTGTCGCTGTTCCTGGCGATGGCGCTGATGAGCCTCAAGCTGTGGGAGCTGGCCTCGCTGGCGCTGCCGATGGTGGCGATTCTGGCGGTGCAGGCCCTGTTTATGGCGCTGTACGCCATGTTTGTCACCTGGCGCATGATGGGCAAAAACTACGATGCGGCGGTGCTGGCGGCGGGTCACTGCGGGTTTGGTCTGGGGGCAACCCCAACGGCTATCGCCAACATGCAGGCGATCACCGAACGCTTCGGGCCATCGCACATGGCGTTTCTGGTGGTGCCGATGGTCGGGGCGTTCTTTATTGATATCGTCAACGCGCTGGTGATTAAGCTGTACCTGATGCTGCCGATGTTCGCCTGAAATCAGGCGTTGGAATAGCGTTCGGTTTCCGGCATCCAGCGCTCAATTAACGCTGCCGCCTGCTCGGGGTAGCGTTCATGAATGTGGCGGGCGAGGCGCTGAACCTCGGGGATCATGGCCTGATCGCGCAGCAAATCCGCGACTTTGAATTCCGCATTCCCCGTCTGACGCGTGCCCAGCAGTTCACCGGGCCCGCGGATCTCCAGGTCTTTTTGCGCAATCACAAAACCGTCGTTGCTGTCGCGCAGCACCTGCAAACGCATCTGGGCGGTTTTCGAGAGCGGCGCTTTGTAGAGCAGGACGCAGTGGGACGCTACCGCGCCACGGCCGACGCGCCCGCGAAGCTGGTGGAGCTGGGCAAGGCCAAGGCGCTCCGGGTTTTCGATAATCATCAGGCTGGAGTTCGGCACATCCACGCCCACTTCGATGACCGTGGTCGCGACCAGCAAATGCAGCTCGCCCTGTTTGAACGACTGCATCACCGCCTGCTTTTCAGCGGGCTTCATGCGTCCGTGAACCAGACCCACGTTTAGCTCCGGCAGGGCGAGCTTTAACTCTTCCCACGTGGCTTCGGCAGCCTGCGCTTCCAGCAGTTCCGACTCTTCAATCAGGGTACAGACCCAGTAGGCCTGACGCCCTTCGTGGGTACAGGCGTTGCGCACGCGGTCGATGATATCGCTTCGACGCGTGTCAGGAATGGCAACCGTCGTGACCGGCGTACGGCCCGGGGGAAGTTCGTCGATGGTGGAGGTATCCAGATCGGCGTAAGCCGTCATCGCGAGCGTGCGCGGGATCGGCGTGGCGGTCATGATCAGCTGATGCGGGTGGAAGCCCTGCTGCAGTCCCTTTTCCCACAGCGCCAGACGCTGATGCACGCCGAAGCGGTGCTGTTCATCGATAATCACCAGCGCAAGGCCGTTGAACTGCACCTGCTCCTGGAAGATAGCGTGCGTGCCGACAATCATCTGCACCTGCCCGCTGGCGATGGCTTCCTGCTGCGCAAGGCGCGCTTTGCCCTTTTGTTTTCCTGCCAGCCAGCCTACTTCAATCCCCAGCGGCGCGAACCAGGCGCGGAAATTGTTGGCGTGTTGTTCCGCCAGCAGCTCGGTCGGCGCCATTAACGCGACCTGTTTACCGTGGGCAATGGCGCGCAGGGCTGCAAGGGCGGCAACCAGCGTTTTACCGGAGCCTACATCGCCCTGTACCAGGCGCATCATCGGCACGTCGAGCGCCATATCGCGTTCAATCTCGGCGGTGACGCGCGCCTGCGCACCGGTGGGTTTAAACGGCAGAGAGGCCAGCAGCTTATCTTTGAGCGCATCGTTCTGGCTTAACGGCTGAGCGTGGAAACGCTGCGCGCCAGCGCGAAGCGCCAGCATGCTCAGATTATGGGCCAGCAATTCCTCAAGGATAAGACGCCGTTGGGCGGGGTGTTTGCCGCTTTCTAAATCGCTGAGCTGCAGCGTTGGCGGCGGACGGTGCAGGGTTCGCAGCGCTTCGGGAAGGCTCACCATGCCCTGCGCCAGCTCGGGTGGCAGCAGCTCGGTAATGGCGCAGGTGTCCAGCAGCTCCAGCGCCTGATCGGTAAGCTTACGCAGCGTGGCCTGCTTGATGCCTTCGGTCGTCGGGTAAACCGGGGTAAGTGTCTCCTGCAGTTCCGGCGTGCTGAGATCGCCCTGCACGCGGTACTCGGGGTGGATCATCTCTGCGCCGTACTTCCCGCGTTTGGCTTCGCCATAGGCCAGCACTCTGCGGCCTGTCGCCAGGCTGTTTTTCATCGCCGCGCTGAAGTTGAAGAAACGCATGGTGAGAATGCCGGTGCCGTCGCTGATCTGGCAGGTCATCATCCGGCGTCCGCCGAAGGTGATGTTGCAGTTCAGGACTTCGCCTTCAACGGTGGCGTAAATGGCAGGAAGGAGATCGCCAATCTTATAAAGCTGGGTGCGGTCTTCATAACGCAGGGGGAGGTGAAGCAGGAGATCCTGCACGGTGTGCAGGCCAATTTTGGCCAACTTACTGCTTTGCGCCGCGCCCACGCCCGTCAGGCTGTTGAGCGGGATAGCATCCAGCAGGCGGCCTTTCATCGCTTACCCGGCGTACTGCATGGTGGCCCACCACTCGGCATCGGCTTCAATTTCGCCCTGCGCGTTGACGTGGGGGTAAGGCAATTTTTTCTGCTTCGCAACGCGAGCCAGCACCGGATAACCGCCTTCAAACAGCAGGCGCTGCTGTTCATTTTCCGGCAGCATGCTGTTGCTACGCTCGTACATGCCGGCGTTCTGACGCTGGCGCTGCGCTTCATACAGAATGAGCGCGGACGCCACGGAGACATTGAGAGACTGGACCATGCCGATCATCGGAATGATGATGTCCCGATCCGCCAGATCCAGCGCTTCCTGTGAGATCCCGGTTTTCTCCTGACCCATCAAAATGCAGGTCGGGCGAGTGTAGTCGATCTCGCGAAAATCCACGGCTTTAGCGGACAAGTTAGTGGCAAGGATTTGCATCCCGCGCCCTTTCAGGTGCGAAACGGCATCGCCAATTGTCTGGTGAGATTTGACGGAAACCCAGCTGTTACTGCCTGCCGCCGCCGAGACCATGGTGCGCATCCGGTGACCCGGCCAGACGGCGTGCACTTCATGCACACCGACGGCATCGGCGGTACGGACGATAGCAGAGACGTTATGCGGTTTATGGACCTGCTCCATGCAGACCGTCAGGTCAGGCTGACGCCTGGCGAGCATTTCGCATATCCGCGCGTAACGTTGTGAATTCATACCACTAGTTTCGGTTACGGGTGACTTTAATCACGTCCGGCATGACGCGGATCTTGCGCATGATATTCGCCAGATGCACGCGGTCGCGGGCGGTCAGACGAATAAAGGCGCTGTACACGCGGCCATCTTTTTCTTCCGTATTCAGGCTTTGAATATTGGAAGAGGCCGTGTTGATCGCTGCCGTCAGGTTCGCCAGGGCACCCTGGTGGTTGAACATATCCACCTTAATCTCGGTGATAAATTCCTGCGCCGTCTCTTTATCCCACTCGACCGCCATAAACTTCTCGGCTTCTTTCTGGTAGCCGCGAATGTTACGACAGGATTCGTGGTGGATAACCAGCCCTTTACCTGGGCTGACGTGCGCAATAATCGGGTCGCCTGGAATTGGACGGCAACATTTTGCGAAGGTGATCAGCACCCCGTCCGCGCCTTTGATTGGCAGATGAGCATGGCCGGATGCGCCTGGCGCAGAAGGTATTGCTTCGCCCTGCTGCAGGTTTTTCGCCACCACGACGCTCATGGCGTTGCCCAGACCAATTTCCGCCAGCAGATCGTCAAGAGACGTGAGCTTCATACGGTCGAGCTCGCGCTGGATATGCTCCGGTGGGATCTCAGCCAGCTTACGGCTGCCGCCCAACGCGTGGTTGAGCAGACGACGCCCCAGGCTGACGGAATCATCACGCTTGAGATTTTTCAGCAGCTGACGGATTTTAGCGCGCGCTTTGGAGCTCACGACAAAGTTCAGCCAGGCCGCGTTCGGACGTGCGCCCGGTGCGGTAATAATTTCCACCGTCTGGCCGCTGGCGAGCGGCTGAGACAGCGGGTAAGGCTGTCTGTCGACGCGCGCGCCCACGCAGGCATGGCCGATATCGGTATGCACGGCGTAAGCGAAGTCGACCGGCGTTGCACCCGCAGGCAGTTCGACAATGCGACCTTCGGGGGTGAAAACGTAAATCTCATCCGGGAAGAGATCGGATTTCACGCTCTCGATAAATTCAAACGAGCTACCCGCACTCTGCTGAAGTTCCAGCAGGCTCTGCATCCAGCGCTGGGCGCGGATTTGTGCGGTCGTACTGCTTTCGCCACCGTGCTCTTTATAGGCCCAGTGCGCGGCAACACCCATCTCTGCCATCTGGTCCATGTCTTCGGTGCGAATTTGCACCTCAACAGGCACGCCGTGCGGCCCGATCATCGAGGTGTGCAAAGATTGATAGCCGTTCGCTTTTGGAATGGCGATGTAATCTTTCATCCGCCCCGGACGCGGTTTGTAGAGGCTGTGCATCTGCCCCAGCACGCGATAGCAGGTGTCCGAGTCATGGACAATGACGCGGAAGGCGTAGATATCCATGATCGAGTGAAAACGCTGCTCCTTGAGCACCATTTTGCAGTAGATGGAGTACAGATGCTTCTCCCGACCGCTGACGCGGCACGGAATTCCCGCTTCCTGCAAGCGCCCTTCGATTTCAGAGAGGATCTTTTGAATCATCTCCTTACGGTTGCCGCGTGCGGCTTTCACCACCTCTTTAATCACGCGATAGCGGTTCGGGTACAACGCTTCAAAACCCAGCTCTTCCAGCTCGGTTTTAATGTGGTGAATACCTAAACGGTGCGCCAGCGGACTGTAGATTTCGAGGGTTTCACGGGCAATGCGGCGACGTTTATCCGGGCGAAGTGAGCCCAGCGTGCGCATGTTGTGGGTGCGGTCAGCGAGTTTGATGAGAATGACGCGGATATCCTGCACCATCGCCATAATCATCTTGCGGAAGTTTTCGGCTTGCGCCTCTTTCTTGTCGCGGAAATTCAGCTTATCAAGCTTAGAAACCCCTTCCACCAGTTCGGCAACGCTTTTGCCAAACAACTGTTCCATGTCCTGGTAAGTGGCAGGGGTATCTTCAATCACGTCGTGCAGCAGCGCGGCCATCAGCGTTTCGTAGTCGAGTTTCATCTCGGCCAGAATACAGGCCACCGCTACCGGGTGCGTGATGTAGGGTTCACCGCTTGAACGTGTCTGGCCCTCGTGAGCGTCACGTGCAACGAGATACGCCTGCTGAAGACGCTTAATCTGGTCTTCAGGCAGGTAGATTTGAATCAGTTGATTCAGGCTTTCAAACAGATACAAGGGCGACCCGCAGGTTTAATTAACGACGACCTTCAGCAATAGCGGTTACGGCCTGCAGTTCTGCGGCTTCCTGCTCTTGCTGCTCCTGGCGCTCACGCACGTCGAGGATCTGGTTGTTGATCAGACCTTCTTCGATTTCGCGAAGTGCAATAACGGTGGTTTTATCGTTTTCTTCCGGTACCAGCGGATCTTTACCGCCTACCTGCATCTGACGAGCGCGACGCGCGGCGACCAGCACCAGGTCAAAACGGTTACCAATTTTCTCTACAGCGTCCTGAACAGTTACGCGTGCCATACTTAAAATGCTCCACAGGTGAAGAAATGACTGGGCATGATACTGAAAGTGGGTTCAGTCTGCCAACAGTTTGGTGATTAATGCGTCATGTCGCTGCTTCTGGCGGCTCATACGCAGACGTTCTGCACGAAGAATGGTTTTGAGATCGCTCAGTGCGGCATCAAAATCATCATTCACAATAAGGTAATCATATTCCGCGTAATGGCTCATTTCTGCAACAGCCTGTTCCATACGCTTTGCGATGACTTCTTCGCTGTCCTGACCGCGGCCACGCAGGCGGCGATCCAGCTCATCTTTCGATGGCGGTAAAATAAAGATACTGCGCGAGTCAGGCATTTTCTTGCGAATTTGCTGTGCACCCTGCCAGTCGATATCCAGGAACACATTAACGCCCGTGGCCAGAACCTGCTCAATGGTTTCACGCGAGGTACCGTAGTAATTACCGAATACTTCCGCGTGTTCAAGAAACGCGTCTCTGCCGATCATCGCTCTGAACTCGTCGTGATCCACAAAGAAATAGTGTTCGCCGTGCACTTCACCCGGACGCGGTTGACGCGTGGTGTGAGAAACAGAAACCTGTGTGTCGTACAACGGTTGGGTTTTTAACAGTGCCTGAATAAGGCTGGATTTACCCGCGCCACTAGGGGCAGAAACAATATACAGCGTGCCTTGAGCCATGAGAGTCTTTTGTATGTGTTAACGAAGAAGTCCTACATACGGGCTTATTATACACGTCACTGCCGTGTGACGTAGCCTTTGTCACACTTTTTCCCCTGGATTATTGAATTTTGCGTGCCGTTTTCAGGTTTTATATGGGGTTTTCAGCAACCCAAAGAAATACCGGATAGCGTCTCGCATTGTGAGTCGTTGCCGTTAGCGTTGTTTCAGGCATCGGGATATACCTCCTGCAACACAAAGGAGGAGTAGCAATGTGGCGATGGATAAGCGGGTTAATGCTCTTGTAGAGTGGCTATGGCGCGGCGGTGTGCCCGGTGTGGTCGCAGGCAAAAGCTGAGAAAGAGATGGCGTCGTTAAGCGCGCAAATCAAACGCTGGGATGACGCTTACTGGAAGCAGGGCGTGAGCGAGGTCAACGACGAAGTTTACGACCAGCTTAACGGGCGCTTAATGCAGTGGCAGCACTGTTTTGGCAGTGAGCCTTCAGAGGAGAAACTCCCTGCGCTGGTGGGAAGCGTAAAACATCCTGTTGCCCATACGGGCGTACATAAAGTGGCCAGCAAAGAGGAGTTGAGACAGTGGATGCGTGCGCGGCAGCATCTGTGGATGCAGCCCAAAGTTGACGGTGTGGCGGTTACGCTGGTCTATCGTGACGGAACGTTAACCCAGGCCATCAGTCGTGGTGATGGCCTGAAAGGGGAAGACTGGACCGGGAAGGTGCGTTTGATCCCGACTATTCCGCAAAAGCTCACCGGCAAGCTGGCGAACAGCGTCTTACAGGGTGAGCTTTTCTGGCTAAGCGACAATCATATTCAGCGGCAGATGGGCGGGATGAACGCTCGCGCAAAGGTGGCGGGGGCGATGATGCGGCAAAAGGATAACTCAGTTTTGAGCAAAATCGGCGTGTTCATCTGGGCCTGGCCGGATGGGCCGAAAGATATGCAGACATCTTTAGCTGAACTGTCTCAGGCCGGTTTTACGCTGTCGGCACGGTATACGCTACCCGCCGATTCTGTTGATGCCGTTGAGAAACAGCGCGCCGCCTGGCACGTAACCGGATTACCCTTTGCCACGGATGGCATTGTGGTGCGTTCGGAGGATGCGCCCGCAGGGGAAGGCTGGTTACCGGGCGAAGGCAACTGGCTGGTTGCGTGGAAATATGCGCCTGCAGCCCAGGTGGCCGAGGTGAGTGATATTCATTTTTCCGTGGGGCGAACGGGCAAAATGTCCGTTGTAGCCGCACTGGAACCTGTGCAACTGGACGATAAACAGGTACGGCGGGTGAGTCTGGGCTCGGTTGAGCGCTGGCAGAGGCTGGATATTGCCTCAGGGGATCAGATACAGGTCAGCCTGGCCGGGCAGGGTATTCCCCGGTTTGATAAGGTGGTCTGGCGCGGGACGGACAGACATAAACCCGAGCCTCCAGCCTCGCGTTATCATGCGCTGAGCTGTTTCTATGCTTCTCCGGAATGTATGGAACAGTTCTTTGCCCGACTGACCTGGCTCAGCTCAAAGCAGGTGCTTGATATTGAAGGATTAGGCGAGTCAGGCTGGCGCACCCTCTGGCAGGCACATCATTTTGAACACCTCTTTTCGTGGCTGTTATTAACGCAGGCGCAAATGCAGGCTACGCCTGGGTTTTCCTCCGCGCGCGGGCTGGCGCTCTGGCATCGATTTAATCTGGTGCGCGAGAAGCCATTTATTCGCTGGCTCATGGCATTGGGTGTTCCGCTGACACAGGCTTCGCTGAAGGCGATGGGGAACGTAACGTGGCAGACGCTGAGTGGACATAACGTAAAGAACTGGCAAAGCCTGCCGGGAACGGGAGAGAGGAAGGCGCGACAAATTGTTGTCTGGATGGACTCGCCTCAGATTGATGTGCTGGCGAAATGGCTCGCTGGACAGCACATCAACGGGTTCTGAAGTTAGTGGGCGCTGTGCTTGTAATGAAACACGGGCAGTCCGAGCTTCAGACGCAGCGCCAGCATGCGGGCTGTAAAGCCAAACAGCAGTGTCGAGATGACCACCACATCATGGTTCGAAACGTAATGCTGCAGAGCGATATAGAGTACCGCTGCTGCAAAAGAGATACCGGCGTACAGCTCTTTTTGAAAGACCAGAGGAATGCGCTTGCAGAACATATCGCGCAGCACACCGCCGAATACGCCCGTGACCACGGCGGCAATGGTAGCGATAACAGGTCCTTCCCCCATATCCAGCGCGATTTGTGCTCCGATAATCGAGAAAACCACCAGACCTAAAGCGTCAAGGACTAAAAACAGGCGGCGAAGATGGGGCATGACGGGCGCCACTATGGTAGTTAACACGGCAGCTGTCGCCACGATAATGACGTACTCAGGGTGTTTGACCCAGCCAAGCGGATAATGTCCCAGCAGAATATCGCGTACCGAGCCGCCGCCCAGCGCGGTCGCTGTAGCAATAATGATCACGCCGAAGGTGTCCATACGGCGACGTCCGGCAGCAAGTGCGCCGGTCATGGCTTCTGCGGTGATGCCAATGAGATAAAGGATGTGAAGCAGCATATTTCCTCCGGTGTGAACGCGGGGGAGGTTAGCGATTTGTGCGCAAGATCACGATTGAGTTTTTCTAAGGCGACTGCGTTTGCCCTATAAATTTTTATCAAGTTATGTTGAATCAGCTTGATGAAAGGCGGTGACGCGCAAAATCAGGTGCCGGAATGGATTAGAAATAATAATGGGTGGTGCCGTCGACACCACCCGATAAGGCATTACTCAATATTCTGGATCTGCTCGCGCATTTGCTCAATCAGCACTTTCAACTCAATCGCTGAATTCGTCACTTCTGCATTGATCGACTTAGACGCAAGAGTGTTCGACTCGCGGTTGAACTCCTGCATCATAAAGTCCAGACGGCGGCCTACCGCTTCCTTTTTCTTCAGAATGTTGTAGGTCTCTTTAACGTGCGCTTCCAGACGGTCCAGCTCTTCAGCGACATCAATACGTTGCGCCATCAGCACCAGCTCTTGTTCCAGACGGGTGTTTTCCAGCTGAACTTCTGCCTCTTCCAGTTTGGCGACCAGGCGCTCGCGCTGCCACTGCAGCACTTCCGGCATATGGGTGCGAACCTTAGCCACTTCCGCACTCACGCCTTCAAGGCGCTGCTCAATCATCGCTTTAAGCGCCTGACCTTCGGTTTCGCGGGCAACGATAAAGTCATCCAGCGTGCCGTCGAGGGCGGCCAGAATTTCAGCGGCAATCGCGTCCAGATCCTGCTCGCCGGCGGCCATGACGCCAGGCCAGCGCAGAATATCAACCGGGTTGATTTCGCCTTCATCGCTCTGCATTTTGACCCAGTTCGCCGCATTCACGAGCTGTTTCGCCAGTTTTTCGTTGAGGATCAGCTCGCCCTGTGCGCTGGCATCAGGCTCAAAGCGCAGGTTACATTCCACTTTACCGCGCGTCAGACGCGTACGGATACGCTCGCGAACAACAGGCTCAAGGCTGCGGAACTGCTCCGGCATACGGAAATACGTTTCCAGGTAACGCTGGTTTACCGAGCGCATTTCCCATGTAGCGCTACCCCAGCTACCCTTGATTTCACGCCGGGCGTAGGCGGTCATACTGCGGATCATAGACATTCCCGTTTTTAAAGGAGAGATGGGGGGATTATAGCTTTCGGGGGCTTCTCAGGATAGGAATAAGCGTCCTTTATCCGTATAATGCGCAGCCACATTCGTTTCAAGCCGGAGAATCCATCATGCGTCCATCAGGTCGTAGCGCCAATCAGGTGCGTCCCGTCACCCTGACCCGTAACTATACAAAACACGCTGAAGGCTCCGTGCTGGTTGAGTTTGGTGACACCAAAGTGCTGTGTACCGCATCCATCGAAGAAGGCGTTCCGCGCTTCCTGAAAGGTCAGGGCCAGGGCTGGATCACCGCCGAGTACGGCATGCTGCCGCGCGCGACCCATACCCGTAACGCCCGTGAAGCGGCGAAGGGTAAGCAGGGCGGTCGTACCATGGAAATTCAGCGTCTGATCGCGCGTGCGCTGCGCGCCGCCGTTGATCTGAAAACCCTCGGCGAATTCACGATTACCCTGGACTGCGACGTGATCCAGGCCGATGGTGGCACGCGTACGGCCTCTATTACCGGCGCCTGTGTAGCGCTGGCCGATGCCCTGAACAAGCTGGTTGCAGCCGGTAAGCTGAAAACCAATCCAATGAAAGGCATGGTTGCGGCGGTCTCCGTAGGCATCGTTAACGGTGAAGCGCTTTGCGATCTGGAATACGTTGAAGATTCCGCTGCAGAGACAGACATGAACGTGGTGATGACCGAAGACGGTCGCATCATTGAGGTGCAGGGCACGGCAGAAGGCGAGCCGTTCACCCACGAAGAGCTTCTCTCCCTGCTGGCGTTGGCCCGAGGGGGAATCGAATCCATTGTCACGACGCAGAAAGCGGCGTTAGAAAATTGATTTTAAAGGCGACCAATGAGTCGCCTTTTTTTTGCCTGTAAGACAGAAAAACCAAAGGAGCTAATCCATGAAATCGTATCAGCGCCAGTTTATTGAGTTTGCGCTTAACAAGCAGGTACTTAAGTTTGGCGAATTTACGCTGAAATCCGGGCGTAAAAGTCCTTATTTCTTCAACGCCGGGCTGTTTAATACCGGGCGCGATCTGGCACTGTTAGGCCGTTTCTATGCCGAAGCGCTGGTGGATTCCGGGATTGATTTTGACCTGCTGTTTGGCCCGGCCTATAAGGGCATTCCGATTGCGACCACTACCGCGGTGGCGCTGGCGGAACATCATGATCGCGACGTGCCGTACTGCTTTAACCGCAAAGAAGCCAAAACCCACGGTGAAGGCGGGAATCTGGTCGGCAGCCCGCTGCAGGGCCGCGTCATGCTGGTGGACGATGTGATCACCGCGGGCACGGCGATCCGCGAATCAATGGAGATTATCCAGGCCAACGGTGCAACGCTGGCTGGCGTGTTGATTTCGCTGGATCGTCAGGAGCGTGGTCGCGGAGAAATTTCCGCCATTCAGGAAGTGGAGCGGGATTACAACTGCACTGTGACGTCAATAATCACCCTGAAAGATCTGATTGCGTATCTGGAAGAGAAGCCTGAGATGGCGGACCATCTGGCAGCGGTAAAAGCGTATCGCGAAGCGTTCGGGGTTTAATTGCATTGCCCGGTGGCGTTGTTGTATGACCGGGCCTACCCGTTCGTAGGCCGGATAAGGCGACGCCGCCATCCGGCGATGGCGTTACTGTAATTGTGCTGCGACTAACGGCCAGCGGGCGTCAAAATCGTCCGTTGGACGGTATTTGAACTCGCTGCGCACAAAGCGGGAAAGCATCCCTTCACAAAACGCCAGAATCTGGCTCGCCAGCAGCGTTTCATCAATGCTGTATCCTTCACCCTCACGCATTTTCTTCTCGCGCAGCACCTGGCGCAGCTGCGCTTCAATGCGTTCGAAAAGCTGGTTAATGCGGCCCTGGAGTCTGTCCTGCTCAAACATCAGCGCGTGGCCGGTCAGGATACGGGTTAAGCCCGGATTGCGTTCACCGAAGCCCAGGATTAACAGCACTATCAGACGCAGACGCGCGGTAGTGTCTTTTTCGTCTTTCAGAATCAGGTTGATGCGCGTGATCAGGCTGTCTTCAATAAACTCGATCAGACTGTCGAACATCCGGGTCTTGCTCGGAAAATGACGGTACAGCGCCGCCTCAGACACGCCTACGGAGGCGGCCAGTTTAGCGGTGGTGATGCGTTGACTGCCATCGCTGGATTCAAGCATCAGAGCCAGAGATTGAAGTATTTCTTCGCGACGATTCCTTTTCGCGGTTTGTTTTTCTGCCATGTTACAAAATACCCCTGAAAATAAGCACTTGCCAGGCTGGCATCCACACAGCGACCGCAAACGGACCTTTGCGGTTTGTTATTGCATTATGACGCTGTGAGATACGTGTTTGTCGGGCCGTTATTTGCGCCCGGAATGGCCGAAGCCGCCTTCGCCACGGTCGGTGGCGTCAAAGTCTGCCACCAGGTTAAATTCTGCCTGTACCACCGGTACAAAGACCATCTGTGCGATACGCTCGCCCGGTTCAATGGTGAAGCTGTCCTGACCACGGTTCCAGACGGAGACCATCAGTTGACCCTGATAGTCGGAGTCGATCAGGCCCACCAGGTTACCCAGCACAACGCCGTGCTTATGGCCCAGGCCAGAACGCGGCAGGATAACCGCTGCCAGCGACGGGTCAGCAATGTGAATCGCCAGGCCAGTCGGAACCAGGGTCGTGGCACCCGGAGCCAGTTCTACGGCGTCATCGAGACAGGCGCGCAGGTCAAGACCGGCAGAGCCGGAGGTGGCATAGGTTGGCAGCGGGAATTGCTCGCCAACACGCGGGTCCAGAATCTTAACGTCGATTTTTTTCATCATAACGGGTAACGATCTCGTCGAGTAAATGTTGGCCCAGGAGTTCCTTGCGCTCAAGCGGTAAGACTTTATCTCCATCCTGCCAGAAAAGGTGCAGTGCGTTGCTGTCGCTGTTAAATCCTTGTGTGGCCAGCGATACGTCGTTCGCGCAAATCAAATCGAGGTTTTTGCGGGTACGTTTTTGCCGGGCATATTCTTCCACATTATTCGTTTCTGCGGCAAACCCAACAACGTATGGCCGGTGGCTTTTTAATGCGGCGACACCGGCAACAATGTCCGGGTTTTTCACCATTTTTAGTGTTAATTCATCGCCTTGCTTTTTAATTTTAGCCTCGGCGATCGTCTCAGCACGATAGTCTGCAACGGCCGCACAGCCGATAAAAATCTGCTGGCTTTGCGCATGTGCCTGCACGGCGGCTTCCATCTCCAGCGCGGTGGTAACGTCAATTCGCTTCACACACGCAGGGGTAGGCAGAGAGACCGGGCCGCTCACCAGCGTGACGTTCGCACCACGCTTCGCGGCGGCAGCGGCAATCGCAAAGCCCATTTTGCCGGAACTGTGGTTGGTGATGTAGCGCACCGGATCCAGCGGCTCGCGCGTGGGGCCCGCGGTAATCATGATGTTGAGATGTTGCAGATCGTTGACAGGCGAAAAGTGGGCTGCGGCCATATCAACAATCGTCAGCGGATCAAGCATGCGGCCCGGGCCAACATCGCCGCAGGCCTGGCTACCGCTGTCCGGACCCCAGATAAGCAGGCCGCGTGAGGCCAGGGTCTCAAGATTGTGCTGCGTAGCCGCGTTACGGTACATCTGCTGGTTCATGGCAGGCACGACGGCAACAGGCGCAGGTGTGGCCAGACAAATGGTGGAGACCAGGTCGTTTGCCATACCGGCCGCTACCCGGGCGATTAAATCAGCCGTGGCGGGGGCGAGGATAACCAGGTCTGCCCATTTCCCAAGCTCAATATGGCCCATCGCGGCTTCGGCGGCCGGATCGAGCAGGCTGTCAGATACCGGGTATCCTGAAACGGCCTGCAGGCTCAGAGGAGTGATAAAGGCTTTACCGCCTTCGGTTATCGCGACCCGCACATCTGCCCCGCGCTCGCGCAGACGACGCACCAGCTCCGGCGCTTTGTAGGCAGCAATACCGCCGCTCACGCCAAGAACGATTTTTTTACCGGCCAGGCTCATCATGATTCTTTCCTGTTGGGGTTCACCAGAGAGCGGGCATTTTATCACAATCCCCAAAACGGGGTGATTTTGTCCTTCGACCACTTTGCGAGGCGCTACGCAAGAACGCAACGTGGTCGTCGAGTGCCTGACTGGCCTGTGGCAGCATGCGGTTAAAAAAGGGAGAAAGAGCATGGAAGAAGAGGATGAGCCGCTGCTGCCGCGCGAAAAACTGCTGCGCTATGACGTCACCCTGTTAAAAGATGATGAACTGCTGGCGCTCTTTTTACGTACCGGAACGCCCGGTAAAACGGTATTTACGCTGGCAAAAGAGCTGATCGTACATTTCGGTTCTCTGCACGGTTTGCTGACCGCCGAACTGGCGCAGTTTAAGCACGTAGAAGGGATCGGTGTGGCGAAATATGCCCAGTTGCGGGCCATTGCTGAACTTGCCCGCCGTTTTTACAATGTCCGCATGGAGAAGGACGATCCGATCCTGACGCCAGCGATGACGCGTGAATACCTGCAAAGCCAGTTAACCGATATCGAGCGCGAGATCTTTATGGTGATCTTTGTCGATAACAGAAACCGGGTACTGAAACATAGCTGCCTCTTTGCCGGCACGTTAAGCCACGTTGAGGTGCATCCGCGAGAAATTGTGCGGGAAGCGATAAAAGTGAATGCAGCGGGCGTGATCCTCGCGCATAATCACCCCTCAGGCTGTGCAGAACCGAGCAGAGCGGACAAAGAAATCACCGAGCGCATTATCAAATGCTGTCAATTCATGGACATTCGTGTGCTGGACCATCTGATAATTGGCCGCGGAGAGTACATTTCTTTTGCAGAACATGGCTGGATTTAGGCTATTTCTCGCGATCCATCGGGATCTTTGTCTGTTCGGGACTTGAGCACACCGCCGAGTCAGCGTATACTACGCCACCTTTGAGAATCTCGGGTTTGGCATTTGGGCCTGGCAATCGAGAGTTCACTTAGAACTATGCGATGACCGGGCTGTAAAGCCTGACGAGGCGCCGATACCCCATACGAAGCTCGAGCTAATTTGATTTTTGGAGAATAGACATGTCCCGAGTCTGCCAAGTTACTGGCAAGCGTCCGGTGACCGGTAACAACCGTTCCCACGCACTGAACGCGACTAAACGCCGTTTCCTGCCGAACCTGCACTCTCACCGTTTCTGGGTTGAGAGCGAGAAGCGTTTTGTCACCCTGCGCGTATCTGCTAAAGGTATGCGTGTAATCGATAAGAAAGGCATCGATACAGTTCTGTCTGAACTGCGTGCCCGTGGCGAAAAGTACTAAGTACTTAAAGAGGAAATAAATCATGGCTAAAGGTATTCGCGAGAAAATCAAGCTGGTTTCTTCTGCTGGTACAGGTCACTTCTACACCACCACGAAGAACAAACGTACTAAGCCGGAAAAACTGGAACTGAAAAAATTCGATCCAGTTGTACGCCAGCACGTACTGTACAAAGAAGCTAAAATCAAATAATTTTAGTCTCCTTGTATCGAAAAACCCCGCAACTGCGGGGTTTTTTGCATTCTGTATCTCAACGGAGGAACCATGCCTGAATTACCTGAGGTAGAAACCAGCCGTCGCGGCATTGAGCCCCATCTGGTCGGCGCGACGATTCTTCACGCGGTTGTCCGTAACGGGCGTCTGCGCTGGCCGGTGTCCGATGAGATCCATGCCCTGAGCGATAAACCCGTCCTTAGCGTGCAGCGCCGCGCGAAATACCTGCTGCTGGAGCTGCCCGACGGCTGGATCATTATCCACCTGGGGATGTCCGGGAGCCTGCGCGTTCTTACCGAAGAACTGCCTGCGGAAAAGCACGACCACGTCGATCTGGTGATGAGCAACGGCAAAGTGCTGCGTTACACCGATCCACGGCGCTTTGGCGCGTGGCTGTGGACGAAGGAGCTGGAAGGGCATAACGTGCTGGCGCATCTGGGCCCGGAGCCGCTCTCAGACGCGTTTAACGCGGAATACCTCAAGGCGAAGTGCGCGAAGAAGAAAAGCCCGATTAAGCCCTGGTTGATGGATAACAAGCTGGTGGTCGGCGTGGGGAATATCTACGCCAGCGAATCGCTGTTTGCCGCCGGGATCCACCCCGATCGGCTGGCCTCGTCGCTGTCGGCGCAGGAGTGCGAGCTGCTGGTCCGGGTGATTAAAGCCGTATTGCTGCGCTCAATTGAGCAGGGGGGGACAACGCTGAAGGACTTCCTGCAAAGTGACGGCAAGCCGGGCTATTTTGCCCAGGAGCTGCAGGTGTATGGCCGTAAGGGCGAACCGTGCAGAGTCTGCGGCACACCCATTATTGCCACGAAACACGCCCAGCGCGCCACGTTCTACTGCCGTCAGTGCCAGAAATAGGGCTACTTGAGCTTTTCCATCAACGCCTGGTGGACGTTAACCGGCAGGAAATGGGTTACGTCCCCGTGATGGCGCGCCACCTCTTTCACCAGCGTGGACGAGATAAACGACCACTCTTTGGAGGGCATCAGGAATACGCTCTCCAGTTCCGGCATCAGGTGGCGGTTCATGTGCGCCAGCTGCATCTCATATTCGAAGTCTGCCACCGCGCGTAAACCGCGGATCAGAATGTTCGCCTGCTGGGCGCGGGCGAAGTTAGCCATCAGGTCGCTAAACCCGACCACCTCAACATTCGGCAGGTGCGAAATGGCATCGGTGGCGAGCTGCACGCGCTCGTGGAGGTCAAACATCGGCTTTTTGCTGGGGCTGGCGGCAATGGCCAGGATCACCTTGTCAAACATGCACGCCGCACGGGTGATGATATCAAGATGACCGTTGGTGATCGGATCGAAGGTACCCGGATAAATCGCTTTTGTGCTCATGGCTCACGTTTTCTCTGAGTAGCCGCGGCAGAGCGCCCACAGCTCGGTGTATTTGTTGAAAGTATACTGGGCATTGACTACCGCAAGTAACCAGCCCTGCTTACCGTCCAGCACGCCACCACGCAGCAGCAGCGTTTTCAGGAACGCGCCCAGCGTGTGGGTGAATATTCCGGTCAGCGAGGCCTTCTTGCCGCGCTGGTGACGCTCCTGCGCCCATGCGGTGGCATAGTTGAGCTGTTTGCGCTGGAAGCTTGCGAAATCGCGGCAGGTCAGGTGCAGCAAATCGCCCGTCAGGGGGATGATCTGGGCGTTGTCGCAGGCCAGGGATTCATGCACCAGATTGTCGTTGTACTGATACCGCTCGCGCTCGTAGAGGCGCGTCACGCGGTCAGGATACCAGCCGCTGTGGCGCATAAAACGGCCAAGGAAGTAGTTGCGGCGGGCAATGCTGTATACAGCACCAGGTTGAGGTGAGGAAAGCACCGCCTGAATGGCCTGCTGAAGCTCCGGCGTGATGCGCTCGTCAGTATCGAGCATCAGGACATAATCTCCGGTGGCAAACCCCTGCGCGCGCTGGCGCTGGAGGCCATAGCCTTGCCAGTCAGTATCGATAAAGACTTTTGCGCCCGCTGCCCGGGCAACGTCCACCGTATTGTCCGTACTTCCGGAATCAAGAATGACTATCTCGTCAGCCCAGGCTACCGACGCCAGGCAGTCCGGAAGCAGGTCGGCGGCGTTTTTGGCGATCATCACGACCGACAGACGCGTTGACATCAGTGGCTCCGCTGGGGCAGGTAAGGTTGCAGAAGTTGCAGCAGACGGGTCAGGGCACCCTGGTTCTGGTGCAGCACTTCGACCGCATGTCGCCCGTACCACAGGCGATAATCTTCGTCAGTCAGAAGGGTTGAAACCTCTTTGACTAGCGAATCCGCATCGGTCACGGTAATTAAACCATCGGCCTGCTGTAATTTCGCGCAGATATCTTTGAAGTTAAACGTATGTGGCCCCATCAGCACCGGAATCGCGTGGGCTGCCGGCTCGAGCGGGTTATGGCCGCCGCGCTCCACCAGGCTGCCGCCGACAAACGCGAGGTCAGCAATCCCGTACAGCAGCATCAGTTCGCCCATCGTATCGCCAATCACCACCTGGGTGCTGCCAGACGGGATCTCCCCGCTGCTGCGCAGCGTGAAGCTGAAACCGGCTTTCTGAACCATTTCACGGGCATCTTTAAAACGTTCCGGATGGCGGGGCACGAGGATCAGCAGTAAATCAGGGAAGCTTTCCAGCAGCTTGCGGTGCGCCTGCAGGATGATCTCTTCTTCACCGTCATGGGTACTGGTCGCAATCCAGACCTGACGACGCGGGGCCCACTGGCGGCGAAGCGTGATGGCGCGGGCGGCGAGTTCAGGGGTAACCGAAATATCAAATTTCAGGCTACCCGTCACCGCAAGCTGGTTGCGTTTGAGGCCCAGAGAGATAAAGCGTGCCGCATCTTCTTCATTCTGCGCGGCAATCAGGGTGATTTTGCTCAGCAGGCGGCGCATAAATTTACCCAGCTTGCCGTAACCTTTCGCCGAGCGCTCTGACAGGCGCGCGTTGGCAATCACCAGCGGAATTTTACGGGCATGCAGGGCGGAAATCATGTTTGGCCACAGTTCGGTTTCCATCACAATCACCAGCTTCGGGCGAACGGTATTCAGGAAACGATTCATGGCGCAGGGGAGATCGTAAGGGAGATAGACGTGATGAACGTCTTTGCCGAAAGCGGATAACGCGCGCTCCGAGCCGGTTGGCGTCATCGTCGTGACGGTGATCGGCAGCGACGGGTAGCGGTGACGCAGGGCGCGAACCAGCGGGATTGCCGCCAGCGTTTCACCGACAGAAACGGAATGCAGCAAAATACCGTCCGGCGCGACTTTATTGCGGCAGAAGCCATAGCGTTCAGCCCAGCGTTTACGATACGCAGGCGCTTTCCGGCTACGAAGCAACAGTCTCAGCCACACCAGTGGCTGAATAATGTAGAGCAGGGCGGTATACAACAATTCCAAGCGATTATCCGTTTTTTTAGTTTCGGCGGGCAAATTCTAAGCATTTAAGCCAGGTAAAGCTATCTCTTATGCCAGATACCGTTTCAGACGGAAATAACGTCGTCCCAGGCGCCAGTGCTGGCGCAGCCCACGGGCGTTTTTCCAGATTAGCGACCAGATCCCGCGGTCAAACAGCTCGCGGATGATTTCACGCTTTTTGCTCTGATCGCCGATGTTGTTAATGGCGTGAAGAATGCCCAGACCCTCTTTGGCAATCTGCCACTGGCAGGCCGGCACATGGCGCACCGCATCCGGGTAACGCTGGTTGATTGCATCCAGCATTTCGAGGATTTTCATGTAGTGGCGGGCGTTGCGCATTCGCGTGTCGTCCGTTCCCGGCGTGTGCGACACCGAGGCCGAGTGGATCAGGTAATCGTAAAAGGTTTCGTCGGTGTACTGCACGCGTTTGGCGGTCAGCAGCACTTCAGTGGTCCAGGGGATATCCTGGTGGCGCAGACCGTGTTCAAAGGTGAAGCCCTGCTCCTTGATGAAAGCATGGCGGTAGATATTCAGCCAGGTCACGTGCAGGAACTTTCGCGATGAAAGCGCGCGCTGAAGCCAGGTTGGGCCGTCCAGCACGTCGGTGGACTGCAGCTTGTCGGACGGGAAGATCTTTTTCGACGGGCGTCCGTCGTCGTAGATATAGGTACCGTTGCAGGTCGCGACATCAAGATCGTTCTTTTTGGCCATCTCAAGCAGACGCGGGTACATGCCTGGATAAATCACGTCGTCGATGTCCGGGAAGGCGACGTATTCGCCCGTTGCCACCGCCAGGCCGGTATTACGCGCGGCCGACACGCCCTGATTGGCCTGATCGATAACTTTGTAGAAGGGGAATTCGCTGGCGTACTGCGCAATGATGGTGGAGGAGCTGTCGCTTGACCCGTCGTTCACAACGACCAGTTCCAGACTGTCCAAATGTTGAGCTTTAATGCTGTCGAAAAATGCATTGAGGAATTTTTCACCGTTATAAACGGCGACCACGAGGCTCAATAAAGGTTTGTCGGACATGCTTTCTCCGTTGTGTTCAGGGCAGGCCACCCAATATGGTGGTACCATTCGCGCTGTATTATATCTGGTGGATACTAAAAACATATGCCTGGAGGGACAAAGATCGTTTCAGGTGGAAAATTAGCGTCATGCGGGCGAGATTTTTAACAGGAAATATATGCATATTGTTCACACTGAAGCAGACGGCGGCAAAGGCGGGCAGCCTCTGCGCATTATCAACGAATCGCTTGGGATGATTCAGCGTGGCCATCAGGTGACTCTCCTTTGTCCGGAAACTGCGCCGCTCCACACGCTGGCACGCAATGCCGGTCTGACGGTAGTCACGATGCCGTTGAAGCGTAAGAACCTTAAAAACTTGCAGGTGCTGCGTCGCTGGATGAAGGATAACCGTCACTCGATTGACGTCATCAACAGCCATAACTCTGCCGATACCTGGCTGGTGGCGCTGGCGAATCTGACGCTGTCCAACCCTGTACCACTGGTGAGAACCCGTCATGCGTCCGGCGTACCGCGCAACAACTGGACGACCCGCTGGCTCTTCCGCACGGCCTGCGCGCATATCGTGACCACCGGCGAGGCGCTGCGCCATCAGGTGGCAAATATTGGCGTGCCGATGTCTCAGAGTACGTCGGTGCCAAGCGGTGTCGATACGCAGCGTTTCCATCCGGGAGATAAGCACCAGGCCCGGGTTCATTGTGGTTTGTCGCAGGACGATTTCTGGCTGGGCGTGGTATCGCATTTGCGCCCGAACAAAGGCCATAGCGTACTGCTGCGCGCCCTGGCGAAAATTGACAATCCACACATCAAGCTGGCGATTGTCGGCGAAGGTCCGCACAAAGCGACGCTGGAACAGGAAATCACCGCCCTGGGGTTACAGCAGCGCGTGGTCATGGCGGGACATCAATCCGATCCGGAACGCTGGTTCCCGGCCTTTGATATTGCGCTCAGCCCTTCGCACGATATGGAAGGTGTGCCGCAGGGCGTGCTGCAATCGTTAGCCACCCGTATTGCCACCATTGCGACGGATGCGGGTGGAACGGGAGATGCGGTGATTAACGGGCAGACGGGAGTGCTGGTCGCCCAGCGCGACGAAAACGCGCTGCACGATGCCATAATGAAACTCTATGACGACTCAGCCCTTCGTGAGACGCTCGCGCAACAGGGATATGACTACCTGAGCACGCACTTTACCCGCGAATGTATGCTGGACGCGATGGAGAAAGTCTTCTCCGATGCCGCTCAGCGCAGCAAATCGCGATAAAGCGCCTGTAGCTCTTTCGCCATTCTGTCCAGGGTGAAGGGCTCGGCGGTTGCACGCGCAGCGGCGGAGTAATCGACACCCTGTTCACGGCCTTTCAGCCACAGCGAGATGGCCTGCTGGTAGCCTTCGCTGTCCAGCGCATCGCGCACCCAGCCGTTTTGACCCTCGGTTATCCACTCCGCCGCGCCGCAGCCGTGGCTGGTAAGCAGCGGCAAACCACAGGCCAGCGCTTCCACGCAGACGTTCGGGAAGGGATCGTAGAGCGTCGGCAGGATAAGGGCATTCGCCGTGCCATAGACTTCACGCACGTTGGCAACGGGGCCCAGGAACTTCACTCGTGAGGAAATCCCCAGCGCCTGCGCCAGCTTTTCGAACTTCCGCGCATGTTTATCGCGGCCGGCAATCAGCAGCCAGACGTCAGGATGCGCCACAATGGCGCGCAGCGCGGTGGCGACGCCTTTACGGCTGAAGCCTGACCCAACATACGCCAGCACCGGTGCGTCAGGAGGAATACCCAGGGCATCACGCTGCGAAAGGGCGCGGACCTCAGGGCTAAACTGAACGGTGTCCACGCCGTTGTAGATCACCGTCAGCTTGTCGTCCGGCAGCCCGAAGCGACGCACGATATCATCGCGCACCATCTTCGAATTACAGATCACCTTGCGCAGCTGCGGATGGGTAAACATCTGCGCCTCGGCCTGCAGAATGTAGCGGTGATAGCGGCTCAGAGATTGCGCCCAGCGCGCCAGCGGCGACAGAATGCGACCATATTGCTCAAGCCAGGTGGCGTGAACACCGTCGCCCGCCCGGAAGATGGTGGCTCCCGGTATGCGTTCGTGGCTTTGCACAATATCAAATTGCGCAAAATGCGCGGCGGCTTCGAGGGCAAAACCGGATTCACGCGCGATGCGATTGCGAAACGGCGGATTGACCGTCAGCGTTTTCCAGCCTGCGGCATCCTCCCACTGGCGGGCAATCAGCGTGACATCAAGGGAGGTATCCTGCGCCAGCACGTTTAGCGCACGTGAGACAAAACGCTCTGCGCCACCGTTGGGGTTGTAGGTCTGTCGGACAATAGCCAGCTTCATGCAGGTGTTTCCGTTTCCAGAAGCATCGTATCAATGGCGCTCAGCACCTGCTGCGGGGTGATGGCCGTGATGCAGTCAGAGACACCGCTGTCTCCGCAGCCCGCTTTGCCGCAAGGCTGGCAGGTAAACCCGGCAACGATTACGCGATAGTTCACCCCCCACGGCGCCCATTTGATGGCGCCGGTAGGGCCAAAGATGGCGACGGTTGGCGTACCGACGGCGCTCGCAAGATGCATTGGCATGGAATCCACGCCGAAGTACACCCGGGCGTGCTTCATGAGCGCGCCCAGCTCTTTCAGGTTCAGCTGACCGCTTAAATCAAAGACCGGCTGGGTGAGGGCTGCGCGCAGCGCATCCATATAGGCCTTCTCTTCTTTTGACGGTGCGGCGGAGAGGACGATCGGCAGGCCGCGCGCCGCCAGGTTATCAATGGTCGCTGCCAGCTTTTTGATATCCCAGGCCTTAAACATCCAGCGCGAGGTCGGGTGAACCAGAATGTAGGATTTACTCGTGAGCCCAAACCCGGCCAGTTTTTCGACCACAGAGGCTTCTGCCGCGTCACCGGGCACAAAAAGCGTATGTTTGTCTTCATCGGACTGCGGATGAATGCCGATCCGGCGCAGGGCATCCAGATTAACCTCCACCATATGACGGCTGTTGTCCTGAATCGCCGGATAGAGCGTGGTGAACGATTTCACCCAACGGCGACGCGCCAGGCCACCGCGCTTATCCGGCTTAAAGCCGACGGAGACGCGCGGTTTCAGGCGACGCGCCAGACGCGCGCCGTGCCAGTGTTCGGTCAGGTTAATCAGCACGTCATACTGACGGCCTTTCAGGGTGTTCAGCAGGGCGCGGTAGAGACGGAATTGTTCAAACCAGCCCTTCTTGCGCCAGTTGCGCCCAATAGTGTGCACCTGGTCGATATGCGGGTGGCTGGTCAGCATCGCCTGGGTATCGTCATAAACCAGCGCATCGACTTCCACGTTCGGCCAGTTCTTTTTCAGCACGGTAAAAACCGGCGAGGTAAGCAAAACGTCACCGTGGTGACGAAGCTTAATAATCAGCACGCGCTTTGGCGGGCGCTCCGCTGAGAAAAAATCAGACATAGGCTCTCTCTGCTGCCAGCAAAGGCTCTAATTGCGCAAATACCGCAGCGGCGCTGAGATCGCTCAGCTGCGATGAGTGTTCCGGGCGGCAGATATATTGATTTTTTCCATAGCCGCCGATCAGGCCCGGGTCCGTTGGGCCGTAAAGCGTAATATTAGGACGGTCCAGCGCCGCCGTCAGGTGGCTGAGTCCCGTATCCACGGAGACAACAGCCGTAGCGCCTGCCAGCGCCTGAGCGACGCCATCCAGCTTCATGCGCGGCAGAACGTCCACATAATCAAACCCTGCCGCCAGGCGTTTGGCGCGCGCTTCTTCATGGGGAGCGCCCCACGGGAGTTTGATACGTAACCCCGCACTCCCCAGCAGGCCGATCAGTTCGCGCCAGTGCGCTTCCGGCCAGTGCTTGTCGTCGCGGGTCGTTGCATGAAGGAAAATCAGGTAGGGTGCGTCTGTTTGTTGCGAACCGTGCAAAAAATGCTGCGAAATGGCGTAATCGCCCTGCGTTTCCGGCTTTGCATAGCCAAGACTCTTTGCAAACAGCTCTCGGGTACGTTCCACCGCGTGCTGCTGCTTCGCGATGTGGTGGCGGTGATTATAGAACAGGCTCGCCAGCGGTTCGCGGGCGCTGTGCCAGTCCATGCCGTGCTTTACGCCGCGCGCCAGTCGCGTCACCAGCGCGGCGCTTTTGACTAGCCCCTGTGCGTCGATGATGGCATCATAACGCTGCGCCTGTACCGCCTCGCGGAAGGTTTTGCGTTCGGCTTTAATCGGGGCAGAGAACCACGCTTTCCGCCAGCGGCGAATCGCCACCGGGATCACGCGGTCGACCGCTTCATGCCAGGTGGGGATCTGCGCGAAGCCCTCTTCCACCACCCAGTCAAAACGAATGCCGGGGATGGCCTGCATGGCGTCCGTCAGTGACGGCAGCGTGTGCAGAACATCGCCCATCGACGAGGTTTTAACGATCAGTACCCGCATTCGTTATCCTTCTTCGCTCAACAGCAGTTCGTTAAGCTCTTCAAGAACGCGCTGCGGGGTAATGTCGATCAGGCTCTGATGATAACCTTCAGCGGCATCGCCTTTGCGCACCTTGTGGTAGCCGGTGATCAGGCGAATAACGCGCGCTTTATGGGAAAGCGGAGGCGTAAAGTCCGGGCTGCTTGGCCCATACAGCGCCACCAGCGGACGGTTGAGCGCAGCGGCGACGTGCATCAGGCCTGAATCGTTGGTAACCACAGCGTGGCAGGCAGCAATCAGGATAACCGCCTGCTCAAGCTGCGTTTCTCCCGCCAGGTTGCGGCACCAGGCCTGCTGTTCATTACTGAGCGTCGCGAGAATTTCGTTGCCCGCCTCGTGGTCTTTTGCCGAACCGAACAGGACAATCTGGTAGCCTTCGTCGATCAGCTGTTTCGCCAGCTCTGCATAGTGGTAGTGCGGCCAGCGTTTTGCCGGGCCGAACTCGGCTCCAGGGCAGAAGCCAATCATCGGACGTTCAGCCGAAAGGCCAAACGCGCTGCAGGTCTGGGATTTTTCACCGTCGTTAACCTGAAGCTGGGGCCAGAGCAGCGGCTGCGGCAGGTCTTTCGCGCTGCGCATCACGCCTTTGTCATAGGCCAGCGCCACGTAGCGCTCCACCATTAATGGCCAGGCCGCTTTATCCAGCACGCGCGCATCGTTCAGCAGGCCGTAGCGCATTTCGCCGCGCCAGCCGGTGCGATGCGGAATGCCCGCAAAGAAGGGCACCAGGGCAGATTTAAAGGAGTTGGGCAGAACATACGCGCGGTCATACCGCTTCTCGCGCAGGCTATGGCCGAGCTTGCGGCGTTCGCCAATTTCCAGCGCCCCGTGGCCGAGCGGCATCGGGATCGCTTCATTCACTTCCGGCATACGCGATAACAGCGGACGGCACCACGCGGGTGCCATCACGTCGATTATCGCCTGGGGATAGCGCGCCTTGAGCGTGCGATAGAGACTTTGCGACATCATCATGTCGCCCACCCATGACGGGCCGATCACCAGAATCTTCATACTTACGCGTCGCGGTTCAGCCAGGCCATATACTCCGTTACGCCTTCGGCAACGGTTTTGAACGGTTTGTCATAACCCGCTGCGCGCAGGTTAGTCAGGTCAGCCTGGGTGAACGCCTGATAGCGGCCTTTCAGCTTGTCCGGGAACGGAATGTACTCGATGCTGCCTTTTTTGTGGTACGCCAGCGTGGCGTCAGCCACCGCCTGGAAGGACTCTGCGCGGCCGGTACCCAGGTTGAAGATGCCGGACACGCCGTTTTCCCAGAACCACAGGTTTACGGCCGCCACGTCGCCCACGTAAACGAAGTCGCGCTTAAAGCCGTCGCTGCCTTCGAAGAGTTTTGGACTTTCACCGTTATTCAGCTGGGTGTTCAGGTGGAACGCCACGCTCGCCATGCTGCCTTTGTGGCCTTCGCGCGGTCCGTAGACGTTGAAGTAGCGGAAGCCGACGATCTGCGAGTTCGCTTCTGGCAGTACCTGACGCACGTACTCGTCGAACAGGAATTTGGAGTAGCCGTAGACGTTCAGCGGCTGCTCATATTCGCGGGACTCGATGAAGTCCGAGGTGCGCCCGCCGTAAGTGGCGGCAGAAGAGGCATACAGGAACGGAATTTCACGCTCCAGGCAGTAATGCAGGATCTCTTTGGAGTACTGATAGTTGTTGTCCATCATGTACTTGCCGTCCCACTCGGTGGTGGAAGAACACGCACCTTCGTGGAAGATGGCTTCGATCTCGCCGAACTCTTCGCCTGCCATAATCTGGATAAGGAAGTCTTCTTTATCCATGTAGTCAGCGATGTTCAGATCCACCAGGTTAACGAACTTGGTGCCGTCTTTCAGGTTGTCAACCACCAGGATGTCGGTGATGCCTTTGTCATTGAGAGCCTTAACAATATTGCTGCCGATAAAGCCTGCGCCGCCGGTAACGATGATCATAACTGTAACCTTTGAAGTGTGGAGCCCGGGGACAATCCCGGACGCTAATGTTTCTATCATATCATTAGTATGGCTGCCCTTCAGCCATTCACCGACATAGCGCAAGGGTACACGTGATTTATGCTGCAAAAACGACAAGAGATGACGTGTCATCTCGTCATGAACTATAGGTTTGGGTAATATGTCCCGAAATTTGCCGAGTCTGGAGAATTGCAATGCGTGGTGATTTTTACAAACAGTTAAACAGCGACCTCGAGACCGCACGTGCGGAAGGGTTGTTCAAGGAAGAGCGTATTATCACGTCTGCACAGCAGGCGGACATCACCGTTGCCGACGGCAGCCATGTGATCAACTTTTGTGCGAACAACTACTTAGGTCTTGCGAATCACCCTGAGCTGATTGCCGCGGCAAAAAACGGCATGGATACCCACGGTTTCGGCATGGCCTCCGTACGCTTTATCTGCGGTACCCAGGACAGCCACAAGCAGCTTGAGCAAAAGCTGGCGAACTTCCTCGGAATGGAAGACGCGATTCTCTACTCCTCCTGCTTCGACGCCAACGGCGGCCTGTTCGAGACCCTGCTCGGCGCAGAAGATGCGATTATCTCCGACGCCCTGAACCACGCCTCCATCATCGACGGCGTGCGCTTGTGTAAAGCGAAGCGTTTTCGCTACGCCAACAACGACATGGTTGAGCTGGAAGCGCGCCTGAAAGAGGCCCGTGAAGCGGGCGCTCGCCATGTGCTGATCGCCACCGACGGCGTATTCTCCATGGACGGCGTGATCGCCAACCTGAAGGGCGTGTGTGACCTGGCGGATAAATACGACGCGCTGGTGATGGTAGATGACTCTCACGCGGTCGGTTTTGTCGGCGAAAATGGTCGCGGCTCCCACGAATACTGCGACGTAATGGGCCGCGTGGACATCATCACCGGCACGCTGGGCAAAGCGCTCGGCGGCGCATCCGGCGGCTATACCGCTGCGCGTAAAGAGGTGGTGGAGTGGCTGCGCCAGCGCTCGCGTCCGTATCTGTTCTCCAACTCCCTGGCACCGGCGATTGTTGCCGCCTCCATCAAAGTGCTGGAGATGGTGGAGTCCGGCGCTGAACTGCGCGACCGCCTGTGGTCCAACGCGCGTCTGTTCCGTGAAAAAATGAGCGCAGCAGGGTTCACCCTGGCCGGTGCTGACCACGCGATCATTCCGGTGATGCTGGGTGATGCGGTCGTGGCGCAGAACTTTGCCCGCGAACTGCAGAAAGAAGGGATTTACGTCACCGGGTTCTTCTTCCCGGTGGTGCCAAAAGGTCAGGCGCGTATCCGCACCCAGATGTCTGCGGCGCATACGCCTGAACAAATTGAACGTGCGGTGGAAGCCTTTACCCGCATCGGTAAACAGCTGGGCGTCATTGCCTGAGGACGTGTGATGAAAGCGTTATCCAAACTGAAAGCGGAAGAAGGGATTTGGATGACCGACGTGCCGGAACCGGAAGTCGGTCATAACGATCTGCTGATCAAAATTCGTAAAACGGCTATCTGCGGTACTGACGTTCACATCTACAACTGGGACCAGTGGTCGCAGAAAACCATTCCTGTACCGATGGTTGTCGGTCACGAATATGTCGGTGAAGTGGTGGGTATCGGCCAGGAAGTGAAAGGCTTCAAAATCGGCGACCGCGTCTCCGGTGAAGGTCACATTACCTGCGGCCACTGCCGTAACTGCCGCGGTGGGCGTACGCACCTGTGCCGCAATACCATCGGCGTGGGCGTGAACCGTCCGGGCTGCTTTGCGGAATATCTGGTGATCCCGGCCTTTAACGCCTTCAAAATCCCGGACAATATTTCTGACGATCTGGCCTCCATTTTCGATCCGTTCGGTAACGCCGTGCACACGGCGCTCTCCTTCGATCTGGTCGGCGAAGACGTGCTGGTCTCCGGCGCGGGCCCCATCGGCATTATGGCGGCAGCCGTGGCGAAGCATGTAGGTGCGCGCAACGTCGTGATCACCGACGTAAACGAATACCGCCTGTCGCTGGCGCGCAAAATGGGCGTCACCCGCGCGGTGGATGTCTCGAAAGAGAGCCTGACCGACGTGATGGAAGAGCTGGGCATGACCGAGGGCTTTGACGTGGGTCTGGAGATGTCCGGCGCCCCACCGGCGTTCCGCACCATGCTCGACACCATGAACCACGGTGGCCGTATCGCGATGCTGGGTATCCCGCCGTCGGATATGTCCATCGACTGGAACAAAGTGATCTTCAAGGGGCTGTTCATCAAGGGTATCTATGGTCGTGAGATGTTTGAGACCTGGTACAAGATGGCGGCGTTGATTCAGTCCGGCCTGGATCTGTCCCCGATTATCACTCACCGTTTCTCCATCGATGAGTTCCAGCAGGGCTTCGACGCGATGCGTTCCGGCCAGTCAGGGAAAGTGATTCTGAGCTGGGATTAAATCTGCCTGCTGGCACCACTTTTTCGGGTGCCAGCGCTCTTTCTTAGCGGTTTGACTTTCCAGAGGTTACTTGTTAACTTTTGGCGAAATTTTCTCCATTCCGTCTTCTCCACACGTTCATTCAAGTAGTTAAAATGATTGCGTCAGGAAAGATTCTGCCAGGCTAATTAGGTCATTATGTCCACACTATTTCCACAGAAGTTGGTTGAGACACCTTCGCGATTTACCGCTTTCTTAACTTTCTTTATTTCCCTGCTAATAGTCATTGGCGTTAATATTATACATGCTAAATATAATGCGGTAATTAACCGTATGCTGGTTTTCGCACTGATATTGCTGTCGTTAAAATGTATAAACAATAAAATATTCAGAAATGTACTTGCGATTATTTTATTAATTCCAGTCGCGGCAGACATCACTTTACAGTTATATGCCTGGAGTAATTTCAATTCTGCGTTTAGCTATGGGTTTGCGCTAAGCGTACTTAATACGACACCGGGTGAAGCAAGTTCGATGCTCGGTTTGTATTGGCGCGATTGCCTGATTTTTATCGCCCTCTCGGCGTTTTTCATTTTTACCGCCAATACCGGGATATGGCCTGTCGCGCCGCGTTTTCGTCGCTGGCCCGCCATTGCGCTTGCCGTCACGCTGCTGAGTTTTTATGGTCAGGCCTTGCAGCATCAACTCAGGAAAAGCAGCGTAGAAAGCCTGGCGCAGCGCGTGGTTCAGGCAACACCTGTCAGCACGTCTAAAGTCTTTATGCAGGCCATCGAAGATAATGCCGTGGTGGCCAATATCGGTAATAACATTCCTGATTATAAAATCACGCTATCCGATACTGGCATCGAAAACTATGTATTGATTATTGGTGAGTCTGAGCGCACGGCAAATATGGGTATCTATGGTTATCCTCGAGATACGACACCGGAGCTGGAGAAGCAAAAATCGCAGCTATTATTGTTCCGTAATGCTGTAACGCCTGCTCCGGTCACGATTATGGCGGTTCCGCTGGCGTTGACCGCCGATACTGTGAATGCACGAGATCCTCGTAAGTATGGCGATAACGTCATCAATATCGCTAACAAAGCGGGATATGATACGTACTGGTTTAGTCGTCAGGGTAAAGGAGGGGCGCATAATAACGTCATTACCGGAATTGCCCTGAACACGAAACAGCATGAGTGGATTGACGGGGGCTACGACGAAGACCTTCTGCCGCTGTTGCGGAATGCGTTAAAAACGCCGGGCAAGAAACTGATTGTTCTGCATTTGTATGGAAGTCACGAACCGTCCTGTCGACGCTTCCCTGCCAGCCAGGCGGTGCTGCAGGGTGATAATGAAGCTGATGATTGTTATGACAATTCGGTGCGATACACGGATATGTTGATGGGTAAGGTCTTTAGCTTGCTCGAAGACTCGCGCTCATCAGTTATGTATTTTTCCGATCATGGCCTGGTCCGAGATCCGAAGCGTGCGGTTGCGTATTCGCACGGAAATGTTAATCCTCCACGAGAGGCTCTGCATATCCCTGTGTTTATCTGGTACGGACATCAGGTGGATTCCGATAAGCAGTATACCGGAGATTATAAAACTGTCTGGTCTGCTGATGATATTAATACGCTGGCTGAGCTATGGCTTGGGATCCATCGTCAGGGAGAACCTGCCCTGTCTGTACAATCATGGCTTGCCGGTTATAATAAAAACGTAACCGTGCTGGATACGACCGGGAAGTCCTTTGACTGGCGTAATATTCGTTAACACAGGTGTGATAAACTTGTTTTTTCAGTGTGCTAGCCTGTTTTTCCTTTATAGTAAATGGAATAATGATGATTAATGTAGAACGAGATAAGGTCCAGTTTGTATTGCTGCAGCTACTCTTCGGAATGTGTGCTTTAGCTTTTGGTTGCGTCGTTGTTTCACCTAATTTATCCGCCAAAATTTTGGGCCTGGCGGGTGTAACAGCATTCGTTATTTTCTTATTGGATATTAAAAATTCCAGAAAGAACGATGCATTCTGGCTTTGTCTGGTCCTGCTGGCTATTGGAATTTGCGATTTGGCCTGGTACCGAATGTATAAGGTTGATAGTGAGGCGATCAACTCTTATCGCGCCTATCTTGAAGTCGGGAAAATCTGCCTTTTCGGGGCATTCTCCATCTTCATGCTTGTGAGCAGAGAGCAATTCAAAATCGGCAGTAATAAAATCCATATGTTGCTGGTCATCACGCTGCAGGTGATGATTATTGTCTATGCAGGATATCAAAATATTTTTCTTGGAAACCAAAGAGTTACGCTTTCCCTTGCCGGTGGGGCGGATGCGACAGGGGCCGCTTATACCATTGCATTTATTTCCTTCTACACGATTCTGGTTCTTCAGCACAGTTTAAGTAGATGGAAAGAGTTGTTTGTACTCGGGCATTTTTTTATCACTTTCCTGGTACTGGTGGCGACAGAAACTCGAGCAGCCATTCTGACCTATCCGATTATTTTCTTCGCATTGCTGGTGGTGAAGTTCTACAAGGAAAAGCATATCCCATGGAAGGGAGTTGCGGTTTTCCTGATCGCGTTGCTGGCTGGTGCATTTATGATGAAAGACAGCCTGATAAAGCGTTATAACGACTTTAACAATGACATTGTTTCCTATGATAAAGCGAACAGTGCCACTTCTGTTGGGGCTCGTTTTGCTATGTGGAAAACGGGATTAGCTGCGTCTAAAAATAATTATTTATGGCAGTCGACAGATGAGCGAAACGCAAAGATAATTTCCGAGGTTAATAAAGACCCAAGCTTGTCAGGCGCGCTGGATCACATCCGCGGTCATCTTCATAATGAAATCGTCGAAACGCTTTCAGTGAAAGGACCTTCAGGCGTTCTTCTTTATATTCTGTTTGTGATATCGCTTGGCTGGTATGCATTACGTAAACGTAAAAGTATTATACTTTTCGCGTTCCTGGTTTCGATTGTTATGTTCGGCGTAGGTGGTGTGATGTTCTATTCTAAAACAACTCCTGTTGCGTGGATGTTGACGCTGATAATGTCGATTGTTTTCCTGGAACAAAACAAACATCGTACTGTCATTAAGTAACCGTTTTGATTCTCCCTCGGGAAAAAGGTATTCTTCCGAGGGAGAAATACCTTTTACCAGACGAGTACCCCATGAACGAACTGATTTCAGTCATCATCACCACCTACAACAGAGAGGCGTTGCTGGAACGCGCAATTCGTTCAGTTATTGCTCAGACATATCCCGCAGTAGAATTGGTTATTGTTGATGACTGCTCCAATGAGAAAACCCCTCAACTTATCGAGCGTATGCGCGCTGAGTGTGAGGCGCGCTTTGTACATTTCATCTACGAGCGTAACGAAAAGAACAGCGGTTCTAACTTCAGCCGTAACCGGGGCTATGCGCTTTCGCACGGCGTGTTTGTAACGGGGCTTGATGACGACGATTATTTCCTGCCAGAGCGTTTGACGAAGCTCGCTGAGCGGTATGATGATAAGTATGCTTTCGTGACGGACACGCCCGCCAGGTTGGACAAAACCCACCGTACCTATCCGGAAACTGATGACAAACGAATCATTGAGCTGCAGGATATTCTGTGTGAAAACGTGGTTGGCAATCAGGTATTGACCACAAAAGAAAAACTGTTAGGCGTAGGCGGATTTTCCCCTGAAATTAAACAGCAGCAAGATCGCGATGTGTGGATTAAATTAATTCTGAAGTATGGTCCAGGAATCAAATACAGTTTCAGTACTGCGATGGTGGATGCTGAACACGGGAGCGATCGTATTACGTCGCAGGTTAAAAAATACAATGCGTATCGGAAACTCTATTTTAAATACCGTCGGCACATGTCTGAAGTGACCCGCAGCAATAATTTATTCCAACTTATGTCGTTTCGTGGCTTTACATCATCGCGCATGAATTGCTTATTACGCGGGCGTAAAAAAGACGCTAAATTAAAAATGAAACTGTTTCGCCGTACGCTAAAAGAGCTATTCTGAATTTAATTAGGTGAAATGATGAATCTGAATGCAACGAATAAGCTCATCAAGAAAACCCGGCGCTGGCACAAAAAAACGGGTTTTTCTCTTTTTCAGCGTGCTGCTTGCCATTTTGAGCGGAAGAAAAAAGAAGCGATTTTTAGCATTATTGATGATCTCAAGGTTCAACCTGACGATTCGCACACATCGGAACCGATGCAATCAAACATTATCTGGATCTGCTGGTTCCAGGGGCTGGATAACGCGCCTGAGTTAGTTAAACGCTGTGTCGACTCTGTTTATAAACACTCAAATGGATATGAGATTATAATTATTACTGAAGATAATTTTTCGGATTATATTACACTACCTGGTGTGATTATTGAGAAATATAATTCTGAATTGATCGGTAAAGCTCACTTCTCTGATTTATTACGTTGCTGTTTATTGTATGAATATGGCGGTGTATGGCTTGACTCTACCATATTTATGGCTCAGGATTTACCTTCCTACCTTGCCAATTACTCATTTTGTTCTTTGCGTTTCACTCCAGCAGATTGCTCTGGGAGTATTAGCAACGGTTTCTGGACAACTTATTTTTTGGTTTCCGAGAAAAATGGCTATTTAATCGGTAATGTAATGAATGTGCTTTTAGAATACTGGCAAAAGCATGATAAAATCATAGACTATTTTTTAATGGATTATATCTTTTCTTATTATTTTGAAAACGATAGCCACTCAAGAGAAATTATTTTATCTCAACCTGTGCTCGGTGAAAATCGTTTTTTACTAAAAAATAGTATGAATGAGCATTTCTCACTGGAAATACAAAAACAATTTATGGAAGACCCTATAGGCATATATAAATTGTCTTATAAAGGGTCTTACCGTACTTCAAACAACGGCCAGCCGACAATATATAGCCTGATCCTTGATGGCACTTTCGAACTAAAGTGAGAAAAAAGCCACCATGACGGTGGCTTATTATCGTCAGGCTTTCTTACCCCATCCCTGCCACTGCTGCTGGACGTATTTCACCAGCGTACTGTTACTGATGCTGTCTCCGATGACGGAGAAGAAGCGGGTCGCGTAGACCGGTTCTAGCGGCTGCTTCGGTACGCAGCGCTTCACGCCGCGGAACGGATTACGCGGCGCCGTCGGGGTGGGCTGCGCAGAATTCGGCGTAGAGGTATCCGCCTGCGGCTCGTTCAGCAGGTCGCTCGGGCGCACCAGCGTGATATCGGAAGGTAAGGTCGGCAGCATTTGCTGCAGGACGCGGACGGTAGACGGGTGGGGGTGACCGATGGCAATGGCCGAACCATTGCGGCGGGCCAGCTGTACCGCGCGATTAAACTGCACGCGAATATCGGCTTCGTTCTGGGTATCATCCAGGAACACCTTGCGCTTAATCACCTTTACGCCCGTTCCCTGAGCGGCGCGCATCGCCTGGCTGTTGCCGATGGTCATGCTGTCGAGGAAGTAGAGGTTATAGCGCTCCAGCGCCTGCATCACTTTGAGCATCCCGTACAGGCTCGACGTCATCGCGCTGCCCATATGGTTGTTCAGCCCTACGGCATACGGCACCTTGTTGTAGGCGTCGCGGATGATGCGCTCGATCTCCTCGCTGCTCATATCCGGGCGCAGGGTATCTTTTTCCAGCGGCTGCTTGCTGAGCGGGGCCATAGGCAGGTGGATGAGAACCTGATGCCCGCTGCTGTGGGCTTTGGTCGCCATCTCACGCGCGTGGGGGGCATTCGGCAGGACGGCAACGGAGATGGCCGACGGCATCGCCAGCACCTGGTTTTCATAATGTGGGCGATAACCGAAGTCATCAATCACGATAGCGAGCTTACCGGCGTATACCGGTGCAGCCAGCGCCAGCGCGCCGACGACGGAGAAAACGATTCGACGAAATTGAAGCAAAACTTATCTTCCCAACCACGGCTGTGGATTGACCGCCTGACCCTGACGACGAATTTCGAAATAGAGTGACGGGCGGCCCTGACCGCCACTGCTGCCCACAAGGGCGATGGGTTGGCCAGCGCGCACCTGCGTGCCGACGCTGACCAGCGCGCTCTGGTTGTAGCCGTAAAGACTCATGTCGCCTTTACCGTGCTCGACCACTACCACAAGCCCGTAACCCTGCAGCCAGTCGGCCAGAATCACGCGGCCATCGGCGATGGCTTTCACTTCGCTACCTTCAGACGCACCGATAACGATCCCTTTCCAACGTAGCTCACCCTGCAGCTGTTCGCCATAGCGATGCAGAATTGAACCGCGAACGGGCCAGAAAGCCTGACCGCGAGGAGAGCCGAGGCCGCCGGTACGCGACATCAGGGAACGTTCGCTTTCGCTTGGCTTGTAGGTGGTCCCTTTGCGGGAGGCTTCCTGCTGCTTGTCGCGAACGGCCTGCGCCTCGCGAGCCTCTTTTTCGGCGCGCGCTTTCGCCGCGGCTTCCGCACGGGCGATGCTGTTGCGCAGTTTCGATTCGTTGGCGCGCATTTCGCTCAGCTGGCTCTGCCCTTCCTGAATCGAGGACTCGAGACCGGCCAGGGTTTTCTTACGCTCGTTGCGTGCCTGCTCAAGCTTTGCCTGCTGGGCCTGCTGATCGTAGAGCAGCGTCTGCTGCTGGCTCTGCTTCTCTTCCAGCTCGGCTTTTTGCGTGGAAACCTCTTCGCGCGTCTGCTTCAGCTGCGCGATCGTCTCCTGACGCGCCTGGTTCAGATAGCCAAAGTAGGCCTGCAGGCGCTGGCCGCGCTGGCTCTCTTCGCCGCTGAGGATGAGCTGGAGCCCGGTATGTTCACCCTGGCGGAATGCGGCATCAAGCTGTGCGGCAAGGTTGCGCTCCTGCGCATCGCGCTGGCGCTCCAGTTTGGCAATCGACGCGTTCATCTCGTCGATCTGCTTATTCAGCTGGGCAAGGGTGTTTTGCGTTTCACGGAGTTTACGCGTGGCAGCGGAGATGGCCTCTTCCTGCTGCTTAAGCTGGGCGAGCAGGGCGGCGCGCTGTTGCTGCTGTTGGCGTACCGCACGCTCTTTGGCGGCGATATCGGCCTGAATGGATTTCAACTGGTCGCGGTCATCCGCGTGGGCGGATGCGGCGCACAGCAATACGCCAGCGCTGAGTGCGCTGGCGTAAAACAGAGGTCTGACTGATAACCTAAGCGGCTTCACGACCCATGTGATTGAAAAAATCGCCTTTCCCCTCATGGGGAGCGATTATTCCACGATGAACAGCGGCTTACCAGTCATCTCTTCAGGGATCGGCATACCCATCAGCGACAACATGGTTGGCGCGATGTCAGAAAGCTTGCCGCCTTCTACGGCTTTCACTGATTTATCACCCACATAAATCAGCGGAACCGGCAGGTTGGTGTGGGCGGTGTGCGCCTGTCCGGTCGCTGGGTCGCGCATCTGTTCAGCGTTACCGTGATCCGCGGTGATCAGCAGCTGGCCGCCAACGGATTCAACCGCTTTCGCCACCTGCTCAACGCAGTGGTCCAGCGCTTCAACCGCTTTCACTGCCGCTTCCATCACCCCGGTATGACCGACCATGTCGCCGTTCGGGTAGTTACAGATGATGGTGTCGTATTTGCCGCTCTCGATGGCCGCAACCAATTTTTCAGTCAATTCTGCAGAGCTCATTTCTGGCTGCAGATCGTAGGTGGCGACTTTCGGGGAGTTGATCAGAATACGTTCTTCGCCTTTGAACGGCTCTTCAACGCCACCGTTAAAGAAGAAGGTCACGTGCGCGTATTTTTCCGTTTCGGAAATACGCAGCTGCGTTTTGTCGTTCTTCGCCATCCACTCACCGAAGGTGTTTGCCAGCGAGGCGGGTGGGTACGCACACGGCGCTTTGATGTCTGCGGCGTATTCGGTCAGTTGGATGAAGTCGATGTTTACCACTTTCTTACGGGCAAAACCGTCGAAGTCGCTGTTGACGAACGCGCGGGTAATTTCGCGCGCGCGGTCAGCGCGGAAGTTCATGAAGATCAGCGCGTCGCCGTCTTCCATGGCGGCATCGGCCTGGCCTTCAGCGCGAATCACGGACGCTTTTACGAATTCGTCGTTTTCATCGCGTGCATAAGCCGCTTCCAGCGCTTCAACGGCGGTCGCGAACTGGAATTCCCCTTTTGCCAGGGTCAGCAGGTCATAGGCCTGTTCAACGCGATCCCAGCGGTTGTCGCGGTCCATGGCGTAGTAACGACCAATGATGGAGGCCACGCGGCCTTTACCCAGCGCGGCGAATTTGTCTTCGAAGGCTTTCAGGGAGCCTTCCGCACTGCGTGGTGGCGTGTCGCGACCGTCCAGGAAGGCGTGCAGATAGATTTTTTCCGCACCGCGCTCAGCGGCCAGTTCAACCATCGCCATGATGTGATCTTCGTGGCTGTGAACGCCGCCAGCAGAGAGCAGACCCATGATGTGAACGGCCTTGCCAGCAGCAACGGCTTTATCAACCGCGCCACACAACGTTGGGTTGGAGAAGAAGGTGCGTTCTTTGATTTCAACGTCCAGACGCGTCAGGTCCTGATACACGATACGCCCGGCGCCCAGGTTAACGTGACCGACTTCGGAGTTGCCCATCTGGCGGTCCGGCAGGCCCACTTCCAGGCCAGACGCGTCAATCAGCGTATGCGGACGTTTTGCCCACAGGGCATCCATGACCGGGGTTTTGGCGTTGAAAATAGCGTTATCCTGGCTGTCTTCACGGTAGCCATAGCCATCCAGAATCACCAGTACCATAGGTTTTTTAGAAACCGACATTGCGACAACCTCATGCTCAAGAGTCAAAATTTGCGTAATTTTACTACAGCTGAATCGATCAAATAGCCGCAGAAGATCAAAGAAAGCGCAGGGGCAAGGTACTCGCCAGACCATTTTGAGGCATTTTTTTAGGTGGCATGCCGCAGAAAATGGATTAGGTTAGGGTCGCTGGCTGTATTTGCCAGAACGCACAGGTATACTCCTGTCCTGGTTTTTTTAATCACTAAGTCGGGAGTAGTTACCCTCCATGCAAGAAATTATGCAATTCGTTAGCCGCCATCCGGTTCTGAGCATCGCGTGGATTGGCCTGCTGGCTGCTGTGCTGTTCACCACATTTAAGAGCCTGACGTCTAAGATTAAGGTTATCACCCGTGGTGAAGCGACGCGTCTGATTAACAAAGAAGATGCTGTCGTGGTCGATCTGCGTCAGCGTGACGATTTCCGCAAAGGGCACATTGCAGGTGCGATTAACCTGCTGCCTGCTGAAATCAAAGCGAACAACGTGGGCGAGCTTGAGAAGCATAAAGCCCAGCCGATTATCGTTGTTGACGGTACCGGCATGCAGGCGCAGGAATCCGCCAGCCTGCTACATAAAGCAGGCTTCGAAAACGTATCTGTGCTGAAAGAAGGCATTTCCGGCTGGAGCGGGGAAAATCTTCCTTTGGTACGCGGTAAATAAGGAGTTCAGTCATGGCCCATATTGAGATCTACACCAAAGCGACGTGCCCGTTCTGCCACCGTGCGAAAGCGTTGCTGAATAGCAAAGGCGTCACGTTCCAGGAACTGCCGATTGACGGTGACGCGATTAAACGCGAAGAGATGATCCAACGTAGTGGTCGTACGACGGTTCCACAGATTTTTATTGATGCGCAGCACATTGGCGGCTGTGATGACTTGTATGCGCTCGACGCCCGTGGTGGACTCGATCCGCTGCTGAGCTAAGAGACTTTAGGACAATTAAAAAGGGTATTTCCATGTCAGAACAAAGCAATAATGAAATGATTTTCCAGATCCAGCGCATCTACACCAAAGATGTCTCTTTTGAAGCGCCAAATGCGCCGCACGTTTTCCAGAAAGACTGGCAGCCAGAGGTTAAACTTGATCTGGATACCGCATCAACCCAACTGGCTGATGACGTGTATGAAGTCGTACTGCGTGTGACCGTGACCGCTTCTCTGGGCGAAGAGACTGCTTTCCTGTGTGAAGTACAGCAGGGCGGTATCTTCTCCATCGGCGGTATCGAAGGCAACCAGATGGCGCATTGCCTGGGTGCGTACTGCCCGAACATTCTGTTCCCGTATGCACGTGAATGCATCACCAGCCTGGTTTCTCGCGGTACATTCCCGCAACTGAACCTTGCGCCAGTTAACTTTGATGCGCTGTTCATGAACTATCTGCAGCAGCAAGCTGGCGAAGGTGCTGAACAACATCAGGATGCCTGATGAGCACTGTTAATGCGTCAATGACTGTGATCGGTGCCGGCTCATACGGCACCGCTCTTGCCATCACGCTGGCAAGAAATGGTCACGATGTGGTCCTGTGGGGCCACGACCCAAAACATATCGCGACGCTACAGCGCGACCGCTGTAACGTGGCGTTTCTCCCGGACGTTCCGTTCCCTGACACCCTGCACCTTGAAAGCGACCTTGCGACCGCGCTGGCGGCCAGCCGCAACATTCTGATTGTGGTTCCGAGCCATGTCTTTGGCGACGTGCTGCGTCAGATTAAGCCGCTGATGCGCCCGGATGCGCGCGTTGTCTGGGCGACGAAAGGACTGGAAGCCGAAACCGGACGCCTGCTGCAGGACGTTGCCCGCGAAGCGCTGGGTGATGCGATCCCGCTGGCGGTCATCTCCGGCCCGACCTTTGCCAAAGAGCTGGCCGCTGGCCTGCCGACGGCGATTTCACTGGCCTCCACCGATCGGGCCTTCTCCGACGATCTCCAGCAGTTGCTGCACTGCGGCAAGAGCTTCCGCGTTTACAGCAACCCCGATTTTATCGGCGTGCAGTTGGGCGGCGCGGTGAAGAACGTGATTGCGATTGGCGCCGGGATGTCCGACGGCATTGGTTTTGGTGCCAACGCCCGTACGGCGCTGATCACCCGCGGTCTGACCGAGATGTCCCGCCTGGGCGAAGCGCTGGGTGCCGATCCGGCCACCTTTATGGGGATGGCTGGCCTGGGCGATCTGGTGCTGACCTGTACCGACAACCAGTCTCGTAACCGCCGCTTTGGCATGATGCTCGGACAGGGCAGCGATGTGAAAGACGCGCAGGAGAAGATTGGCCAGGTGGTGGAAGGCTACCGCAATACCAAAGAAGTCCGCGAGTTGGCGCACCGTTTCGGTGTCGAAATGCCAATAACCGAGGAAATTTATCAGGTATTGTATTGCGGAAAAAATGCGCGCGAGGCAGCATTGACCTTATTAGGTCGTGCGCGCAAGGACGAGCGCAGCAGTAACTAGTCGGAACCGTTGTCACCTGAATGACCCAGCCAGCGCAGAACTGGCTGGTCATTAACTATCGTCTGGAGTAAGCAATGCCGTGTGAAGAACTGGATATCGTCTGGAATAACATTAAAGCCGAAGCCCGGGCGCTGGCCGACTGTGAGCCTATGCTGGCCAGTTTCTACCACGCAACGCTACTCAAGCACGAAAACCTCGGCAGCGCGCTGAGCTATATGCTCGCCAACAAGCTGGCGTCCTCGATCATGCCCGCGATTGCGATTCGTGAGGTGGTGGAAGAGGCTTACGCCGCTGACCCGGAAATGATCGCCTCTGCCGCCTGTGATATCCAGGCGGTGCGCACGCGTGACCCGGCGGTCGATAAATATTCTACGCCGCTGCTGTACCTGAAAGGCTTCCACGCCCTGCAGGCTTACCGCATCGGCCACTGGCTATGGAATGAAGGCCGCCGCGCGCTGGCGATCTTCCTGCAAAACCAGGTTTCCGTGACGTTTCAGGTTGATATTCATCCGGCGGCGAAGATTGGCCGCGGGATCATGCTCGACCACGCCACCGGGATCGTTGTCGGGGAAACGGCGGTGATTGAAGACGACGTCTCGATCCTGCAGTCGGTTACCCTGGGCGGTACCGGGAAAACCAGCGGCGATCGCCATCCGAAAATTCGTGAAGGGGTGATGATTGGCGCGGGTGCCAAAATCCTCGGCAATATCGAAGTCGGGCGCGGCGCGAAGATCGGCGCAGGCTCCGTGGTGCTCCAGCCGGTGCCGCCGCACACCACCGCCGCTGGCGTACCGGCGCGCATCGTCGGTAAGCCAGACAGCGATAAGCCGTCCATGGATATGGATCAGCACTTCAACGGCATTCACCATACCTTCGAGTATGGTGACGGCATTTAACTTCTGAGAATGGCGCCCGGATATCCCAGCTGGCGCCATGCTTCATACACCACCACCGACACCGCGTTCGACAGGTTCATGCTGCGGCTGTCCGGCATCATCGGAATACGGATTTTCTGCTCAGCGGGCAGGGCATCCAGAATCGTGGCCGGCAGGCCGCGGGTTTCCGGGCCAAACATCAGATAGTCACCTGCCTGATAGCTTACGGCGCTGTGCGCTGGCGTGCCTTTAGTGGTCAGGGCGAACATGCGCTGCGGCTGCTCTGCTTCCAGAAACGCGGCGTAATCGTGGTGGCGAATAACGGCGGTAAATTCATGATAATCCAGCCCTGCGCGACGCAGGCGTTTGTCGTCCCACGTAAAGCCCATCGGCTCAATAATGTGCAGACGAAAACCGGTGTTGGCACACAGGCGGATAATATTGCCGGTATTCGGCGGAATTTCTGGTTCGAATAAAACGATGTTAAGCATGCTGCCCCCTTAATAGCGGGGGCAGAATAGCAGAAAAGAGAGGAACTACGCGACGCCGGGTTCCTGCGAGCGACTATAGAGGGCCGTTTGGAAAACGGAAAATATCCTACGCTAAGCCTGTTTTTTGTACAGGCTGCTAACTACTGAGTGTAACGTGCGGTATTTACCCTGTCCCAGCTAGAGGTTTGTTCGCCAGACGTAGTCCCCGCTGAGATTTATGTGCTCACATCCTGGCGGGGAAAGATGCGCAATATGCTGTTCATTTAGCGGGAGTCCTTTCCGCTTCAGAGAATCTATGGCTCTTTCTATATATACCGTATTCCACAGCGAGATCGCCGCAGTCAGCAATGTCAGATTACTGGCCCGGTAGCTCTTATTTTCCAGCCCCCGATCTCTGATTTCCCACAGTCGATGCATAAAGACAGCTCGCGCCAGGGCATCGCGGGCCTCACCTTTATTCAACCCTGCCTGCACCCGGCGACGCAATGAAGGATCCCGGAACCAGTCCAGCATAAACAATGACCTTTCGATGCGGCCAATCTCCCTTAATGCCTTTGCCAGACGCAGTACCTCATGCCAGAGTGCTTCAATTTCCTTAAGATTCAGACTGGTTAAGGATATGATTGACTGAAGCCCCGGATACAACTCAGCTTTCCCATGAATAAACAACCGTTTGTCATGAAGATCCCGGATACTTGACGCAAAAGCGAATCCGAGCAGATGCATTAGCGCGAAAACATGCTCAGTGAAGCCTGCGGTATCCACTCTTGAACAGACAACAGAAAACCAGCGTTGTGAAACTGAAGCGGCTGGTTTTACCATCAAACCCCAACGAATGAGTGAAGAGCATATCAGCGGTTCGGTTGCCGCCAGTGAACGCCCTGTTTTTACCAAGCTGTTTGATCGCATGGAAAATGGCAATGTGTTGATTGTCAGCAAACTTGATCGTCTCGGACGCAATGCAATCGACATCAGAAAGACAGTTGAAATGCTGGCTGATTCTGAAATTCGGGTTCACTGTCTCGCATTGGGCGGTGTGGACCTCGCCAGCCCTGCCGGAAAAATGATGATGCAGGTAATCTCGGCGGTGGCAGAATTTGAGCGTGAACTGCTCATTGAGCGCACACACTCTGGTATTGCACAGGCAAAAGCATCAGGGAAACGCTTTGGACGCCCCTCTGCATTGAATGAGGAACAAAAGTAATTAGTCCTGGAACGCCTTAGCATCGGGATAACTGTGAGTGCTTAGGCTCGTGAATTCAGCACCACACGACAAACTATTCTCAGGGTAAAATAAGCCTGTTCAGGGAGTTAGAGCGCTGCATCTTACAAAATTTTACTTTTGTATTCCTTTACGGAAACGGCGATAAAATGTCCGTCGGTGTATGATGGGTCAGATGTTAACCATATAAACCGTGAGGGTTTTACATGTCACAGCAATACACCAATGAACTGACCCCTGATGTGCTGGAACGGCTGCGTCAGCCGTGGCTGACCGATGAGTTTCTGGCAGGAGTTGATCCGCAGACGCGTCAGTCGCTCGTCGCAGAAATGGAATCAGTGTTACAGCGCGCTGTTCTCCATATTTTCCGGGGGGCAACGGCTGGCAGCCTGACCCGTCATGGTGGCGTGATCCGTGAGGTATCCGGCAAAAGTACCCTTGGCGGGCATTATGCCGCGCGGGTCGGGGATAAAGTGGTGTATTCGGACGGGCGCGAGGCGACCATTATTTGTGGAGCCGGTAAAGGCCAAATGACGCAGGGGGAATCGATGGCGCTCGTGGGCAGCATGCTGGATAACGGCGATGAAATTATTTCCACGCCTCAGGGTAGTCAGATGTGTGTTTTCCGTGAGGGCGATACACTGCCTGATGGCTTTTTAACGGTGCCGGGAGGTAAACACTGATGGCGCTGGAAGGTTATTTTCTTTTCCAGGGAGATCGTACCGTCTGTGGCGGCAAAATTATCACCGGTGCTGAAGACACCCAATTTTTCGGGCGACCACAGGCGCGGGAGTCCGATAAAGTGACCTGCGGAAAACATCCCGGGATCTACCGTATCTGTGGTGGCATGGGCGACATGTACGAAGTGGGCGGAGTAAACCGCCAGCTAGCCGGCTCCATCGAAAGTTACAGTTCCTGTCCGTGTCGGGCGAAATTCATTCCGCAGGATCTGGACAACACCTACGAATATAACTGCAATGCCGGGCTGGCAGCCGAGCGTGATGAAACTGCCCGGAAGAAAAAACTGGCTGAAGAGAAAGAAAAAAAACCTGAGCCAATGCCCCTTCCCGCGCGGATTTATACCACACAGCGCATGATGGATGATTATGGCGCTAAAGACATGCACCACGGCGATCTGAGCGAGGAAGCGCTGAAAGGGCGCTTTGGCCTGACGGACGTCTCGGCGAAAGTGAACCCGTATACGCTGACCCTTTCGCCGCGGGTTGTAGCCAGTCCGTATGATGGATTTTATTCGGGCAGCCTGACGGAGAGTGCGCCGGTTGTAGTCAGCCGGGAGGAAAGCGCGCGACTGATGTTTGATGAGTTTCGTGAACTGGCGAAGGTGTTCTCCTTTCACGGTCCGTATAAGAACATCATCACTGAGATGATCAACCACATGCAGAAGAACAGCGGCACACCGTACAGCAGCCCGCTACTGGATAAGGCGCTGAAAGAGCAGATCCTGAATGACCGTTCTGGGAAAAGTTCGTTGCTGAGAATCCAAAATGTTCTAAAAGCAGCAATTAACTACGAGTATGGATTTATTCCTCTCGATAAGAAGGACAAGTTGTTTGACGAAAAGGGAAACTTTAAGGAGTTAAGTGGGGCTGTTCTGCCAAAGTTTGACCATCTTATCGACCGTACTAACGGGCTGGTGATAACCGTCCATGATACCTGGTCGACGCATATCACGCTGCAGTCGCTGGAGGTGACGGGCAACAGCTACCGGGCGAAGGTGCATTACCGGATTCAAGATCACTTCGGACTTGATGATGCAGACATTCTGAACCCTGTTTTTCATCAGGGACGAATTTTCCGGACCTGGTTTGTGCTGCAGCGTTATGTGAAATACGGCTACAGGCCGTTTATCACCGAGATGAATACGACCGTGGAAATCAGCGGGAGGCGGGATGAATAAGTGGCTGATAGCGGGCGTTATTGCGGCGGCTGCCGGTGGCTTTCTGCTCTGGCAGTACCTGACGCCGGTTGATATTGTGGCAGTACATGATGGCGATACGATACTGGTCAGGCATTTTCCGTACCTGAAAAGCCGCCAGATAGCCTGGTGGGAAGCCAACAAGGATATGATTCAGGAAAAATACGGTATACCGAATAAAGGCGAAGATTATTATTACTACATATCTATTATGGATTTTGGGAATGGATATCGTACCGAGCCGAATGAAAGCTTGCTTGGGTTTATTGATGAGGTTTCTTGCTTCAATGACATACAGACAGAGAAGCGGTGTATTGATAGAAAGCCACTTTTGGATGTACGATATAGCCAGAATTATGGGCTTAAATATGAGTCGTATTAACGTAAATTTTAATGACTGAACGTTAAATCAAAAAGGATCTTTGAGATCCTTTTTTTCGCGCGTAATCTCTTGCCCTGTATACAAAAAACTGCTACCAACGGTGGTTTTTTTCCGGAATTCAGAACTACCAACTCTTTGTTCCGATGGTAACTGGCTTTCACGGAGCGCAGATACCTAAACTGTCCTTCCAGGGTAGCCGCAGTCAGGGCACCACTTCAAGAGCTCTGTAGCACCGCCTACATCATCATTACTCTGCAAACCTGTTACCAATGGTTAACGCGACTGGCGATTCGTCGTGTCTTTTAGGGCTGGACTAAAGAAAACAGTTACCTGAACAAGTGCGTTAGTCGGACTAAATGGGGAGTTCGAGCATATACGTACTTCATTCCGTCAAAACAACCTTAGGGTAGGATATTTTCCGTTTTCCAAGCGGACCCCTTATGCCGCATTTTGTAGACAGTTGCCGCCGCGGCTAGCAGGGCGGGCACGCTGAGGATCATTAAAATACTGTCCGCCTGCCACTGCATGGAAAGAAGCTGGGCGCTGGTCATGGTTCCCGCCACGCCACCAAAGCGGCCGATGCCCTGCATCCAGGCGATGCCCGTCGCGCGGCACTCGGTAGGGTAAAAGGTGGCGGCCAGAGTCTGCATGCCCGACTGCGCGCCGTTCATCGCGATCCCCATCAGGAAGATCAGCCCGCCAAACAGGGCGATATGGTTATGCTCAATGCCCAGTAACAGAATAAGGCCCATCGTCAGGACGAAACCACACGCAACCACCCTGTGCGCTTCCCAGCGGTCCATCATCCAGCCCGCGAGCAGAATGCCTGCGGTACCGCCGAAGGTGAACAGCGAAGTGAGCCAGGCGGATTCCGCCAGGGCATAGCCCATCCCCTGCATCAGCGTCGGCATCCAGCTCAGCAGGACGTAGTAAATCACCAGTCCCATAAAGTAGGTGACCCACAGCATCAGGGTGCCGGGCAGCCAGGGCATGGAAAACAGCTGCGACACGCTGCCTTTTTTCGACGCGACCTTCTCCTCCGCCAGGAAAAAGCCCGTGACGCTATCCAGCGTGCTGCGGGCGAACCGGCTGGCGATGCGGCGAACCTGGGCGACGTCTTTCCCGCGCTGCACCAGAAACTTCACCGACTCCGGCAACAGCAGCGCCAGCAGCAGCGTTAAAATCAGCGGCGCAATTGCCCCGGTCAGCAGCACGCTTCGCCAGCCGTGGTGGGGAATCAGCCAGGACGAGATCGCGCCGCCGCCCGCCGCACCCAGCGGGAAGCCGCAGTACATGGTATTAATCGCCATCGCGCGACAGCGCTGGGGGGCAAACTCGGAGATCAGCGTAATGGCGTTCGGCATGGCGGCACCGAGCCCCAGGCCGGTCAGGAAGCGCCACAGCGTCAGGGTATTCAGACTTTGCGCCCAGGCCGTCCCCAGGCTCGCAAGGCCGAAGAACAGGCACGAAAAGACCAGCACGCGCTTGCGGCCCATCCGGTCCGATACCGGACCGGCAATCAGCGCGCCCAGCGACAGCCCCAGCAGCGCCGCGCTCAGCACCGGCCCCAGATCCTGCTTATGGATCCCCCATTCTGCCGACAGCGTGGGCGCGATGTAGCCCATTGCCGCCGTATCAAAGCCATCGATCGCCAGAACCAGAAAGCCCAGCACAATGAGCAGCCAGTGAAACCCTGAAAAGCGGCTGTCGTCGATCACCTGCTGAATATCCACCTTACCTGAATAGGTCATACGCTCCCCTCTGATGTGATGTTGTTTTTGTGTTCTTGTCTTTGCTTGTCTATACAATTGCGGGCGACAGGTAGATGTCAAATTTTCTTATCCAATATGTTACCTGGATGTTATTTTTGGCATAAAAAAGCGCCCGAGGGGGAGATCGGACGCATGAGAAGAGGTGTTAACGTGGGGTAATTCAGGCAGCGTTTCCCTGAGCAAGCGGAGCCAGCGCGGCCGGTAATTTGCTTAACTCCTGAACCAGAGAATCCCTGCTGATTTCGCTAATCGTTTTTGCACCGGTCAGCGTCATCGCCACCTTCATCTCTTTTTCGATCAGGTTAAGCAGATTCGCCACGCCTGCCTGGCCCGCCGTCGCCAGGGCGTACAGATACGCGCGGCCCAGCAGCACGCTGTCGGCACCCAGTGCAATCATGCGCACCACGTCCAGCCCGTTGCGGATCCCGCTGTCGGCCAGGATGGCGATATCGCCTTTCACCGCATCGGCAATGGCCGGCAGGGCGCGGGCGGAGGAGAGCACCCCGTCGAGCTGGCGGCCGCCGTGGTTAGAAACCACAATCCCGTCTGCGCCAAAGCGGACCGCATCGCGGGCATCTTCCGGGTCGAGGATCCCCTTGATCACCATCGGGCCGTCCCAGAATTCGCGGATCCACTCCAGGTCTTTCCAGGAGATGGACGGATCGAAGTTGTTCGCCAGCCAGCCGATGTAATCCTCCAGCCCGGTGGGTTTACCCAGATACGCCGAGATATTCCCGAGATCGTGCGGACGACCGTTCAGGCCGACATCCCACGCCCACTGCGGGTGGGTCACGGCCTGCCAGTAACGACGGAGCGCAGCGTTCGGGCCGCTCATGCCGGAGTGGGCGTCACGATAGCGCGCGCCGGGGGTCGGCATATCAACGGTAAAGACCAGCGTGGAGCAGCCCGCCGCTTTGGCGCGCTCCAGCGCGTTACGCATAAAGCCGCGATCGCGCAGGACGTACAGCTGGAACCACATTGGCCGCTTGATGGTCGGGGCGACCTCTTCAATCGGGCAGACCGAGACGGTAGAGAGGGTAAACGGAATGCCTTTGGCATCTGCCGCGGCGGCGGCCTGCACTTCACCACGGCGGGCGTACATGCCGCATAAGCCGACAGGTGCGAGCGCTACCGGCATGGAGAGCGTTTCGTTGAACAGTTTCGTCTCAAGGCTCAGGTCAGACATATTCTTCAGCACGCGCTGGCGCAGAGCCACCTCCGACAGGTCTTCCACGTTGCGGCGCAGGGTGTATTCGGCATATGCCCCGCCGTCAATATAGTGGAACAGGAACGGGGGCAAAATGCGCTGCGCCGCGGCGCGATAGTCACTGGCTGCTGAAATAATCATGCTTTGTTCTCCCTGGAAATATCACTGTCGCCAGGCAGACGGGTAATACGCGCCTGTCGGGCCTGGTCTTCATCGAATCGTTTAATCGTGGTGTGCACGAAACCGAGATGCGCCATCATCGCTTTGCGTGCGGCCTCGGCATCGCCGGCCAGAATGGCGTTGAGCACCGCCTCGTGTTGTTCGGTCAGCTGGGCAAACACCGGCGGAACCAGATACATCCGCTGGCGGCTCTGCTTCACGGAGGATTGCAGCAGGTCAAAGAACCCGCGCATGGTCTGGAGCAGCACCACGTTGTGCGACGCCTCGGCAATCGCCAGGTGAAAGCGCACGTCCGCCTGGGAGGCGATATCCGGGTCGCTGCTTTGCGTGGCCTCAAAGCAGGCGATGAGTTTCTCTTTGTCGGCCTCGGTTGCCCGCATGGCCGCGTGCCAGGCGGTACTGGTTTCGATGGCGTGACGCGCTTCAAGGATGTCGAAGCTGTAGTCCGGGTCGTTCTCCATCAGCGTTTTCAGCGGCTGAACGATGTTTTGCTCGGACCAGTCGTCATGCTGCCAGCGTACAAAGGTGCCGCCGCCGCGACGGCTTACCAGCACCCCTTCGCTGACCAGTGTTGCCAGCGCCTCGCGCAGTGAATTGCGCGACACGCCAAGCTGGGCGGCGAGCTGGCGTTCGGCGGGCAACTTCATGCCCGCTTCCAGCTGTTGTTCTTCAATCAGCGCCCGCACGCGAGAGGCAATCTCGTCGGACAGGCGTCTGGGCATCACTATCATGGGATCATCCAGGTTAAGACATAGGCCTGCAGGGTGGTGATGACTCCGACCATACAGGTGAATATCAGGCTATGTTTCACGGTAAAGCGGAACAGATCCGACTCTTTACCGACCAGTCCCACCGCCGCACAGGCAATGGCAATGGACTGCGGGGAGATCATTTTCCCGGTCACGCCGCCCGTCGTGTTCGCGGCCACCAGCAGGACGTCCGACACGCCAATCTGCTGGGCCGCCGTGGCCTGCAGCGCGGCAAACAGGGCGTTAGACGAGGTATCGGAACCGGTCAGGAACACCCCCAGCCAGCCGAGGAACGGCGAGAAGAAGGTGAAGGCGTGGCTGGTATGGGCCAGCGCCAGTGCCAGCGTTGATGACAGACCGGAGTAGTTCGAGATAAACGCGAACGCCAGCACCATGCCGATGGAGTAAATCGGCAGCATCAGCTCTTTAACGGTCGCCGCAAAGGTCTGTACCGCAGCCGCAGGTTTCATGCGCAGCCACACCACGGAAAGAATAGCGGCAAACAGGATGGCGGTCCCGGTGGCGGAGAACCAGTCGAATTTATAGACCGCGGCATACGGCGTGGCGGCGTGCACCACCGGCGGCATACGGGCGACCATCTTGTCGAGGAACGGGACAGAAACGTTAATGACCATGTCGTACAGCGCGCCGCCCGGGGCGAACAGGGCTTTAAACGGCGGGATGCTCCACAGCGTAACCGTGGCGGTCAGGAACAGGAACGGCGACCAGGCGCGGATCACCTGGCCTGCGGTGTAGCCGGTGCGGGCCAGCGTTTGATCGACCTGCGAAGCGCCCATGTCGGCGAAGCGGAAAATACGAACCGGCTGCCAGCGTTTCAGGAACAGCGTCAGGCAGACCAGCGACACCAGCGAAGAGATGATGTCCGGCAACTCCGGGCCAAGGAAGTTCGAGCTGAGGTACTGGGCAATCGCGAACGAACCGCCCGCCACCATCACCGCAGGCCAGGTCTCCTTCACGCCGCGCCAGCCGTCCATAATCGCCATGATCCAGAAGAGGACGATAATGGTCAGGAACGGCAGCTGGCGGCCAACCATCTGGCCAATCTCAAAGCTGTCCAGACCGGTCACCTGGCCCGCGACCAGAATCGGAATACCCATCGCGCCAAACGCCACCGGCGCGGTGTTCACAATCAGGCACAGGCCCGCGGCATAGAGCGGGTTAAAGCCCAGCCCCACCAGCAGCGCGGCGGTGATCGCCACCGGTGCGCCAAAGCCTGCCGCGCCTTCCAGAAACGCCCCGAAGGAGAAGCCGACAATCAGCATCTGCAGGCGCTGGTCCGGCGTGATGGAGAGAATCGACGAGCGGATGATGTCGAACTGCCCGGTTTTCACCGAGATTTTATAGACGAAGACCGCCGCGATGATGATCCACGCAATCGGCCACAGGCCGTAGAAGAAACCGTAAACGACGGAGGCCAACGCGCGATCGACCGGCATCTTGTAGAAGAACAGCGCCACCAGCAGGGCGATGGCGACGGTGTACGTCGCGGCAAGGTAGCCCTTCAGCTTGAGCTTAATCAGCGCAAAGAAGAAGAACAGGATCGGCAGCGATGCGATCAGGCTCGACAGCCAGATATTTCCGGCCGGGTCGTAGTTTTGTTGCCAGAGGCTCATGCAGGTCTCCTGGGGACCGGACAGCCTGCGCTGCGGGTGAGTCTCCGCTCATCTCTGCGTCACAGTCTGTGTAAAAGTGGTCCTGCCAATGTTGTGTTGTAGGGTTAATGACAATGAATGGTTAACCAGATGTTATGAGCTAGCAATGGTTTTGTGAGCGGAAATAATGGAATTGTGAACCGGGGGAGGATTGATTGCGCTATTGGTTGGACCAATTCACGCGAAGGGGAAAAGAGTAGGCCGGGTAAGCGCAGCGCCACCCGGCATGAAATCAGAACGCCGTCTTACAAAAACCCGTCATCTCTTTCAGGCCCATTTCGCGGCCAAGCTCGGTCATCGGGTGAACCACCACCAGACCACGGACGCTTTTCTTCAGCTTGCCCATGTCGGCCTGCTCTTTTTTGGTGATCGCACGGCGGTGCGGCATGTTCATCAGCTTCTGCGCTTCTTTGCTCAGCTTCTGGCCTTTGACCTCGCGCAGGCGCTCGATCTCCGCTTCCAGCTTTGCGGTCTCTTTTTCAAGCTCGGCATATTTCTCGGCGGAATCGACCAGCGACAGGCCCGCCATCTGATGGCGGATGAGATCCAGGCGGTCGCTCAGGCGTTTAATTTCGTTCTTTTCGACTTCTTTCATGACAAATAACTCTGAAAACGGGGAATTTACAGGGAAGGATACACCAATGTGAGCAGGCTTACTTCTGAAACGCTTTTTTTAAGCTGATTCGGGAAATCAGCTCAGTCAGGGAAAGGACCATCGTAGAACGGACAACCTGTTGATAACGCAGCTTTTGCATCGCGTAGAGCTCCGGGTCGCTGTTATCAAACTGCGGTACCGGAGGGAGCGCGGTGACGCAGTGCAGCTCGCCGAACGGCCCCAGGATCTCATCGTCGGTAAAGGTGTATTCGTTACCGTCATGGTTGAGCTCTTCGCGCAGCGCCATTAGCAGCTCCGCATCTTCATACTCTTGTCGGTTCAGCACGCCAAGACCATAAATCAGCTTCAGACGCACGGATAGATCGCCCAGCGGTCCGTCTCCGTCCAGTAACGGTTCTACAGCATATTTTACCGCGTAGTCGTCTTTGCGAAACACCTGAAGCACCAGGATATTCACCGCCTCGGTTAACAGCTCGACGGCGGCAATCAGGAAACTTCGTACGGTTTTGCCAGCATTCAGACGCTCAAGCACACGATTTTCAAAGGCCTGGGTTTGTTCCATTATTGCCTGCATATCTGACAATCTGTAATCAGGGCGCAGGATTACCTGCGCCGCATTCTGCATCATTTGGTTGCGTTGTATGCGTTAACCGCCTCCACAACCACGTCGCTGTTGGCGTCCAGACCGGAAATCTGCGCCAGCGCAGCCTGCGCGCCCTGGGTATCAATCAGCTGAGCCAGTTCCTGCGCCTGTGGGTCCTGCTCGCTGCGGTAGTGCATCGCGGCGGCAATTCCTTTCACCAGGTTGGCGTGCGGCAGACCGTATTCCAGCGTGCCCAGCAGCGGCTTAATCAGGCGGTCGCCCGCGCTCAGCTTACGCAGCGGCTGACGGCCCACGCGCTCAACGTCATCTTTCAGATACGGGTTTTCAAAGCGACCGAGGATTTTCTGGATGTATGCTGCGTGTTTCTCAGCATCAAAACCGTAGCGTTTGATCAGCACCGCGCCGCTCTCTTCCATTGCCCCTTTTACCACCGCGCGGATCTTCTCATCGAGGATCGCGTCACGAATGGTCTGATGACCGGCCAATTTTCCGAGGTACGCGGTTATAGCATGCCCGGTGTTCAGCGTGAAGAGTTTGCGTTCGACAAATGCCATCAGGTTATCGGTTAATTCCATTCCCGGAATGGTCGGCAGCGCGCCTTTAAACTGGGTTTTATCGACGATCCACTCGCTGAAGGTTTCAACGGTCACTTCCAGCGGATCGTTGGTCGCGGATTCGGAAGGCGGAACGATGCGATCCACGGCGGAATCCACAAAACCGACGTGCGCTTCCACCCAGGCTTTGTCTTCATCTGCCACAGCGTTGAGAACGTGGCCTTTCAGCTGCGTGGTGCCGCGCACCATGTTTTCACAGGCGATGATGTTCAGCGGGGTGTCGATACCCTGCGCTTTACGTTTTGCCAGGCCTTTCGCGACCGCAGGGGCGATGCGCTCAAGCACAACCGGGCCCACGGCGGTGGTGAACAGATCGACGCTGGCGATAAGATCAATAACGTCGTCGCCGATGCTGCTGACCGCGTTGACGCCAGATACTGTCTCAACCTGCTCGTTTTCGCCCACCACATGGACCTGATAGCTATGACGTGCATTCAGGGCATCCAGGACAACCTGATTCACATCGGCGAATGTCAGGGTAATGCCCGCGTCTGCCAGCAGTTTACCGATAAAACCACGACCGATATTACCTGCGCCAAAATGTAATGCTTTCATAGTGTTAACCTTCATCAATGTTTTTACCCGAGAGGGCTGGGGTGAGGAACGTTTTCCCCTCACCCTAGCCCTCTCCCCGGGGGGAGAGGGAGGAGTACCGTTATTTGTTAAGCAGAGCCAGAACTTCTTCAACGCTGGTGGTGTTCGCCAGACGCTCAATAACCGTTTCATCATCCAGCGCGTTGGTCAGGCTGGTAATCACCTGAATGTGCTCGTTGTTGCGAGCGGCGATACCAATGACCAGACGGGCGATGTCATCTTCTTCTTCACCGAAGCGCACGCCCTGCGGGTACTGACAGAATACGACGCCGGTTTTCAGGACGCGATCTTTCGCTTCAACCGTACCGTGCGGCACCGCGATGGATTCGCCCAGATAGGTTGGCGTCAGTTTTTCGCGTTCCAGCATCGCGTCGACATATTCAGGCTGAACGTAGCCGCCTTTCACCAGCTGCTCACCGGCAAAGCGAATCGCGTCTTCTTTGGTGGCCGCGGTACGACCGAGGAAGATGTTTTCCGCACCCAGCTTAAACAGGTGGGCATTGCTCTCGTCAAAGCTGTCCTGCAGGCTGGAGCGCACTTTCACTTCGTTGTCTTCGTGACGCTGCGCGGCAACCAGACGTTCGGTCAGGCTGGTGTACAGGCCGCTATCGAGGAAGTTGGTCAGCGAAATGTGCTGTGCCTGCGGCACCTGGCGCATGGCGCGTTCGGTCAGATCGCGGTGCGTGATCACCAGGTCAACATCCGGCGGCAGGCTGTTAATGGCGCTGTTGGTCACGGAGATGTTGGTCAGGCCCGCATCCTGCACTTTCTTACGCAGCACGCCTGCACCCATTGCGCTGGAGCCCATACCGGCATCACAGGCAACGATGATTTTACGCACGTGGCTCAGGTCGTTAGAAACATCACCTGCTGCCAGTGGCGTTGCGCCTTTGGATTCGGCTTTCATGTCGTGCATACGACGGGTTGCGGCTTCGATGTCATCATCTTCTTTCACCTTGCTGGTTTTCAGCAGGATAGAAGAGACCACGAAGGAGACGGCCATTGCCGCAAAGATAGCTGCGAGGTTCGCGAAATAAGCGCCTTTTGGCGTCATCGCCAGTACCGCCAGGATAGAACCCGGAGAGGCCGGAGAAACCAGACCGCCGCCCAGGACGCTCAGCGTGAACACGCCGGTCATACCGCCGAGGATAACGGCCAGGATCAGACGTGGGTTCATCAGCACGTATGGGAAGTAAATTTCGTGGATACCGCCCAGGAAGTGGATGATCGCCGCACCGCCAGCAGACTGTTTTGCGCTGCCACGGCCAAAGAAGATGTACGCCAGCAGTACGCCCATACCCGGGCCCGGGTTGGCTTCAATCAGGAAGAAGATGGACTTGCCGAGATCGTGTGACTGCTGAATGCCCAGCGGCGAGAAGATACCGTGGTTGATGGCGTTGTTAAGGAACAGGATTTTCGCCGGTTCAACGAAGATCGACGCCAGCGGCAGCATCTCATGCGCCACCATGAAGTTTACGCCTGCCGCCAGAACTTTAGACAGCACTTCAACCGCAGGGCCAATGCCGAGGAACGCCAGAATGGCGAGGATCATCCCGATAATGCCCGCAGAGAAGTTGTTCACCAGCATTTCGAAGCCGGATTTGATCTTACCATCAACCCAGACGTCGAATTTCTTAATCGCCCAGCCGCCCAGAGGACCGGCAATCATCGCACCGAGGAACATCGGCATATCCGCACCGACGATAACACCCATGGTTGTGATGGCACCCACGACGCCACCACGGTCACCGCCCACCAGACGACCCCCGGTGAAACCGATGAGCAGCGGCAGGAGATAGGTAATCATTGGGCCAACAAGTTTCGCCAGCGTTTCGTTAGGCAACCACCCTGTCGGAATGAACAATGCAGTGATGATACCCCACGCGATAAACGCGCCGATATTTGGCATCACCATGTTGCTGAGGAAACGACCAAAGCTTTGAACTTTGATCTTGAAATCGGATGACATAAAACACCCCTTCTTCTGTTTACGCTTAGGCTTATGGCCCGAGGTTTATTGTTAATGAGGCGGCAGAGGTAGCCGGGCCCTGTTCTGATGCTGTGAAATCTGGCACTGAATCGTTCAACTGTCCAGACAGGGAAAATTTATGTGATGCGTGTCACGTAAAGGCAGGGGGTAGGGATATCAATGAAGTGATCTCAATCACAAAATAAGTGGGCAAAAAAAATACGATGGCGAGAAAAAAAGCAAAATCCACCCATTTGTGTGATTGTCGTCACATTTTGTCATGGCGTGTTTGTTTCTGGATTGTGACTGATTTCACAAAATATTTTTATGCAGATTTCTCCGGCTGTGATCGGCGGCAAACTCTGCTTCACGTTTCAGCGCCAGGATGATATGGCACGACACGATAAGCTAAAAAACCACTTTTGATGTGTGGTATGGCGAAAAGTTAAAACGTGGATTACGCTCATATTGTAAGGTTAAGTCTATTATTATTCAGGATATATTTTGACACGCTTATAAACTTGCATGGAGATATTATAAAAACTCATACTCCCCGGCTCGGAAATAGTAAGCACATCCTCGTGTTTATAAAAAAATTAATTAGGTTGCGTACCGTTTTATTAATTTAATGAGTTGACGTTGTTTAAGTGAGGAGAATATGTTTCTCAACTATTTTGCGCTGGGCGTATTGATTTTTGTATTTCTGGTTCTCTTTTACGGAATCATCGCCATCCATGATATTCCTTATAATATGGCCAAAAAGCGTAACCATCCGCATGCCGATGCCATTCATACGGCAGGCTGGATTAGCCTGTTTACACTCCATGCCATCTGGCCATTCCTGTGGATTTGGGCCACGCTGTACCGCGAAGATCGCGGCTGGGGCATGCAAAACCACATCACAAAGCCTGATGAAGTTCCGGGCATGGATGCGCTGGCCAAACGCGTGGCGGAACTCGAACAAAAGCTGGCTGCAGTACAGCCCACTGCTGATAAGAACACGCTGGAGCGCTAATCATGGATCTGTTGATTATTTTGACCTACGTGGCATTTGCCTGGGCCATTTTTAAAATATTCCGAATTCCGGTCAACCAGTGGACGCTTGCCACCGCAACATTAGGCGGCGTATTTATTGTTGCCGGTCTTATTCTGTTAATGAACTATAACCATCCGTATACCTTTACGGCGCAAAAAGCGGTTATTTCTATTCCAATCACGCCGCAGGTGACCGGTGTGGTCAGTGAAGTCACGGATAAAAATAACCAGCTTATTAAAAAAGGCGAAGTGTTATTTAAACTGGATCCTGGCCGCTACCAGGCGCGCGTCGACAGACTCCAGGCTGACCTGGTAACCGCGACGCACAATATCGATAACCTGAAAGCGCAGCTGTCGGAAGCGGTTGCCAATACCACACGCGTCTCCGCTGAGCGCGATCGCCTCTATAAAGATTATCAGCGCTACCTGAAAGGCAGCCAGGCGAAGGTGAATCCTTTCTCTGAAAGCGATATTGATAACGCGCGGCAAAACTATCTGGCACAGGATGCCATGGTGAAAGGCTCCGTGGCTGAGCAGGTGCAGATTCAAAGCCAGTTAGACAGCATGGTGAACGGCGAGCAGTCACAGATTGCTTCGTTACGTGCCCAGCTTGCCGAAGCCAAATATAACCTGGACCAGACCGTGGTGCGTGCGCCGAGCGATGGTTACATCACCCAGGTGCTGATCCGTCCGGGGACCTATGCCGCCGCGCTGCCTCTGCGTCCGGTGATGGTCTTCATTCCTGAACAGAAGCGTCAGATTGTGGCCCAGTTCCGCCAGAACTCGCTGCTGCGTCTGAAACCGGGCGATGAAGCGGAAGTGGTGTTTAACGCCCTGCCGGGCCAGGTATTCTCCGGGAAGCTCACCGCAATTCTGCCGGTGGTGCCGGGGGGGACCTATCAGGCGCAGGGTGCGCTCCAGTCTCTGACGGTCACGCCGGGCACGGATGGCGTGCAGGCCATCATCGAGCTGAGCCCTGACGCTGAAGTCGATGCCCTGCCGGACGGTATCTATGCCCAGGTGGCTGTCTATTCGGACCACTTCGCCCACGTTTCGGTCATGCGTAAAGTACTGCTGCGTATGACCAGCTGGATGCACTACCTCTACCTCGATCACTAATCCTTCCAGGGCAGGAATGCGACATGCAGACCTGCCCTTTTTTCATCGCTTGATCCATACTGACTTTTTTCCGGCATTAAGGATCAGGCAATGAAACTCATCGGCAGCTACACCAGTCCCTTCGTGCGAAAAATCTCGATTCTCCTGCTGGAGAAGGGGATTGAATTTGAATTCGTGAATGAACAGCCTTACAACGCGGAAAACGGCGTTGCGCAGTACAACCCGCTGGGAAAAGTCCCGGCGCTGGTCACGGACGAGGGCGAGTACTGGTTCGATTCCCCAATTATTGCCGAGTACATTGAGCTGCTGGGCGTTGCCCCGGCTATGCTGCCTGCTGACCCAAAAGCGGCGCTGGCGGTGAAGCAGGTCGAAGCCCTGGCCGACGGTATTATGGATGCGGCATTAACCTCCGTACGGGAACAGGCAAGGCCCGCTGCCCAGCAGTCGGAAACGGAACTGTTACGCCAGCGGGAAAAAATCAGCCGCAGCCTGGACAGGTGTGAACAGCTTATCCGGGAGGGAAAGATCGACACCGACAGCCTGAACCTGGGGACCATCGCCATCGCCTGCGCGATTGGTTATCTCAACTTCCGCCACGTCTCCCCGGGCTGGTGCGTCGACCGTCCGCTGCTGGTGAAGCTTGCAGACACGCTGTTTAGCCGCGAGAGCTTTGCCCGTACCGAACCACCAAAGGCTTGACGCGGGTTATAACACTTCGCCGTCGGAGGCGGTACAATCCCCCCACATGTTAACTCCCTCTCCCGTCGGGAGGGGGGAAGATATTTACTCGCCAGGCGCCTTCATGACTACTCATCATTCGCTGTACAGCCAGATCCCCGCTACCGACCGTCTTCTTCGCGAACCCCGCATTCATGCCGTTGCTGAGCGTTTCGGCCATACCGCGACGGTGGAAATGTTACGCCTGCTTCAGGACGAAGCCCGATGCGCGATTGAGGCAGAAAACGCCTTGCCCGCCTGGTGTAGCGCGTGGGAGCAGGAAGTTGAACAGCGGCTGGATGAGAAGGCGCAAAGCGCATTACGCCCGGTGATAAACCTGACCGGAACCGTGCTGCATACCAATCTGGGGCGCGCGCAGCAGGCGGAAGAGGCCGTTGCCGCAGTCGTGCAGGCCATGCAAGCGCCCGTAACGCTGGAGTACGATCTGGACGGCGCCGGACGCGGGCACCGCGACCGCGCGCTGGCGGAGCTGCTGTGCCAGCTGACCGGCGCGGAAGATGCCTGCATTGTGAATAATAACGCCGCAGCGGTGCTGCTGATGCTGGCGGCCACCGCCAGCGGCAAAGAGGTGGTGGTGTCCCGCGGCGAGCTGGTGGAGATTGGCGGGGCATTTCGTATTCCTGACGTGATGCGCCAGGCGGGCTGTGCGCTGCATGAGGTGGGTACCACTAACCGTACCCATGCGAAAGACTATCGCGCGGCGGTGAATGAAAATACCGCCCTGCTGATGAAGGTCCACACCAGCAATTACCATATTGAAGGCTTCACCAAAACGGTTGAAGAGGCGGAGCTGGCGGCGATTGGGCGCGAATTGAATATACCGGTGATTGCCGATCTCGGCAGCGGCTCGCTGGTGGATCTGAGCCTGTACGGGCTGCCAAAAGAGCCGATGCCGCAAGAGATGATTGCGGCGGGCGTGAGCCTGGTCAGCTTTTCCGGCGACAAACTGCTGGGCGGGCCGCAGGCCGGGATTATCGTCGGCAAGCGCGAGCTGATTGCGCAGCTGCAGCAGCATCCGCTCAAGCGCGCCCTGCGCGCCGATAAAATGACGCTTGCCGCGCTGGAGGCGACGCTGCGGCTCTATCTTTACCCCGAAAAACTGGCCGACCGCCTGCCCACGCTGCGCCTGTTAAGCCGGGATGCCGCCTCGATTCGCGCCCAGGCCGAGTTACTGCTGCCGCGCGTCGCCCCGCACTACCCCGATTTTAACGTTCGCATTGAGCCCTGCCAGTCGCAGATTGGCAGCGGGTCGCTGCCGGTGGACAGGCTGCCGAGTGAGGCGCTGACGTTCACGCCGCGTGACGGGCGCGGTAGCCATCTTGACGCCCTGTCGTCACGCTGGCGTGGCCTGCCGACGCCGGTTATCGGGCGGATTTACGACGGCCGAATGTGGCTGGATCTGCGCTGCCTTGAAGATGAAGAGCGATTTCTGGAGATGTTGTTGAAATGATTATTGCCACCGCCGGTCACGTTGACCACGGAAAAACCACGTTACTGCAGGCGATTACCGGCGTAAACGCCGACCGCCTGCCGGAAGAGAAAAAGCGCGGCATGACCATCGATCTGGGCTATGCCTACTGGCCCCAGCCTGATGGCCGCGTGCTGGGCTTTATTGATGTGCCGGGGCATGAAAAGTTTCTGTCTAACATGCTGGCGGGCGTGGGCGGCATCGATCATGCCCTGCTGGTGGTGGCCTGCGATGACGGCGTGATGGCGCAAACCCGCGAGCACCTGGCGATCCTGCAGTTGACCGGCAACCCGCAGCTGACCGTGGCGCTGACCAAAGCCGATCGCGTGGATGACGCGCGCGTCAGCGAGGTGCGCGAAACGGTCCAGGCGACCCTGCGGGAGTATGGCTTTGCCGACGCATCGCTTTTTGTCACCGTGGCGACAGAAGGGCGTGGTATCGATGAACTTCGCCACCATTTGCAGAACCTTTCATCACGCGCTCACGCCAGCCATCACCGCTTTCGTCTGGCGATCGACCGGGCCTTTACCGTAAAAGGTGCGGGGCTGGTCGTAACCGGCACCGCGCTGAGCGGTGAAGTCAGCGTGGGAGATACCCTCTGGCTGACGGGCGTGAATAAACCGATGCGCGTGCGCGGACTGCACGCACAAAACCAGCCCGCTGACCGTGCCCACGCCGGACAACGTATCGCGCTGAACATTGCCGGGGATGCGGAAAAAGAGCAGCTGAACCGCGGAGACTGGCTGCTGGCCGATGCTCCGCCGGAACCGTCTGAACGCGTGATTGTCTCCCTGCAGACACACATACCGTTGACCCAATGGCAGCCGCTGCATATTCATCACGCGGCCAGCCATATCACCGGGCGCGTGTCGCTGCTGGAAAACGACCTTGCCGAGCTGGTATTCGATTCGCCGCTCTGGCTGGCAGACAACGATCGTCTGGTACTGCGTGATATTTCTGCAAGGGAAACGCTGGCGGGGGCGCGCGTGGTGGCGCTTAACCCACCTCGACGCGGCAAGCGTAAGCCGGAATATCTGCAGTGGCTGGCCGCGCTGGCGCAGGCCAAAGAGGATAACGCCGCGCTGCGGGTGCACCTCGATCGCGGGGCGGTGAGTCTGCGTGATTTTGCATGGGCACGCCAGCTGAGCGGGGAAGGCTTACGCCAGCTGACCCAGGAGCCGGGCTTTATACAGGCCGGAGACAGCCTGCTCAATGCCCCGGTTGCTGCGCAATGGCAGCGTAAGATACTGAACACGCTTGCGACTTACCACGAACAGCATCAGGACGAGCCAGGCCCGGGCCGTGAGCGTCTGCGACGCATGGCGCTGCCGATGGAAGACGATGCGCTGGTGCTGCTGCTGATCGAAAACATGCGCGAAAGCGGAGTGATTAAAAGCCACCACGGCTGGCTGCACCTGCCGGATCACAAGGCCGGGTTCACCGCAGATCAGGAGGCGATATGGCAAAAAGTAGCCCCGCTGTTTGGCGATGAGCCGTGGTGGGTTCGGGATCTGGCCCGCGAAACGAATACCGAAGAGCAGCTGATGCGGCAGGTGTTGCGCCATGCGGCGCAGCAGGGGCTAATCGTCGCGATCGTGAAAGATCGTTACTACCGTAACGATCGCATTGTGGCGTTTGCCAACCTGATCCGCGAGCTGGATCAGGCGCGCGGCTCGACCTGCGCAGCGGATTTCCGCGATCGGCTGAACGTGGGCCGCAAGCTGGCGATTCAGATCCTGGAGTATTTCAACCGCATCGGCTTTACCCGCCGCCGCGGTAACGATCATCTGTTGCGCGATTCGTTATTATTTCCTGAAACTCCGTGACCTCCGTCGTAAACACCGTTACCGGTTGGCGAGAAAATCGCCAGCCGGAACTACCCTTGTTGTACACCAACAGCAAGGAGACGGACATGACAAACAATCCTCCCTCATCGCGTATCCAGCCCGGCGAGTATGGTTTCCCCCTCAAGCTGAAGCCCCGTTATGACAACTTTATTGGCGGCGACTGGGTCGCGCCCGTCGACGGCGAATACTATTCCAACCTGACCCCGGTTACCGGCCAGCCGCTGTGCGAGATTGCCAGCTCCGGTAAGCGTGATATAGACCTGGCGCTGGATGCGGCGCACAAAGCGAAAGAGAAATGGGCTCACACCTCCGTGCAGGACCGGGCGGCGATCCTGTTCAAAATCGCCGACCGGATGGAGCAAAATCTGGAGCTGCTGGCGACGGCGGAAACCTGGGATAACGGCAAGCCGATCCGGGAAACGATGGCGGCTGACGTGCCGCTGGCTATCGACCACTTCCGCTATTTTGCCTCCTGTATTCGCGCGCAGGAGGGCGGGATCAGCGAAGTTGACAACGACACCGTGGCGTATCACTTCCACGAACCGCTGGGGGTAGTAGGCCAAATTATTCCGTGGAACTTCCCGCTGCTGATGGCGAGCTGGAAAATGGCGCCCGCGCTGGCGGCCGGAAACTGTATTGTGCTCAAACCGGCGCGTCTGACCCCGCTCTCGGTCCTGCTGCTGATGGAAATCGTTGGCGATCTGCTGCCGCCGGGCGTGATTAACGTGGTCAACGGCGCGGGCGGGGAGATAGGGGAATATCTGGCCACCTCAAAACGGATTGCCAAAGTGGCGTTTACCGGGTCGACGGAGGTGGGCCAGCAGATCATGCAGTACGCCACGCAAAACATCATTCCGGTGACCCTCGAGCTGGGCGGGAAATCCCCGAACATCTTCTTCGAGGACGTGATGGAGGAAGAGGATGCCTTCTTCGATAAAGCCCTGGAAGGGTTTGCGCTGTTTGCGTTTAACCAGGGCGAAGTCTGCACCTGCCCAAGCCGCGCGCTGGTGCAGGAATCCATCTACGAGCGCTTTATGGAGCGGGCCATTCGCCGCGTCGAGTCTATCCGCAGCGGTAACCCGCTCGATAATGTCACCCAGATGGGGGCGCAGGTCTCGCATGGACAGCTGGAAACGATCCTCAACTACATCGACATCGGCAAGAAGGAGGGGGCGGATATTCTCACCGGCGGACGCCGTAAGGTGCTCGGAGGGGATCTGCAGGACGGGTATTACCTTGAGCCGACGATCCTGTTCGGGCAGAACACCATGCGCGTTTTCCAGGAGGAAATCTTCGGACCGGTGCTGGCCGTGACCACCTTTAAAACGATGGAGGAGGCGCTGGCGATTGCCAACGACACGCCGTATGGCCTGGGGGCAGGCGTCTGGAGCCGCAACGGTAATCTGGCCTATAAAATGGGCCGCGGCATTCAGGCCGGGCGCGTCTGGACCAACTGCTATCACGCCTATCCGGCACACGCGGCATTTGGCGGTTATAAGCAGTCGGGCATCGGGCGTGAAACCCACAAGATGATGCTGGAGCATTACCAACAGACCAAATGTCTGCTGGTCAGCTATTCCGATAAGCCGCTGGGGCTGTTCTAGTCGCCCAGCTCAGGCCGTCCGTGGGCGGCCTGAGCAATTTGCTGGCGCAGGCAGTTCAGTACGCCATCCAGAACGTATTGCACGCGCCAGGGCTGGTATTCGCGTTTTCGGAAGATGGCGGTCAGATCGAGCCACCACTCCTCCTGATGCGGGAAGCAGGGGACCAGCATGCCTTTCGTTAATTCTTTTTTCAGACTCTCTTTTGGCGCAAAAACAATCCCAAGATGATTTCTGGCCAGCTCCAGGGCCGTCTGCGTATTGTCGCAAATATAATTACCGGTCACCCGGTAGTCATGCACGTCATCGCTGCCGTGCACGCGGAAACGCCAGATGTTGGCTTCATCGACCAGCATGGAGTCAATGAGAATACAGGAATGATTAATTAAATCTTCAGGTCCGGTTAAGGGGTGTTTATTTAAATATTCTACGGTTGCGAAGGCCGTAACGGAATATTGTGTCAACACGCTGGCAACCAGGCTTTCGTCTTTCGGCTGAGCATAGGTAATTAAAATGTCGCAGTCATCCGGAAAGGTAACGCCTTCTGAAAATTCATTCCGGTCCAGATTGTAGGTTTTCAGGGAGATGCGGATGTCGCCGATGTCTTCTATCTGATGGATCACGTGTCGCGCGAGGTAGGTCACGATACCTGTTGGGGCATAGATCGTCACTTTTCCGCGCTTTTCATGCTTATAATCAGCAATGAAATTAACAAGCTGGCTGTTCTTATCCAGCGTGGCATTCACGTAGGGGAGTAACGCTTCACCAAACTGGGTCAGGGCCAGCTGCCGCGTGGTGCGCTCAAAAACCTTGAGCCCAACCCGCGTTTCAAAATCAGACAGATATTTACTGACGTTGGCCTGCGCCATACCCAGCAGGGCGGCGGCATCACCAATGCTGTGGGTGGCTGCAATGACGGAGATAATTTTTAATTCGCGTGGTTTTAGCTGTAATGTACTCATTATGCACACCCATCTATATGATTTTATATATAATATTATATAAACCGCAGCGTTGCATTGGCAATTTTGTAACCATTATTATGCGCCTCGCTTGTTTGGCATATATATGGATTACATGGAATGACTATTAAATACAATTTACTGATCGCTGCCACGTTATTTGCATCAACGTCTGCCATGGCCGGTGAATTTTCACTTGGTGCGGGGGCTGTATTTAATGAGTCTCCTTACAAAGGCTATAACGAAAATACGACCGCAGTACCGTTGATTAGCTACGAAGGCGATCGTTTCTACGTTCGTCAGACCACGGGCGGATGGATCCTGTGGAAAGATGCAAAAAATGAATTGAGCCTGACCGCAACGTGGATGCCGCTGCATTTCGACCCTGACGATAACGACGATCATCAGATGAAGCAGCTTGATGAGCGTAAAGCATCCGCCTTCCTCGGTGGGGCGTACTACCGCCACGAAAGCTGGGGTTCGCTGAAAGTGGCGGTCTCTGGTGATGCCACGGATGAAAGCGGCGGCGTGATCGGCGAAGTATCGTACTTCCGTCCGATCAAAATGGAGCGCCTGACCCTGACGCCTTCCGTAGGTGTGTTCTACAGCGACGAAAGCTATAACGACTACTACTACGGCGTATCCGGTAGCGAGTCTCGCCGCTCCGGACTGGATCAATACACCGCCGGCGACAGCTGGACGCCATACGTTGGCCTGGCGGCTAAATATCAGTTAACCCAGAAGCTGTATCTCAACGCCAGCGCTGTCTACACCGTGTTGCCTGACGACGTGAAGAACAGCCCGATGATCGACCGCGACGACAGCTTCGTGCTGATGACCGGCCTGACCTGGCGTTTCTGATGCGGTAAAGCCGGGTGGCGGCGTTGCCTTACCCGGCCTACGATCGTGCCTGCACTGCTGTTCCTTAAAGCCCATCTCAATGCCCGATCACTGCCCGTAGTAGGCATTCGCCCCGTGCTTACGCAGATAATGCTTGTCGAGCAGCTCCTGCTGCATAACCGGGATCTGAATCGGCTAGCATATGCCTCTCTACTGCTCAGCAATGGGCAAGATCTTTATGGCGTGTGGCCATCAGGAACAGATCTAACCTTTGACGCGGAACACCATCACTGAACTGAGCGCCATGTATGATGAGCTGGTGTTTGATATCCACGGCCGCGTTCCGTATGCGATCTCAAAAGAGCTGGGTTTTAACGTACGCGAGGCGTAACAGATGAAACGATTTATCATGGCGGATGCGGAAAAATGCATCGGGTGCCGCACCTGTGAAGTGGCCTGTGCGGTCGCGCATCAGGATGAATTCACCGCAGAGGCTTTTACCTCTCGCCTGCGGGTGGTGAAGGGGGATGCCTACACTACGGCGGTGGGTTGCCATCAGTGCGAGGACGCCCCCTGTGCCAATGTCTGCCCAACCCATGCCATCAGCCTTACGGCAGGCGCCTGGCTTGTTGAGCAGACGCGCTGTATTGGCTGTAAAAGCTGTATGGTCGCCTGTCCGTTTGGGGCGATGCAGGTACGGCTGGTGGGAAACAGGCCACAAGCGCTGAAATGTGATTTATGTGTGCAGCGCGAAGGCGGACCGGCCTGCGTGGAGACCTGTCCAACCCACGCGCTGCGCTGCGTTGATCCTGCCAGTATTCGGGCTGAAAGGCTTACTGCATTTTATTGAAATTCCACGTAAACGTCAGGCTGTAGCGCCAGTCTCTGTTGCGACTGTCTGTCGGAACATCCCCGACGGGTCTTGCCGCCTCAACCGTGATGCTATAGTGGCGGGTATCGCCTACCATCACGCCAGCCGCCACTGACCCGAGCCGCTGATGAGGCAAGCCGGAGGTGTTAAACCAGGTTTGCGCGGTATCGGCCAGGATGTAGGGCTGGATTGTGGCAAGCCATGTGCTCTCTTTTCGCATCTGGATATAGCGCAGTTCTACCTGCCCGCCATAGCCGTAATCACCGCTTGCTTCACTGTCCTGGTATCCACGGCCAAAGCGCTGGGCACCGAAGCTAACGCGTTCGGGTTCTGGCAACGTGTTATTTGACCAGTCCCCCTCCCAGGACGTTGATAGCCGCCACTTATCGGCAAACAGCCAGGCTGCGTCCAGATAGCTTTTCGTGAGCGTAAAATTAATATCGGGCCTGGGGGCCGAGACGATATCGGCTCCCATCGCATCAATACCCTGACGCACGTTGAGTCGGCCGCTGAGGCTGGCGGTTGTGAACTGATGTGCACCGTTGATGCCCACTTCCAGCGCGGGATAACGCGCGTGCTGGTTGACGGAGTCCAGGCTATAGGTTTTGCCCAGCAGTCTGGCCTGCAGGGCATAATCGTCCTGGCGGTCGGTGTAATCAAAACCGCTGGTCAGATTAATTTGTGATTTTTGCGTCAGCAGCAGGGGATAACCAAACGTCACGCCGCCGTTGTATTGCGTTGTTTTTTGCTTCGAATCGACACTGATATTATTCGGCAAAGAGAGCAGGGGAGAAAAATCTCGCGGATCTTCACGGTAATAGCTGCCTTTGAGCTGCATCGTCAGCCCTTCATCGTTTAAAAACTGCTGCCAGTTGAGCCCGACATAGTTTTTTCGCGTGTTGCTATCTAACGGCACAAGCGTGGCCACGCCAAGCTGATCGCCATAGCTTGTCATGTTGCTGAGCGTGCCGTTCAGCATCATTAAATCTTGCCCTTTACGGGTATCAATCGTCGACGCGATATTCCAGCTCCGCTCCTGGTTGCCGGTGATTTGCATCGCCGCCGCGCCATAGATATTGGTTGGCAGCTGCGCGTTAGCCGTAACCGGAACGTTCGGGGTGCGCGTCATCAGCTGGCTGTAGCGATCGAACGTATCCTGAGACAGCGGTTTTTCCGCCATGATTTTTTCGGACAAACGTTTAAGACGTTCGGCGATGTGCGGGTTATTACTGGTGATGTCGCTATGAGCGACATAGCCTTCAACCAGAACAATTTTAATATTGCCCTGCTGGAAATTATTATCGGGCAGCCAGGCATAAGAGAGTGGAAAACCATCGGCCTTATAGCGTTCCGTAATATCGTTTACCAGCCCCGTAAGCGTTTTTAGCGGCACGGTTTTTCCAGCGTAAGGCCTGAAGGGCTGAAGTAATTCCTTCAAGGGATAACGCGTGCCGCCAATAAACTGAATGTGATGAATGGTAATAGGCGTTTCAGGCGTCAGCGTTGACTTCGGTTTTTCTATTTTGACGTTCGGCTGTGGCGCGGCCTCAGTCTGTTCGGGGGCAACGTTACGAGAAACTTGCGCCGGGTTATCGGGGTTAATAATAGAGGGCAGAGTATCGGCGCGGGCCATGCTCAGCACAACCAGCCCCGTCAGCGAAAAAAGGAAGTGGTGTTTCATCGCGCTATCCCTGTTCGTCATCCCCGGTTGGGGTAAATGTCGCTGAATAAAGCGCCCCTGAACCAGGGGCGCAGACAGGCAGTAAAAGGATTACTGTTTTGGCGTCAGTAGGCTCGAGGTTAACGTGTTGAGCCCGTTAATCGGGTTTGTCGTAGATGTGTTTTGGGTTGTGTCTGCATTGGCCGTTACACCCGCAGTGAGCGTATTGAGGGTGGTATTGACCGTTGTGCTCAGGCTATTGTTTGTGGCTGTCACATTGGCATCGGCCGTCAGAGATCCTGTGCCGCTGCCTCCGGTGGTTGATGTGGGTTTCACTAGCGTACCGCTATCCGTGACCGTCTGGCCGACATTTTGAACGACCTGACCGACACCGCTAAGCCCGCTATTGCTGCTGCTAATGTTGGTCCCCACGCCGCTGACGGTGCCACCCACCTGAGTCAGCAGACCGTTGACCGGTGTGCCGAGACCCGTTGTGGTGCCTACGGTTTGCGTCACGCCTTGTACTCCGCCCAGCGTCTTGTTAGCCAGGGTCGTGGTATCGGTTGTTACCTGAGTGACAGCAGGGCTGCTTACCGTGTTGGTGAGACCCGTGCCGGTGTTACTGACCAGTTGCCCGGTGCTGTTTACCACGCTGCCCGTCAGGCCGGTTACGCCGCTGACCGGGGTTCCGGAAGTGGAACTCGCCAGGCCCGTGCCTACCGTTGAAACGGTATTGCCGAGGGAGGTGACCGACGTGGTCACGCCTTTAACCGTGGTACCCACACCGTTCGGGTTGTTTGCATCGCCAACGCCAGTCGTGACGCCTGTCCCCACGGTGGACACGGCACTGCCAACACCGCTGACGGTGGTTGAGACGGTTGACGTGACGGGATTATTTGTCGGAAGCTGGCTTCCGAGGCTATCCACAGTGGATCCGACGCTGGTCACGGTTTTACCGGCATCACCCAGTATCGTATTTACGCCTGCGGTAGTGGTTCCTCCACTGCCTCCTGAGCCTGAGCCTGAACCTGAACCTGATCCCGACCCTGAACCAGAACCCGTTCCGCCGCCAGCGCCTGTCCCGGTACCTGAACCCGTTCCGGTGCCCGATCCGTTGCTGCCCGAACCGCCATTGCTCGCGGTTGTGCCACTTCCATCATCTGAGCCGCTGCTGCTTCCCGTCGCAGGGTTATTTTTGGCCGTTGAGTGAGATCCGCCACCGCTTCCACTACAGGCAGAAAGAGAGAACGCGAGCAGTACCGCAACAGCAATAGCGCTGATGCGACTAACATTATTAGGTAGCATATGAATACTCCACGCAAAAGAACGCCGAGCGGCGTATTAGTGAGTATATGCAGTATTTTTAAATATGCATGAAAGCGACTCAGGAAGGTATTTTGCTGCGTTGAAGAGGGTTATTTAAAATAACAATAAGTTAGCGTATTTAATTTTTACTTAATTATTGAGAGGGTAGTTAGCGAGCCTAAATTAAAGGAATATTCCTAAGAAAACTCAATGGGAATGATAAATGAAGCGCTACAGGATATATCCTTAATATAAGATTCAGATCACGGAAAAATAAGGCTCTTCATTTGAAGAGCCTTTTTTTTTAACAATTGCCTTCTTGCCAGGCTTTTTCGATCTCTTCGGCGAGAATTTTAACACCCGCTTCGATTTTTCCCGGGTCGGGGACGTAGTTCATGCGCATGCACTGATGGGTATGTGGCCATGGCTTATCCAGACCCGGGAAGAAATAATCGCCCGGCACCATCAGTACGCCGCGCTTTTTCAGTCGCTGATAAAGCAGTTCGGTGGAGATAGGTAAATCCTTAAACCACAGCCACAGGAAAATCGCCCCTTCCGGTTTGTGGATAAGGCAGCGTTCTTCCGGCAAATAGCGACGAAGTGTCGCGATCGTCTCCTGAACGCGCTGGTAGTAGAAAGGCTTGATCACGTCATTCGACAGACGCAGCAGGTCCTTGCGTTTGATCATTTCGCACATCATCGCCGGGCCAATGCCGCCCGGAGAAAGGCTGATAATGCCGTTCATATTGGTGATGGCGGTGATGATTTTCTCATTGGCAATGATGATGCCGCAGCGGCTGCCCGGCAGACCCAGCTTAGAGAGGCTCATGCACAGGACAATGTTCGGGTTCCACAGCGGACGTGCTTCGCTGAAGATAATGCCCGGGAACGGCACGCCGTAGGCGTTATCGATCACCAGCGGAATACCGTGCTGATTGGCCAGCGCATCCAGCTTCATCAGTTCGTCATCGGTGATCACGTTGCCCGTTGGGTTAGTCGGGCGCGATACGCAGATCATGCCCGTCTCTTCGCCAATATGCAGGTGTTCAAAATCGACGTGATATTTGAACTGGCCTTCCGGCAGCAGCTCGATGTTCGGGCGCGCAGAGACGAACAGATCCTCTTCCAGGCCGGAATCGGCATAGCCGATATACTCCGGCGCCAGCGGAAACAGCACTTTTTTGGTGGTGCCGTCCGCGCGACGCCCTGCGAAGAGGTTAAACAAGTAGAAAAATGCGCTCTGGCTGCCGTTTGTCAGTGCAATATTCTGTGGTTCGATATCCCAGCCCAGCTCGTCACGCAGCATTTCGGCGAGGAGTGCCAGCAGCTCGGTTTTCCCCTGCGGGCCGTCGTAATTGCAAAGCGCATCGGTTGCTTTGCCGCTTTCCAGCATCTGAGCGAGCAGGGTCTGGAAATAGGTATTCATCTCCGGGATTTGAGCCGGGTTTCCGCCGCCGAGCATGATTGCGCCCGGTGTGCGCAGCCCGTCGTTGAGGTCCTCCATCAGGCGAGTAATGCCTGAATGGCGGGTAAATTTGTCGCCGAAAAGTGAAAACGTCATAGCAGGTGATCTGTCGAGCTTATTTTGAAAGTGGGTAACCATAACGCTAGCACCGTGTTGGTGCAAATCGGGTGGTGTGGTCGGATTTGTGGTTTTATAGGGCGGGAGTGGATTTGTGTAGTGAATAGTTCTGGAGCTTCTCCCCTCTCCCCATGGGGAGAGGGTTAGGGTGAGGGGTATGATCTACTGATTCCCCGCCCAGACGACCATCACCTTATCGCCATCATGTTCACGTACGAATCCATACCCCTCTTTCAGCGACAGCGTAGTTTGCTTGCCTTCACCAATCGCCGGGTGGCGGGCGCGGAACTGACCCAGCGTTTGCCAGTGGGCGACGGTTAAGGCCTGCTTGCCCGTGACGTCCTGCCAGTTCATATCCGAGCGGGTGCCCTGCAGCGGGTCGGAGCCTGTCGGCCCGAACGGACGCTCGGACTCATCCCCGTAATAGATTTGCACGCTGCCCGGTGCCAGCAGGAGCAGCTCCGCCGCGCGCTGGCCCCCTTCGCGGAACAGACGCGTATCGTGCGATGAGAGGTAGCTCAGCACATTGAAGCTTTGCAGCTTCTCCGCCATCTGCTGCCAGGTGAGATCCATATCGGCCAGGCAATTTACCGCTTTCGCCGCCTGCTCCTGATAATCAAAGTTGATCATCGCGTCGAAGCCGTGGCGGTAATAATCGCTCTGCATCACTCCGTGACCCCAGGATTCGCCGGTCATCCAGAACGGTGCGTTGTCGAGCTTTTTGTCCGGGTGAGCGCCTTTCCAGGCGGCCAGCGCCTGGCTTGCCTGGTCTTTCAGCTGCTGCCAGGCCGCAAGCTCAACGTGCTTCGCGGTATCCACGCGGAAACCGTCGATGCCGTAGTCACGTACCCACTGGCTGAGCCAGTGGGTCAGGTAATCGCGCGGGGTATAGCCCGGAATAGCTTTCGCGTGGGTATCGGGTTTGTGTTGGTAGAAATTGGGTAGCCCGGAAGGGGCGGTGGATTCCGTTTTCAGGTCGGGCAGGAACGCCAGCGACATCGTTAAATCGTCGAAGCCGGGGTTGTCGTAATCACCGATGTCGGTGCGGATCCATTTCTTGCCCCACCATTTTTCCCATGCGGCTTTGTCGCTGAAGTTGATGTAGTCGTTGAAGCTATGCCAGGTCTGGCCTGCGCCAGGCTTCCAGTCCGTCCAGTGGTCTCCCAGCGTCTTTTTCAGCTCATCACCCTGCAGGTACAGGGCGCCAAACTGATACGCCTGCATGTCCGCAAGCGTCGCGTAGCCCGTATGGTTCATGACGATATCAAACAGGATGCGAATGCCGCGCTTATGCGCCTCATCAACAAGCTGACGCAGGTCATCCCCGGTGCCCATGTTGGCGTCGAGCGTTGTCCAGTCCTGGGTGTAGTAGCCGTGGTAGGCATAATGCGGGAAATCACCTTTGGTTCCGCCGCCTACCCAGCCGTGGATCTGCTCAAGCGGGGAGCTTATCCAGAGCGCATTCACTCCCAGCTGCTGCAGGTAATCGAGCTTGCTGGTCAGCCCCTTCAGATCGCCACCGTGGAACGTGCCAATCTCCTGCATGCCGTCTTTATGGCGGCCATAGCTGTTGTCGTTGCTCGGGTCGCCATTCACAAAGCGGTCGGTCAGTACAAAATAGACAGTGGCGTTTTGCCAGCTAAACGGTGCCGGCTTGTCGGTTTCGGCGCGCTCAAGCAGCAGCAGGCCGTTACTGTTGGCTGCTGGCTGCAGGGTGATTTTCCCATCTTGTACGGTTGCCGTCTGTTTACTGTAGTAGTCGCGCACGACGGAGCCTTCCGGGAAGGTATGGCTGACGTCCAGCGTCAGCGGCTTACCGTCCCACTTCGGACACTGGCGGATAACGTTGGTCACCGGCTGATCTGTCGCGCTCTGAACCGCCAGCAGCAGGGTGGGCGTGCCGGATCGGGTATCAATCCGCATCTGGTACTCACCGTCGCGGAAAAGGCGCCACTGCGGCGGAGCGCCGTCACAGGGCTTGAGCGACAGCATCTCATTGAGTTTTATCGCGCCTGTGGGCTGCCAGCACGTCTTGTCAAAACTCAGCGTAAGAGGACGCGTACCCTTCGCAAGCTTTGCCTGGCTGGTGAAAATCCCGGTGCCCTCGGCGCGAAATGCGCCAAACCCCGGCGATGACCAGTCGGCATGTGCCAGTGCGGGTAACATCAGAAAGGCTATTGCGGTGCGTTTCATTCCAGGTTCCTGTCGCGGCATTTTTGACCAGTTTGCCAGCAGGCGGGCGGGAAAAACTCATCCCCTGTCGCTTTCTGCCAGGAGGATGCGTGAGGATGAGTGATCTTGCGCAAAATTAGGCAGTTATCTGCGATAACGCACACATTTTTCCAGAAATGATGTTTTTATGAGCAAGTTTCAGGTGACATAGTTTCGGAATTGGACTATTTCTACACGTGCTCTTGAAGTCTATTTTTGATATGATTTGAGATTCCGCTCTCAAATTTGTGAAAAAAATAAGGTGTTGGGATGATTACATCCGACCAGGAGACCTAATGATATCGACTCCCATTCGACGATATGGGGCTGCGATACTCATGTTACTCACCACGGCATTTTCGGGTGGGGTGCTTGCGAAGACGCACACGGATACAACGAGTAAGAAAGCCCACGTAATAAAGACGACAAGTAGTAAGGTTAGCAGTAAACAAGAGTATTCTCGCAATAGTGCAAAGAGTAGTTCACTTCCTGATTTGCGAAAATACCCTTCCGGAACACCAAGGAAAAAAGCGTTTCTCCGGACGGTAATGCCTTACATCACGAGTCAAAATGCCGCGATTACTGCGGATCGTAACTGGCTGATTTCCAAACAGTACGATAGCCGCTGGTCGCCATCCGAGCGCGCGCGTCTGAAAGATATCACGAAGCGCTATAAGCTGAGCTGGAACGGGAACACGCGTCGTGTGCCGTGGAATGCTCTCCTTGAGCGTGTGGATATCATCCCGGGCAGCATGGTTGCGACCATGGCTGCAGCCGAAAGCGGCTGGGGAACGTCTAAGCTTGCGCGTAACAACAACAACCTTTTCGGCATGAAATGCGTGAAAGGCCGTTGTACGAATGCGCCTGGCAAGGTGAAAGGCTATTCGCAGTTTGAATCCGTGAAGGATTCCGTGAACGCTTACGTGGTGAATCTGAACACGCACCCGGCCTACTCATCGTTCCGTAAATCACGCGCTCAGCTGCGTAAAGCGGACCAGGAAGTGACGGCCAGTACGATGATCCACAAGCTGAAAGGGTATTCGACGAAGGGACAGAGCTATAACAACTATCTCTTCGCCATGTACCAGGATAACCAGCGCTTAATCGCCGCCCATATGTAATCGCAAAAAAACGCCTTCCACTGGAAGGCGTTTTCTTTTCTAGATCAGCACCTCGCTGTGGCGATCCCGATACTCTTTCGGCGTGGTGTCATACTCTTTGCGGAACACCGAGTAGAAATATTGCAGAGACGGGTAACCGCACATCTGCGAGATTTCGTTGATCGACAGCGACGTGGAAACGAGCAGGCTGCGTGCTTTCTCCAGCTTTTCAGCATGGATGACGGCATGAATGGTTTCACCCACCTCTTCTTTAAAACGCTTCTCCAGATTCGAACGCGAAATGCCCACCGAATCCAGCACCTGATCGACCTTAATCCCTTTGCAGGCGTGGTTGCGAATATAGTGCATGGCCTGAATGACGGCCGGGTCGCTTAAGGAGCGATAATCGGTCGAGCGACGTTCCACGACGCGAACCGGTGGCACCAGCAGGCGCTGAAGCGGCAGAGATTCTTTATCCAGCAGACGGTGCAGCAGCTTCGCCGCCTGATAGCCCATCTGACGCGTGCCCTGAGCCACGGAAGAGAGCGCCACGCGGGACAGATAGCGGGTAAGCTCTTCGTTATCAATGCCAATCACGCACAGCTTTTCGGGCACCGGGATGTGTAAGTGTTCGCAGACCTGCAGCACGTGGCGGGCGCGGGCGTCCGTTACGGCAATAATCCCGGTTTGCGGCGGCAGCGTTTGCAGCCAGTCAGCGAGACGGTTCTGCGCGTGCTGCCAGTTTTCCGGAGCGGTTTCCAGCCCCTGATAGACCACGCCGCGATACTTCTCCTGCGCGACCAGCTGGCAAAATGCGTGTTCACGCTCAACGGCCCAGCGCTTGCCGCTGGTGGCGGGTAAACCATAAAACGCGAAGCGGTGGACGCCTTTCTCTTTTAAATGGAGAAACGCGGCTTCGACCAGGGCATGGTTATCGGTGGCAATATAGTGAACCGGCGGATAGTGTTCGGGCGAGTGGAAGGAGCCGCCGACGCCCACGATCGGCACGTCGACGTCGGTCAGCAGCTGTTCAATGACGGGGTCGTCATAGTCGGCGATGACGCCATCGCCCAGCCAGTCTTTAATGTTCTCCAGACGGGTGCGGAAATCTTCTTCAATAAAAATATCCCACTCCGATTGCGACGCCTGCAAATATTCACCCACGCCTTCTACCACCTGACGGTCATAGGCTTTGTTGGCATTGAATAACAACGTAATGCGGTGACGCTTTTCAAACATGGCTCACTTCCCAATTAAGTCACAATACCGTTATCAGGCCCGTCGCTTGGTGGCCGAGTCCATCCAGACTGCCAGTAAAAGAATGGCTCCCTTGACGATATACTGCCAAAACGTCGGGACGTCCATCATACTCATCCCGTTATCCAACGACGCCATGATAAATGCCCCCATCACCGCGCCCGCGACGCTGCCGATACCGCCTGCGAGGCTGGTACCACCGATGACGCAGGCGGCGATAGCATCCAGCTCGGCGATGTTGCCCGCGGAGGGAGAACCGGCCCCCAGACGCGAGCTGAGGATCAGCCCGGCGATGGCGACCATCAGGCCGTTAATGGCGAAGACCGCGAGTTTAGTGCGTTCGACGTTAATCCCCGACAAACGGGCAGCCTCAAGGTTGCCGCCGATGGCATAAATACGGCGGCCAAACGCGGTGCGCGTGGCCATAAACATACCGCCCAGCAGCAAAAGCGCCAGCAGCAGGACGGGGGTCGGGACACCGCGATAGTCATTCAGAAGCCAGATGACGCCCAGCACAATGACCGCCGTCAGCGCCTGACGTCCCACCACCGAGGTTGATGCTGGCGACGCCAGCCCCAGCGCCTGACGGCGCATGCGTCCACGCCACTGCCACGCGACAAACGCCAGCAACCCCGCCACGCCGATGGTAAAGCCCACGCCATCCGGGAGGTAGCTTTGACCAATCTGCGACATGGCCGCGCTGGTCGGGGAGACGGTGGTGCCGTTAGTAATGCCGATTAAGATCCCGCGGAAGGCCAGCATCCCCGCCAGGGTGACAATGAACGACGGCACTTTACGGTAGGCTACCCACCAGCCGTTCCAGGCCCCCAGAACCAGACCCAGCACCAGCGTGACCGCCACGGTCAGCGGCAGCGGCCAGCCGAGCCAGACGTCAAAAATGGCCGCCACGCCGCCGAGGAGCCCCATCATCGAGCCGACCGACAGATCGATTTCCGCGGAGATAATCACGAACACCATGCCCACGGCCAGAATGCCGGTGATAGCGGTCTGGCGGAGCAGGTTGGAGACGTTACGCGCGCTCAGGTACGAGCCATCCGTCATCCAGGTAAAGAAGAGCATGATGACGATAATGGCCGCGATCATCACGAACACCTGCAGGTTCAGCGCTTTTAGCCCTGCGAACGCACCGGGCGTCGGAACGGCGACTTTGATATCAGACGGATTGCTTTTCGACATGACGTTCGCTCCTTAAAGCGGCTTCCATCACCTGCTCCTGCGTCAGGTTCTGGTTAATCAGGTTGGCTTTCAGTTTTCCCTCGTGCATGACCAGCACACGGTCGCTCAGGCCGAGCACTTCGGGTAACTCAGACGAAATGACAATGACGGCAATCCCTTGCTGTACAAGCTGATTAATCAGTTTGTAGATTTCATATTTGGCGCCGATATCAATCCCGCGCGTGGGCTCATCGAGGATTAATATGCGTGGATTGAGCAGCAGGCAGCGCGCCAGAATCGCCTTCTGCTGGTTGCCGCCGCTCAGGCGGCCAATGGCCAGTTCCGGTGAGGAGGTTTTGACCTTCAGACGGGCAAGCGACTGGAGGATGCACTGCTGCTCCGCGGCATCGTCAAGGCTGCTCAGCGCGCCGGAGAAGCGATCGAGAGCCGCAAGCGTAATGTTTTTCCCCACTGCCATGACCGGCACGATGCCGTCCTTTTTGCGGTCTTCCGGCACCATAGCAATGCCGTGGGCAATCGCCTGCTGGCAGTTGTCGATTTTCACCGGCTGGCCGTCGATATAAATCGTGCCCTCCCAGCGCCCCGGCCATACGCCAAACAGACACTGTACGGCCTCCGTGCGCCCGGCACCGACTAACCCGGCAATACCGAGAATTTCGCCGCTGTGCAGAGAAAACGAGACGTTATTGACGCGCTTAATGTGGCGGTTAACGGGGTGCCACGCGGTCAGGTTTTCCACGCGCAGCACTTCATCACCTTTGGTGTGAGGCTCATTCGGGTAGAGCGCCGTCAGCTCGCGCCCCACCATCATGGTGATGATGTCATCTTCGCTCATGCCCGCGGCTTCACGCGTGCCGATGTGCTGACCGTCGCGGATCACGCAGATGGTGTCCGAAATGGCTTTGACCTCGTTAAGCTTGTGCGAAATGTAGATACAGGCGATGCCGTGGTTTTGCAGATCGCGGATGATATTGAGCAGAACCGCGGTTTCCTGTTCGGTGAGCGAGGCCGTTGGCTCATCGAGGATCAGCAGCCTGACCTGCTTATTGAGCGCTTTAGCGATTTCAACCAGCTGCTGTTGCCCCAGGCCCAAGTCGCCCACGCGGGTATCCGGTGAAATGTGGAGGCTCACCTGCGCCAGCAGCTTTTCACAGCGGAGCGTCATGGTGTCGTAATCCAGCACGCCGTGGCGGGAGATTTCGGCTCCGAGGAAAATGTTCTCCAGCACGGTAAGATGTTTCACCAGCGCCAGTTCCTGGTGGATGATGGCGATACCTTTGCGTTCGGTATCGCGAATGTGAGTTGCCTGGATCACTTCGCCGGCAAAGACGATTTCGCCTTCGTAGCTGCCGTGCGGGTAGATCCCACACAGCACTTTCATCAGCGTTGACTTGCCTGAACCGTTCTCGCCACACAGCGAAACCACTTCGCCGGGATTTAGCCGGAGACTGACGTTGTCGACGGCTTTCACCGTGCCGAAGCGCTTGGTGATGCTTTTCATTTCAAGTAAATAAGGCATAACTGCTCCACATAACCCGAGGAAAGAACAGTGCAACGTGATGCGCCCCCGCAGAGCAGGGGCCGCGCCGGATTACAGTTCGCTCTTCTTGTGGAAACCGTCCTTAATGACGGTGGCGTCAATGTTCTCTTTATTGACTTCAATAGGGGTGAGCAGGCGAGCCGGAACGTCTTTCAGCCCGTTATTCAGCGTGGCGTCTGCTTTTGGTTGCTTACCGTTGCCCAGTTCCACGGCGATTTCCGCCGCCGTATTGGCCAACTCGGTAATCGGTTTGTAGACCGTCATGGTTTGGGTGCCGGCGATAATACGTTTTACGCCAGCCAGATCGGCATCTTGCCCTGAAATGGCGACTTTACCCGCCAGCCCCTGGGCGCTCAGGGCCTGAATCGCACCGCCTGCGGTGGCATCGTTGGAGGCCACAACCGCGTCAATTTTGTTGTTGTTGGCCGTCAGCGCGTTTTCCATAATCTTCAGGGCGTTTTCGGGTAACCATCCGTCGGCCCACTGATCGCCAACCACTTTTATTTTCCCGTTATCGATGTACGGTTTAAGGACCTTCATTTGCCCTTCGCGGAACAGCTTGGCGTTGTTATCTACCGGCGAGCCGCCCATCAGGAAATAATTGCCCTGAGGCACTTTGTCGATCAGGCTTTGTGCCTGTAATTCGCCGACTTTTTCATTGTCGAACGAAATATAATAATCAATGTCCGCATTATTAATCATGCGGTCATAGGCCAGCACTTTTATGCCTTCTTGTTTGGCTTCTTTCACCACGTTACTTAATACCTGGCCGTTATAGGGGATAATGACCAGCACATCGACGCCGCGGTTAATCATATTCTCGATCTGCGACATTTGCGTTTCTTCGTTGCCGTTAGCTGACTGAACAAACACATTCGCACCGAGTGATTCCGCTTTCTTCACAAAAATATCGCGATCTTTTTGCCAGCGCTCCAGACGCAGGTCGTCAATCGCCATGCCAATTTTGACCTCCTTGGCATGCCCTGCAAAGCTTGCAAGGAGGAGCGTAGTGCAGAGCGTTAGGGTCAGGTTCTTTATCTTCATAATTATTAGGCCTTTTTGTAGGGGTATGTGTTGCTGAGATAAAAGAAACATTCACTGCTGGGACGCAGCAAATTTTTAACGCGGAAAGGCAGGCTGGCAATTACAGATTTTTATCTTCTCATTATGATATTTGGTTTATTTCTGAATTTATGACCGCGATCGGATTTTAAAATACGTAACGTCTTAATTACATTTGATTCTGGAATCCGCGCCGAAAAATAGTTTGCCTGCGCATTATTTTGCGAGCCAGCGCACAGTTGTGCATTCTCTCAATAGCAGTGTGAAATAACGTAATTGAGCAACCCAAAATGTCTATTCACTATTACTCCTGTATCAACGACTCGCCGCATACCCTGATTATGGAGCTCAATATGCAAGCTTATTTCGACCAACTCGATCGTGTTCGTTACGAAGGCCCAAAAACGACCAATCCTTTAGCATTTCGTCACTACAACCCGGATGAGCTGGTGCTGGGTAAGCGCATGGAAGATCATCTGCGCTTTGCCGCCTGTTACTGGCATACCTTCTGCTGGAACGGCGCCGATATGTTCGGCGTGGGCTCCTTTGACCGCCCGTGGCAGCAGCCGGGTGAGGCCATCGAACTGGCAAAGCGCAAAGCCGATGTGGCGTTTGAGTTCTTCCACAAGCTGAACGTGCCGTACTACTGCTTCCATGACGTTGACGTGTCGCCGGAAGGGGCGTCGCTGAAAGAGTACCTGAACAACTTTGCGCAGATGGTGGATGTACTGGCGGCAAAACAGCAGGAAAGCGGCGTGAAGCTGCTGTGGGGCACGGCAAACTGCTTCACTAACCCACGCTACGGCGCAGGTGCGGCAACCAACCCGGATCCGGAAGTGTTTAGCTGGGCGGCCACGCAGGTGGTGACGGCAATGAATGCCACGCATCAGCTGGGCGGCGAAAACTATGTCCTGTGGGGAGGCCGTGAAGGCTATGAAACCCTGCTCAACACCGACCTGCGTCAGGAGCGCGAGCAGATTGGCCGCTTTATGCAGATGGTTGTCGACCACAAGCACAAAATCGGCTTCCGCGGCACGCTGTTGATTGAGCCAAAACCGCAGGAACCGACGAAGCACCAGTATGACTACGACGTGGCGACGGTGTATGGCTTCCTGAAGCAGTTCGGTCTGGAAAAAGAGATCAAAGTGAACATTGAAGCCAACCACGCCACGCTGGCGGGCCACTCTTTCCACCACGAGATCGCGTCGGCGATTGCGCTGGGCATCTTCGGCTCTGTCGATGCGAACCGTGGCGATGCACAGCTGGGCTGGGACACCGATCAGTTCCCGAACAGCGTTGAAGAGAATGCGCTGGTGATGTATGAGATCGTCAAAGCGGGCGGCTTCACTACCGGCGGCCTGAACTTTGACGCCAAGGTGCGTCGCCAGAGCACCGACAAATACGATCTGTTCTACGGCCACATTGGCGCGATGGACACCATGGCGCTGGCGCTGAAGGTAGCGGCACGTATGATTGAAGACGGCGAGCTCGATAAACGCGTGGCGAAGCGCTACAGCGGCTGGAACAGTGAGCTGGGCCAGCAAATTTTGAAAGGTCAGTTATCGCTTGCGGAGATCGCGAAGTACGCTGAACACCATCAGCTGGCGCCGCAGCACCAGAGCGGGCACCAGGAGCTGCTGGAAAATCTGGTCAACCACTACCTGTTCGATAAATAACGGCATCCAGCTTGTAGGCCCGGTAAGCGCAGCGCCACCGGGCATTTTCACTTAAGGAATCCACTATATGTATATCGGGATCGATCTGGGCACATCGGGTGTGAAAGCCATCCTGTTAAGCGAGCAGGGCGACGTGTTAGCAACGCAGACTGAAAAGCTGCAGGTTTCACGTCCGCATCCGCTGTGGTCGGAACAGGACCCGGAGCAGTGGTGGCAGGCAACGGAACGTGCAATCAAGGCGTTAGGTGAACAGCATTCTCTGCGTGACGTGAAAGCGCTGGGGATTGCCGGGCAAATGCACGGTGCAACCTTGCTGGACAGCGAGCATCGCGTGTTGCGTCCTGCGATCCTCTGGAATGACGGCCGTTGTGCGGAAGAGTGTGCGCTTCTTGAGGCGCGCGTACCTACGTCTCGTGAGATTACCGGCAACCTGATGATGCCCGGCTTTACCGCGCCCAAGCTGCTGTGGGTGCAGAGACACGAGCCGGAGATTTTCCGGCAGGTGGCGAAAGTCCTGCTGCCGAAAGACTATCTGCGCTTTCGTATGACGGGCGATTTTGCTTCCGACATGTCCGATGCCGCCGGCACGATGTGGCTCGACGTGGCGAAACGTGACTGGAGCGAGGCGATGCTGGATGCCTGCCACCTGACCCGTGAACACATGCCCGCGCTATTCGAAGGTAGCGAGGTAACAGGCACATTGCTGCCGGACGTTGCGGAACGCTGGAATATGTCTGCCGTGCCGGTGGTTGCCGGGGGCGGTGACAATGCCGCAGGGGCCGTGGGCGTCGGCATGGTTGAGGCAGGTCAGGCGATGCTGTCGCTGGGAACCTCTGGCGTCTATTTTGCCGTCAGTGACGGCTATCGCAGCAATCCCGAAAGCGCGGTGCACAGTTTCTGTCATGCGCTGCCAGGAAAATGGCATTTGATGTCGGTGATGCTGAGTGCAGCGTCGTGCCTGGACTGGGCGGCGAAGCTGACCGGGATGGCCGATGTTCCTGCGTTGATTGCCGCAGCACAGCAGGCGGATGAAAATGCCGGTACCGTCTGGTTTTTACCGTATCTGTCAGGCGAGCGTACGCCACACAACAATCCGGAAGCGAAAGGGGTGTTCTTTGGCTTAACCCATCAGCATGGTCCGGCAGAACTGGCGCGTGCGGTTCTCGAAGGCGTCGGATATGCGCTGGCTGACGGAATGGACGTGGTTCACGACTGCGGCCTGAAACCCGCAAGCGTCACCCTGATTGGCGGCGGTGCGCGAAGCCCTTACTGGCGACAAATGCTGTCGGACATCAGCGGGTTGCAGCTGGATTTCCGCACCGGTGGCGATGTTGGCCCCGCGCTCGGCGCCGCGCGTCTGGCGCAGATTGCTATGAACCCGGAAAAACAGCTTTCACAACTGCTGCCGCAGCTTACGCTTGAACAGGCACATTTGCCTGACGCGGCGCGCCATGCGCGGTACGCGGAAAGGCGCGACGTGTTCCGCAAAATCTACCAGCAGCTGCTGCCGCTGATGACGTAAATTCGCTTGTCCGGGAGAGGCACGAGGATGTCCTTTTTTGGTCTGTGCGTGCCTTCCTTTCCTTGCCAGTATGGTGTCACACCCACTGGCGAGGAGAACCATCATGTCACGCATTGCACTCATCAACATTGATACTCAGCAGTCCTTCCATCACCGCAATTACTGGCAGGAGGATGACATTCCCGCTTTTCAGCAGGCGATGCTGGGTCTGATTGAAGGCTGCCAGGCGCGCGGTATTCCGGTCGTTGATATTTTTCATGTGGATGAAGACGGCCCATTTACGCTGGAAAGCGGCTATGTCAAACCGATGGCCTTTTTGCGTCATCAGCCGGATGTGGTTTTCCAGAAACACGTCCATAATGCCTTCACGGATACCGGGCTCGATCGCTGGCTGCGCGAGCGTGATATCAATAGTGTGATTATCTGCGGCATTCGCACGGAGCAATGCTGTGAAACCACCGCCCGGGTGGCATCCGATCTGGGTTATGCTGTGACCTTTGTGAGCGAGGCAACGCTGACGTTCCCCATGACGTACAGGGGCATTACCCTTAGCGCAGCGGACATTCGCCACCGTACCGAAACGGTACTGTCCGGGCGTTTTGCCGACATTAAAACGGTAGCGGAGACGCTGGAGTCACTGTAATGCCCATCGACGTCTGGTTCGTGATGTTGCCCGGGGTGCTGTCATTAGATATGACGGGCCCGGCAGAAACCTTTGTGCTGGCTGGCGACGCGTTTCGTCTGCATTACATTGGCCCGCAACCTGACGTGCCGACGTCGATAGGCCTGACGATGAGCGGCATTCAGCCGCTGCCGGAACGTCTTCCCGAGGGGAGCCTGCTGGTATTGCCCGGCGTGAGTGACTCCCGCTCTCAGTTTTCGACGCCGCAGGCGTTACGGATACAGCACTGGCTGATGCGCCTGCAGCCGATTATTCAGCGCCGGGATATCACGGTGATGTGCGTCTGTTCTGGCGCGCTGCTGGCGGCGAAATCGGGCCTGCTGAATAACAAACAGTGCACAACTCACCATGACGTTATCAGCCGTTTACGCACCGCGGCCCCTACGGCGACGATTAAAGAAAACCGCATCTTTGTGCAGGACGAGAACATCTGGACCAGCGCGGGGATCACGTCGGGCATCGACCTGGCGCTGCATATGATTAACCGCCTGTGCGGCCCCGAAAAGGCGCTGAATGTGGCGCGCGAGATGGTGGTCTGGTTCCGCCGTTCTGGTGACGATCCCCAGCTCTCCCCGTGGCTACGCTACCGCAATCATCTTCATCCGGCGATTCATCGGGCGCAGGATGCGCTCACCGCCGAGCCGCAAAAAGCGTGGAGCTTGCCTGATATCGCCGCGCTGGCGCACGTCAGCCCGCGCCATCTTACCCGGCTTTTCCAGACTCATTTAGGCATTAGTGTCCGCGATTATCTGGAGCAGCTGCGTCTGGCGGTGGCGGAACAGTGGCTATTGCAGGGGCGCGGCGTGGAGCAGGCTTCCCTGGCGGCAGGGTTTTCCTCCCCGCGCCAGTACCATCGCGCGCGGCAGCGAAGCGTTAGCTGACGAAGCGGCGAACGTCTATTTTTTGCAGCAGCATCGACAGCAGCAGGCTGATCGCCAGGGTCGCGGCAAAAATCCAGATGATATCCAGCACCGGCCAGGTTTTTAGTTCAACCCCTCTTGTCCGAAGCGCGTGGATCACCAGCGCGTGAAAACCGTAAATCCCGAGAGAGTGTCGTGAAATGACGCTCAGTACGGGAAGGGGACGCGCATTCAGGGTGTTTTTAACGAGCGTGAGCAGCGATACGGCACAGATAAAGACCATCGGCCCGCAGTAGAGATACCAGGTATCGGCAAAATTACCGCGCCATTGAAGCTCATGCAGCGTCCCGCGTGAAATCACCGCCACGCTGGCGATAAACAGTGCCCCGCAGAGCCAGTTCAGACCGCGTTTTTGCGTGTCCATCATCCCGATGGCGCGCCCCAGCATGCCGTAAAGCACGTAATAGAAGGTATCGCCGTTGATATACAGGTTCACCGGCAGCCAGTCAAATCCGTCGATTTTCTGCGAGACCGTATTCGGGTTGGCGACAATGCCAATCACCACCATCAGGGCCAGAAGCATTTTCCCGCTGACGTTTTTCACCTGAATGAGCGGAGAGACCAGATAGATCACGATAATGGCGAAGAAGAACCACAGGTGGTAGAACACCGGTTTTTGCAGCAAATATTTGAGGGATAACCCGGCGTTAATGGAGGTGAACAGGGTGATATAGAGCAGGGCAACGGCGCTGTAGAACCCCAGGCAGGCCGCGATGCGGATGAAGTGCCGCGGCTGCGCGCTGCGTTCGCCAAAAAAGAGAAAGCCGGAAATCATGAAGAACAGCGGCACGCTGACGCGCGACGCAGAGTTGAGAATATTGGCGATATCCCAGTTAACGGGGCTGATGCTGTGGGCGTTCGTGACGTACCAGGTCGTCGTGTGGATCATGACCACCATCAGACACGCTATTCCTCGCAGGTTATCAATCCAGTTAATTTTTGACGGCATCAGTTCCTCGTATTCCCTGTAAAGTGAGTGTGACTCCCATTGTCCAAAAGTCTTCGTTTGGAAAATTCTGAGTTTTATTCGCAGGCTTGCCGGGAGACCACGAGATTCGCAGAATGGCTGACCATAATCTATAAACGTGTTGATACTAAAAATAACAGCCACTGACCAGGACGGTAATAAAAATGATGATGAAGCGTGTGGCATCACTCTTTCTGCTTTTCATGCTGGCAGGATGCAGTGCGCCACAAGAAGCACCAGTGCAAAAAGCCCAGCAGGGCAAAATGAGCCCGGAACGTTCACTGAATATGGAGTCACTCTGCAAGGACCAGGCCGCACGCCGCTATAACTCGGACGTGCAGAAAATCAACGTCACCGGGTTTGAGCGCTTTCAGGGCAGCTATGAGCTCAAGGGCTATACGGCGCGTAAAGAAGGCTTTGTCTGCTCGTTTGATGCGGACGGCCAGTTTTTACACCTCTCCATGCGCTAGCCTGCTCGCATAATCAACAGCCAGACGCCGTCAGCGCCCTGGCGTGAATGCTTATTTCCCAATTTTCCCTAAACAACCCCGTTTCGTACTGTATATCTTGCAGCCAGCGGGTATACTGGTCCCTTCCATTTAAAACCACACGTATCCAGCACGAAATACTATGCAAAAGTTTGATACCAAGACCTTCCAGGGCCTGATCCTGACCTTACAGGATTACTGGGCTCGTCAGGGCTGTACCATTGTTCAACCTTTGGACATGGAAGTCGGCGCCGGCACTTCACACCCGATGACCAGCCTGCGCGCGTTGGGGCCAGAGCCAATGGCGACCGCGTATGTGCAGCCTTCCCGTCGTCCGACCGATGGTCGTTACGGTGAGAACCCGAACCGTCTGCAGCATTACTATCAGTTCCAGGTGGTGATTAAGCCATCACCCGACAACATTCAGGAACTGTACCTCGGGTCGCTGAAAGAGCTGGGTATGGATCCTACCATTCACGACATCCGTTTCGTGGAAGATAACTGGGAAAACCCAACGCTGGGTGCCTGGGGTCTGGGTTGGGAAGTGTGGCTGAACGGCATGGAAGTGACCCAGTTCACTTACTTCCAGCAGGTTGGCGGTCTGGAATGTAAGCCGATCACCGGTGAGATCACCTACGGTCTGGAACGTCTGGCGATGTACATTCAGGGCGTAGACAGCGTTTACGACCTGGTCTGGAGCGACGGCCCGCTGGGTAAAACCACCTACGGCGACGTGTTCCATCAGAACGAAGTGGAACAATCCACCTATAACTTCGAATACGCGGACGTGGACTTCCTGTTCACCTGCTTCGAGCAGTATGAGAAAGAAGCGCAGCAGCTGCTGGCGCTGGAGACTCCGCTGCCGCTGCCTGCCTACGAGCGTATTCTGAAGGCCGCCCACAGCTTCAACCTGCTGGACGCCCGCAAAGCGATCTCCGTGACTGAACGTCAGCGCTACATTCTGCGTATTCGCACCCTGACCAAAGCCGTTGCAGAAGCTTACTATGCGTCCCGTGAAGCCCTTGGCTTCCCGATGTGCAACCGAAACAAATAAGAGGCGGCCATGTCTGAGAAAACTTTCCTGGTGGAAATTGGCACCGAAGAGCTGCCACCAAAAGCCCTGCGCAGCCTGGCTGAATCTTTTGCTGCGAACGTGACTGCCGAGCTGGATAACGCTGGCCTGGCGCACGGTAAAATTGAGTGGTTTGCTGCTCCGCGTCGTCTGGCGCTGAAAGTGGCAAACCTGGCGGCGTCTCAGCCGGATCGCGAAGTCGAAAAACGTGGCCCGGCGATTGCCCAGGCGTTTGACGCGGAAGGCAAGCCGAGCAAAGCGGCGGAAGGCTGGGCGCGCGGCTGCGGCATCACCGTCGATCAGGCCGAGCGTCTGACCACCGATAAAGGTGAGTGGCTGCTGTATCGTGCCCATGTGAAAGGCGAAAGCGCGGAAGCGCTGCTGCCGGACATGATTGCCACGTCTCTGGCGAAGCTGCCCATTCCTAAGCTGATGCGCTGGGGCGCGTCCGATGTGCACTTCGTGCGTCCGGTTCACACCGTGACCCTGCTGCTGGGCGACACCGTTATTCCGGCGACCATTTTGGGCGTGGCGTCCGATCGCGTGATTCGCGGCCACCGCTTTATGGGCGAGCCTGAGTTCACCATCGACAATGCCGACCAGTATCCGCAAATCCTGCTGGAGCGCGGCAAGGTCATTGCTGACTATGAACAGCGTAAAGCCAAAATCAAAGCGGACGCGGAAGACGCGGCGCGTAAGATTGGCGGTAAAGCCGATCTGAGCGACAGCCTGCTGGAAGAAGTGACCTCGCTGGTGGAATGGCCGGTTGTGCTGACCGCGAAGTTCGAAGAGAAATTCCTGGCCGTTCCGGCTGAAGCGCTGGTTTACACCATGAAGGGTGACCAGAAGTACTTCCCGGTCTATGCCAACGACGGCAAGCTGCTGCCAAACTTCATTTTCGTGGCGAACATCGAATCGAAAGATCCGAGCCAGATTATCTCCGGTAACGAGAAGGTCGTGCGCCCACGTCTGGCGGATGCCGAGTTCTTCTTCAACACCGACCGTAAAAAGCGTCTGGAAGATCATCTTCCACGCCTGCAGACCGTACTGTTCCAGCAGCAGCTGGGTACGCTGCGCGACAAGACCGACCGTATTGCGGAGCTGTCCGGCTGGATCGCTCGTGAAATCGGTGCCGACGTTAACCACGCGACGCGTGCGGGCCTGCTCTCCAAGTGTGACCTGATGACCAACATGGTGTTCGAATTTACCGACACCCAGGGCGTGATGGGCATGCACTACGCGCGTCACGATGGCGAAGCGGAAGACGTGGCGGTTGCCCTGAACGAGCAGTATCAGCCGCGCTTTGCGGGTGACGAACTGCCGTCCAACCCGGTAGCTTGTGCTGTCGCAATTGCCGATAAGATGGACACCCTGGCGGGTATCTTCGGTATCGGCCAGCATCCGAAAGGCGACAAAGACCCGTTTGCGCTGCGTCGTGCTGCGCTCGGCGTGCTGCGTATCATCGTTGAGAAGAACCTGAACCTGGATCTGCAGACCCTGACCGAAGAAGCGGTGCGTCTGTACGGCGACAAGCTGACCAACGCCAACGTTGTGGATGACGTGATCGACTTTATGCTCGGTCGTTTCCGCGCCTGGTATCAGGATGAAGGTTACACCGTCGACACCATTCAGGCGGTGCTGGCGCGTCGTCCGACCCGTCCGGCTGATTTCGATGCGCGTATGAAGGCGGTTTCCCACTTCCGTACGCTGGAAGCGGCATCTGCTCTGGCGGCGGCCAACAAGCGTGTCTCCAACATCCTGGCGAAGTCCGACGAGACGCTGAACGAGCGTGTGAACGCCGCGACGCTGAAAGAGCCGGAAGAGATCGCCCTGGCGATGCAGGTTGTGGTGCTGCGCGACAAGCTCGAGCCGGTCTTCGCGGAAGGTCGCTACCAGGAAGCGCTGGTGGAGCTGGCCGAGCTGCGTGACGTCATCGACGCCTTCTTCGAGAAAGTGATGGTAAACGTAGAAGATAAAGAGCTGCGTATTAACCGTCTCTCTATGCTCGAGAAACTGCGTGAGCTGTTCCTGCGCGTGGCGGATATTTCGCTGCTGCAGTAATGTGCCCGTTGTGACAAATGCTAAAAACCCGCTTCGGCGGGTTTTTTTATAGTGTGTTGCTGAAAATTTAACCTTGAAATGGTCAACCCATTCCCGCTATCCTTATCCCCGTTAACTTTCTCGCGCTGGAGTGCCCCCCAAAAATGAACAAACACGACTGATGAATTTCGATCCTTGCTAAACGCCATCGCGTCGGCAGGGGATGTTTTGATTTCATTCAGGAGTGCTTATGGCTCATTTTGCGCAGTCCCCTTCTTTTATTTTGCATCAGGTCACCTGTCAGTTTCCGACGGGCGATACCCTTTTTGGTCCGCTGAATCTCACGCTGGAACCCTCCCTGTGCGCGCTGGTTGGCCGCAACGGCAGCGGAAAAACGCGTCTGCTGCGTCTGCTGGCGGGGCTGGACGAACCGGCTACCGGTCATATTGAACGCTTTGGCTCGCATGCCTGGGTGGCGCAGCAGCATGTTATTTCTTCGCAGACGACGCTGGCTGAACTTCTCGGGTATGACGCGATTTTTACTGCGCGAAAGCGCATTGACAGCGGCGATTACCAGCCTGACGATCTGGCGTTGCTCGACGGCTACTGGGATATCGCCGAACGTCTGAGCGAAGCGTTTATCAATGCGACGCTCCCACCGTTTGAGCCTGATAAGCCCGCCATAGAACTCAGCGGCGGCGAGCGCATCCGCGCCCTGCTGTGCGGGGCGTTTACGGCGGGCGCGGACTTTCTTCTGCTGGACGAACCGACTAACCATCTGGATCGACAAGGCCGGGCGTGGTTCTACGACCAGTTGAGTCGGTATCAGGGCGGCGTGCTGGTGGCCTCCCATGACCGGGAGTTACTGGCTCATGTACCCCGTATCCTTGAACTGAGCGGTTCGGGTCTGCGCAGCTACGGCGGGAATTATGCGGATTATCAAACCCAGCGCGATGCCGAACAGCAGGCGGCCCGCGCGGCGCTGGAACATGCGGCAACCGAGCGCAAACGCACCCGCGCGCGCATGCAAAAAGAGCATGATGACAGCCAGCGGCGGTCGGCAAAGACGTTACGCACCGTCGATACCCTGAATATCGCGTCGTTCGAGCGGGTCAAATATAAAGGCGCGGCAAAGGAACGTATCGGCACCTGGAAAAAACAGCACAGCGAGCAAAACGAAGCGCTGAACGCCGCGGTAAACAAGGCGCGTGAACGCGTTGAAGACGATAACCCGGTGATGTTCACTTTACCGGGGAGTCAGATCCCGGAGGGGAAGCAGGTGCTGGTGCTGGAGGATCTGGTGCTGCAGCATGTACCTGTTCCTCCGCTCAACTGGCGGATGGACGGACCGATGCGCGTGGCGTTAAAGGGACCAAACGGCTGCGGGAAGTCGACGCTGTTAAAAACCCTCCTCGGCGAGGTTGCCCCCCGTTCGGGTAGCTGTAAAGTGTCCGTCAGCTGCGCTTATCTCGACCAGCATCTCTCCCGTCTCGATCTCTCGCAGTCGGTCATGACGCATCTCAATTTGAGTCATACCCCTCTGGAAGAGGGGGTATTGCGAACCCGTTTAGCGCAGCTTCAACTGGGGGCTGACAAAGTGATGCTCCCATTGGCGGCGCTCAGCGGCGGTGAGCGTCTTAAGGCTGCCCTGGCCTGCATGCTGTGGCGCGCGGAAGCCACGCAGCTTCTGCTGCTGGATGAACCGACCAACCATCTGGATCTGGCTTCAGTCCAGGCCATTGAAGCGGCGCTGGCCGGTTTCCCTGGGGCACTGCTGGTGGTATCACACGATGAGGCGTTTTTAAGCGGCTTAACGTTAACGCATGCGCTGGTGTGGGAAGAGGCAGGTTGGCGTTGTGATAGCCTGTAAAACACAAGCCCCCGCAAAGGCGGGGGCATTCAATCTTCACTACGCGATCTGCTTGCTGAGTGCAGGGTTGGCCTGAATCAGGCGCATCAGCCGTAACTCGGTTGGGGTGGGTTTCTCACGTTTTGACTCCCACTCCTGCACCATAGCCACGCTGACACCCATCGCTCTGGCGAATTCTTCGGTTTTCAGTCCTGTCCCTTTGCGCAATTGCTCATATTCTGTAAAGGGATTGGATTTTTGTTGCAGGGTAATCGTCTGCGGTACATCTTTAAAAATGATCTGTTCCAGGCTGCTCAGCAGCTCAAACTCAGGATCTTTATATTCCATTGAGGACTCCTCTTAAATCTCACATCGTGATCAAGAACATCAGAGAGCCAGTTAAGAATAGTCCCTAATACCAACCCAGGATCGTCACGGGTGTGATTAATCGTGCGGTAACGATCGCTGTATCCGATTCAGCAATATGGAGAGTTATGCTAATTCCCTGATTAGTCATATGTCGGCTTCGCCAGGTATTTTTTTGTAAATGGTAAGAAATAAATCGGCAATAGCCGTTTTGCATGAAAAGAGTATCTTGCAAGGCTGACCTGGACTATCCTTGTCAGCGTCGGGCACGCGTGTGCCGGTGTGCGCTTTTTTGGGTGAAAGGAGTAATAAAATGGCGACAGGAAAGTCCTGCTCTCGCTGGTTTGCGCCTATTGCGGCGTTGTTGATGGTTGTTAGCCTGAGTGGGTGTTTTGATAAAGAAGGCGATCAGCGCAAAGCGTTTATCGATTTTCTGCAGAATACAGTGATGCGCAGCGGCGAGCGGTTGCCAACGCTAACTGCGGATCAGAAAAAGCAGTTTGGCCCCTTTGTGTCCGATTACGCCATTCTTTATGGTTATTCACAGCAGGTGAGCCAGGCGATGGATTCCGGTATCCGCCCGGTAGTGGATAGCGTGAACGCCATCCGCGTTCCACAGGATTACATGACGCAGCGTGAACCATTGCGTCAGTCCAACGGTGCGCTTGGCGTGCTGAGCCAGCAGCTGCAGAATGCGAAAATGCAGGCTGACGCGTCACGTTCTGCGCTGAAGCAGGGCGACGATCTCAAACCGGTCTTCGACAAAGTGTATGAGAAAGTGGTGACCAAACCGTCAGAAGCACTGCAACCGTTGATTCCGGCCGCGCAAATCTTCACGCAGCAGCTGGTCCAGGTGGGTGACTTTATTGCCCAGCAGAATACGCAGGTAAGCTTTGTTGCCAACGGTATTCAGTTCCCGACCTCCCAGCAGGCAAGCCAGTACAATACGCTGATTGGGCCGCTGGCCTCTCAGCATCAGGCCTTCAGCCAGGCCTGGAGTGCCGCAGTCGCTGCCACAGAATAAACCGAAAAAACCCCGCTTCTGGCGGGGTTTTTTTATGCGTTGCGAAAATAACGCTTGTCATTCCTCTACCACATCGGTATAACTATTCCCGTCGGTTTGTTACACAGACCTAAAGCAGTTTAGTAAAGCAGTCCAGATTGTTATCCATAGATACCCTTCGTAGTGACCCTTCCTTCATCGCTTAAAAATCTGTAACGCAATCCATCAAGCCGGAAGGCACAATATATTTGTTAATAAGGTAATTTCTATGTCTGCTAAAATGACTGGTCTGGTAAAATGGTTCAACGCTGATAAAGGTTTCGGCTTCATCACTCCTGACGATGGCTCTAAAGACGTGTTCGTACACTTCTCTGCTATCCAGAACGATGGCTACAAATCTCTGGACGAAGGTCAGAAAGTGTCCTTCACCATCGAAAGCGGCGCTAAAGGCCCAGCAGCTGGTAACGTTGTAAGCCTGTAAGCTTCCAACCCAGTAGCAAAGAATTTAAAAACCCGCCTTCTGGCGGGTTTTTTCGTTTCTACCGTTGCACCTGCGGGTTCACGCAGTTTCTCTCCACCTTTCCGCTAAGGGCGGCAATAAGGTTATCGACCGCGGTGGCCGCCATGTTGTAGCGCGTCTCATGGGTGGCTGAGCCGATGTGGGGCAGGGCAACCACGTTAGGCATTGTCAGCAGCGGGGAGTCCACCGGCAGCGGCTCCTGCTCAAACACGTCCAGACCTGCTGCATGGATCTCACCGTTTTTCAGAGCCTCAATCAGCGCCTTCTCATCCACCACCGGGCCACGACCCGCGTTGATGAAAATGGCGGACGCCTTCATTTTTTCAAACGCCTCTTTACCGATCAGATGACGGGTTTCATCCGTCAGCGGCAGCACCAGGCAGACAAAATCGGCTTCCTGCAGCAGGGCATCCAGCTCGCAGTAACGGGCGTTGAAGCGTTCTTCGGCTTCACTGTGATGGCGACGCGCGTTATACAGAATCGGCATGTTAAAACCAAAATGGGCGCGCTGCGCCAGCGCCAGCCCGATACGCCCCATACCGACAATGCCCAGCGTTTTGCCGTGAACATCCACGCCGAACCAGTCCGGACCAATGCTTTTTGTCCATTCGCCCGCTTTGACGCGCTCAGCCACTTCCACCACGCGACGGGCCGTGGTGAGCATGAGCGCCATCAGCGTATCGGCCACGGTTTCCGTCAGAGCATGCGGGGTATGCATCAGCAGGATTTTGCGGGCGTTAAGCGCATCCACGTCGAAGTTGTCGTAACCCACGGAAACGGTTGAGGTAGCACGAAGCTTCGGCATTTTCTCCAGCAGGGCGACATCTACTTTTTCGCTTGAACCCAGCAGGCCTTCCGCGCTCGCGAACGCGTCGGCGTGCTGTGCCACGGTTTCCGGGCGCAGGTTCTTCACCTGCGTGACGGTGAAGTGCTCTTCAAGGCGTTTCTGCAGATCTTCCGGCAGGGTTTTATACAAAATGACGGACGGCTTCATGCTAATCTCCGTTGATTTTTTTAAGGATTCAGGCGTGGCGAGCGCCGACAGGGTGTTGTTGATTATTAGCAGGCTTAACAATCAGAGTAAGCCATACCGAGGCGAAAAGCGCCACCCCCATAAAGATGTACGATGCGGATGGGCTGCCGGTGGCACCGTTCAGGTAACCGACGAACCAGGAGCCGCAGAACGAACCCAGCGCACCCATGCTGTTAATCAGCGCCATCGCGCCACCCGCCACGTTACGCGGCAGCATCTCGGGGATGATGGCAAAGAACGGTCCGTAAGGGGCGTACATGGCCGCACCGGCAACCACCAGCAGCGTATAAGAGACCCAGAAGTGGTTTACGCCCACGGCCCAGGAGCCAATAAAGGCGAAGGCGGCAATCAGCAGCAGCGGCCAGACAAACAGCTTGCGGTTCTGCAGCTTGTCCGACGCCCAGGAAACGATAATCATCGCGATGGTTGCCGCCAGATACGGTACGGATGACAGCCAGCCTACTTCGACCATGCCGAGGTTTTCACCGCCGCTGCGGATAATGGACGGCAGCCACAGCACAAAGCCGTACACGCCAATGCTCCAGGTAAAGTACTGCGCGCAGAGCAGGATCACGTTACGCGAGCGGAAGGCTTCACCATAGTTACGCACCGCCTTCAGGCCTTGCTGTTCTTTGTCCAGCTGCGCCTGCAGCGCCGCTTTTTCGTCTTCGGAAAGCCATTTCGCCTGGGCTGGTTTATCTTTCACCAGCACCCACCAGCAGAAGGCCCAGATAATTGCCGGTACCCCTTCAATGATAAACATCTCGCGCCAGCCGAAGGACTGGATCAGGTAGCCGGACACCACCGACATCCACAGTACCGTGACCGGGTTACCGAGGATCAGGAAGGTATTCGCGCGCGAGCGCTCAGATTTGGTAAACCAGTTGCTGATGTAGATCAGCATCGCGGGCATAACCGCCGCCTCAACCACGCCGAGGATAAAGCGAATGGCGGCCAGGGCAGGAATATTGTTCACCATGCCGGTCAGCGACGCGCAGGCGCCCCACAGGATCAGACAGATGAAGATCAGCTTACGCACGCTGCGGCGTTCCGCATAGATCGCGCCGGGGATCTGGAAGAAGAAGTAGCCCAGGAAGAAAAGGGCACCCAGCAGGGAGGAGATCCCTTTGGTGATCCCGAGGTCCTCGGTGATCCCTGCGGCGGACGCGAAGCTGAAGTTGGCACGGTCAAGGTACGCCAGGCTGTACGTGATAAACACGATTGGCATGATGTACCACCAGCGTTTTACTGCATTGGTCGAACTGTTCATAGGCTTGCCTCTGTTGTTGAGGTTGTTACCGCCGTTGTCTGTAGGGTACACGGTGGCTTAATTATCTGGTGCGGCTTGCTGCCTCACCCTGGCCCTCTCCCACAGGGAGAGGGAATTTAAACGCCGAGCTGTGCTCGTGTTGGTAATCCTTCGCTGTCGCCCTGCACCTGAATGGCCAGCGAGCCAATCTTGTTGCCTCGCGCGACGGCCTGCGGCAGCGTTTTACCTTCCAGCAGGGCGCTAATCACGCCCACGGCAAAGCCGTCACCTGCGCCGACGGTGTCGACGACGTTCTCGACCTTCACTGCCGCGACCGCGCCCTGCTCGCCGTTGGCCGTTTTAAACCACGCGCCATCGGCACCGGTCTTCAGCACCACCGCTTTTACCCCTTTATTCAGGTAGAAGTCGGCGATGCCTTCCGGCGTGCTTTCGCCGGTCAGGATCATCCCTTCTTTCAGGCCTGGCAGAACCCAGTCCGCCCGGAACGCCAGGCGGTTCAGTTTCTCCACCATTTCCGCTTCGCTTTTCCACAGCACCGGACGCAGGTTGGGGTCGAACGATAGGGTTTTCCCCTGGGCTTTCATGGTGGTCGCTGCATGATCCAGCAGCTCATACGAGCTGGCAGAGAGTGCCGCGGCTACGCCGCTCAGGTGCAGATGACGTGCGGAGGCAAAGTAATCGGCGTGGTAATCCGCGACAGAAAGGTGGCTTGCAGCCGAGCCTTTGCGGAAATACTCCACGATGGGATCGGTTCCATTTTCGACCTTGGATTTAAGCTGAAAACCGGTAGGGAAGCGTCCGTCGAGGGTGACCCCTGCAGCATCAATCCCCTCTTTTTTCAGCGAATCGAGAACGAAATGGCCATAGCTGTCATCCCCCACGCGGCTGACCCAGCCCACGTTCAGGCCGAGACGCGCCAGGCCGGTCGCGACGTTCAGCTCTGCGCCTGCGACGCGTTTGATAAAGTGCTCCACCGCACTCAGTTCGCCCGTTTCGGTGGCAACAAACATGGCCATGGCTTCACCAATCGTGATGACATCCAGCGTCTTGTGCATGGTTTACTCCTCGCGCAGCAGGTTGACGTAATGGCGGGTAACGGCGGTTAAATCCGCCCCTTCCAGCGGGAATTCGATACCGCGCGGGGCATCGGCAGGCAGCTGGCCGAGCAGATCCAGCCAGCGTGCATCGGCGCGGTCCGGTGCGACGGCGCGGAAGTTATCTTTATGCGGCACGGCGGCCTTCACGTGGATATAGCTCACGGCAGGGGCCAGGTGACGCGCGGCCTCTTCAGGGGAGTCGCCCACCCACAGCCAGTTCCCCATATCGAAGGTCAGCGTGACGGGGAGCGCCATTTCCCGACAGGCGGCCTGGAAGCGCTGCATGGGCGCGAGCTGTCCGCAGTCGGTCTGATCGTTCTCCACGACCAGCGCCATGCCGCTGGTATTCAGCAGCGTACGCAGGGCGTCGAGCGGTTGCGTGTCGCTGAAATGGCCCAGGGAAACCTTCAGCCAAAGTGCGTTCAGAGTGTTGGCTTCAGAAAGATAGCGGGGCAGGTCCGGGTTGAGGGTGCCGTCGGGCATAAACAGGGCGGCGGGTGCGGAGTAGCACGCCAGCAGACCCAGCAGCTCAATGGATTCGCCCAGCGCGGGCAGCGCCAGCAGCTCTTCGCTGTTGAACAGTTCCCGGCGGATCTCCACGCCGTCAGCCCCCGCGCCAGCAATAACGGGGAGCATCGCCCGTTGACCGCCCGCCTGTCGCACCTGTTCCGCACCGTACGCGGCGGTGACCACCATAATTTTCCTGCCCATCTTCGGACTCCATCGCAACATATCAATACTATTACGCTAGATGGAACCGGTTCCAAAGAAAAGGTCAGGATGTTGAATTTATGATCGCTATCACAAGGGAAATTTAACGCGCGGTGGAGCCACGAACGATCAGCTCGCCGGAGAAGACCTGCTCGCGAACGGCATCGCTGGTGCCTTCAATACGACGAACGACTTGTTCAACAGCAGCATAGCCAATCTGCCAGGTGGGCTGTTTGAGGGTAGTAATGCCGACGCCAGCCAGCTCCGCCCACTCCAGTTCATCAAACCCCAGCAGACCGATGTCGCTGCCCCAGTGCAGGCCAATGCGCTTGAGCGAGCGGGCAACCTGCAGCGTCAGTGCCCCGTTGGCGGAGATAACCGCTTTGCGCATCCCACGATGGCGCGTATGGAACTGACGCAGGGTGTTGTCAAGCTGCCCGGCTTCGTGAAGCGGCGTTTCGGCATTTTCGGCGATCACGCCGGGATAACGCTCCAGCGTGGCGCGAAATGCGCTCAGGCGTTCACGTCGGGTGTTGACCATCCCCAGCGGTTCACTCAGAAACAGAATGGCCTCGAAGCCCTGTTCAATCAGATGTTCGGTGGCGGTCGTGGCGGCCTGGGTGTTATCCAGCCCGACCACATCGCAGGCAAATTCCGGGATTTTACGGTCGATGAGGACCATGGGCAGGGAGGATTGCTGCAGGCGATTTAAGCCTTCTTCACGCATGCCTACCGCGTTGACCACAATCCCTTCCACCTGATAGCTGCGCAGCAGGTCCAGATAATGCAGCTCCTGGTCGACTTCGTTGTTGGTATTACAGACCAGCGGCGTAAAGCCTTTCTCGCGACAGGCGGCTTCGATACCGCTGAGCACGTTCACGGAGTAGGGGTTGGTGATATCGGCGATGATGAGCCCGATAAGGCGGGTGCGGCCACGTTTGAGCCCGCGCGCCATGAGGCTGGGACGGTAGTCGAGATCGGCAATGGCCTGTTCAATACGCGCCAGCAACGCATCGGACAGCAGGTGTTTCTCGCCGTTAAGGTAGCGCGAAATGCTGGTTTTGCCGGTTTTGGCGGCTTTCGCCACGTCGCTGATGGTGGCCCGGGCTGGTTTGCTCATCGCTGATTTCCCTGAATTTAGTGAGAATACCTTAGCGGGAAAATCGGACGAATCAAGTAATTTGCCCGGTGGCGCTGCGCTTACCGGAGGTTGCGGTCTGATACCCTCACCCCAACCCTCTCCCACGGGAGAGGGCGCAAACACTAAAAACGGCAACGGGGTTGCCGTTTTGCTTTTACCTACTGAATTGGGCTTAACGTAATCTCTACGCGGCGGTTCTGCGCTTTGCCTTCCGCCGTGCTGTTGCTGGCGATAGGGTTGGCAGGGCCCATGCCGCTGGTGCGGATGCGGTTTGCTTCAACGCCCTGGGTAATCAGCGAGCTGGCCACGGAATCGGCGCGCTGCTGGGACAGACGCATGTTCAGATCCTGGCTGCCGGTGCTGTCGGTGTAGCCAATCACGTTCACGGCGGTCTTGTTGTACTCTTTCAGCACCATCGCCACGCCGGTAAGGGTGTTCGCACCCGCGGGTTTCAGCGTTGCGCTGCTGCTGTCAAAGGTCACATTGTTCGGCATATTCAGGATGATGTTATCGCCGCTGCGCGTCACGCTCACGCCGGTTCCCTTCATTTTGTCGCGCAGTTTTGCTTCCTGCACGTCCATGTAATAACCGACGCCGCCGCCCAAGGCCGCGCCCGCCGCTGCGCCAATCAGCGCGCCTTTGCCGCGGTCTTTCTTGGAGGAGGAGAGCGCCCCAACGCCTGCGCCGACCAGCGAGCCGATACCCGCGCCAATGCCGGATTTACCCGCTTCGCGCTCACCGGTGTAAGGGTTGGTTGTGCAGCCAGAAACAGCCAGTGCACCGCTCACCAGAGCGGCAATAACGAGTACGCGTTTTTTCATCTTCTTTCCTTAATCCTTTTTATTCTTTGCCACGGCGAACGTGGCAGTTGATTATGACGTCCAGATACGGAGAAAATTCCGGGTATAACTCTGAAATTTGTGACAAACCATAAACGGTCTCAGCAAGAAGGCCGTAAAACCTGCACGCAACCAGGAGCGCACGCTTGAGCACCTCAACGAAAACCATTCTGACCGCCGCCCACTGGGGGCCGATGCTGGTCGAAACCGATGGCGAAAATGTTCTGTCGTCTCGCGGAGCATTGCCAACACAACATCCCAACTCTTTACAGACCGTCGTTCGCGATCAGGTGCACAGCAAAACACGCGTGCGCTGGCCGATGGTGCGTAAAGGTTTTCTCGCCTCACCTGACAAGCCGCAGGGCATTCGCGGTCAGGATGAGTTTGTTCGCGTGAGCTGGGATGACGCGCTGGCGCTGATCCACACCCAGCACAAGCGCATTCGCGACAGTTACGGTCCGTCGTCCATTTTCGCCGGGTCCTACGGCTGGCGCTCTAACGGGGTGCTGCACAAGGCGTCGACGCTGCTGCAGCGCTATATGAGCCTGGCGGGCGGCTATACCGGTCATCTGGGGGATTACTCCACCGGTGCAGCGCAGGCGATCATGCCGTATGTCGTGGGCGGGAACGAGGTGTACCAGCAGCAGACCAGCTGGCCGCTGGTGCTGGAACATACCGACGTGGTGGTGCTGTGGAGCGCTAACCCTCTTAACACGCTGAAAATTGCCTGGAATGCCAGCGACGAGCAGGGCATTGGCTATTTCGACGCGCTGCGCAAAAGCGGCAAGCGCATCATCTGCATTGACCCGATGCGCTCTGAAACCCTGGATTTCTTCGGCGACAGCGCCGAGTGGATTGCCCCACATATGGGCACCGACGTGGCAATGATGCTGGGTATCGCCCATACCCTGGTGGAAAACGGCTGGCACGATGTCGAATTCCTGACGCGCTGTACCACCGGCTTCGATAAATTCGCCGACTATCTGATGGGTAAAACGGATGGCGTGGCCAAAACGGCAGAGTGGGCAGCAGAGATTTGCGGTGTTTCTGCGCAGAAGCTCCGCGAACTGGCGGCGTTATTCCATAAAAACACCACGATGTTGATGTCCGGCTGGGGGATGCAGCGCCAGCAGTTTGGCGAGCAGAAACACTGGATGCTGGTGACCCTTGCTGCGATGCTGGGGCAGATCGGTACGCCGGGCGGCGGTTTTGGTCTCTCCTATCACTTTGCCAACGGCGGTAACCCCACGCGTAAAGCGGCGGTGCTGGCGTCTCTGCAAGGTTCGGTGCAGGGGGGCGTGGACGCCGTAGATAAAATCCCGGTGGCGCGTATTGTTGAAGCCCTGGAAAATCCGGGCGGTTTTTATCAGCACAATGGTCTCGACCGCCACTTCCCGGATATTAAATTTGTCTGGTGGGCGGGCGGGTCGAACTTCACGCATCATCAGGATACCAACCGCCTGATCCGCGCCTGGCAGAAGCCGGAGCTGGTGGTGATCTCCGAGTGCTTCTGGACCGCCTCGGCGAAACACGCCGATATCGTGCTCCCGGCGACCACCTCGTTTGAGCGTAACGATCTCACCATGACCGGCGACTACAGCAATCAGCATATGGTCCCGATGAAGCGCGTGGTGGCCCCGCGCGATGAGGCGCGTGATGATTTCGACGTGTTTGCTGAACTGAGCGAGCGGTGGGAAGCGGGCGGTCGCGCGCGTTTTACCGAGGGAAAAACCGATCTCGAATGGCTGGAAACCTTCTACCAGATTGCCGGGCAGCGCGGCGCGGCGCAGGGCGTGACGCTCCCGCCATTTACTGAGTTCTGGGAGGCGAACCAGATCGTCGAAATGCCGGAGAGCGAACAGAACGCGAAGTTTGTTCGTTTTGCCGATTTCCGCCGCGATCCGGAGAACCACCCGCTGAAAACCGAGAGCGGCAAGATCGTGATCTACAGCGAGCGCATCGCCAGCTTTGGCTATGCTGACTGCCCGCCGCATCCCACGTGGCTCGAGCCGGACGAATGGCACGGTAACGCCCGGCCGGATCAGCTGCAGGTATTATCTGCCCATCCCGCGCACCGTCTGCACAGCCAGCTTAACTATACCTCCCTGCGCGAGCAGTATGCGGTCGCCGGGCGAGAGCCCATCACGCTGAATACCCTTGATGCGCAAGCGCGCGGGATTGCGGACGGCGACGTGGTGCGCGTCTGGAACGCGCGTGGACAGGTGCTGGCAGGGGCGGTGGTGAGCGACGGGATTAAGCCGGGCGTGATCTGCATTCATCAGGGCGCATGGCCTGACCTTGAGCTCGCCGAAGGCGGTATCTGTAAAAACGGGGCGGTTAACGTGCTGACCAAAGATCTCCCCAGCTCGAAGCTGGGGAATGGTTGCGCAGGGAACACGGCGCTGGCCTGGGTCGAGAAATATACGGGTCCCGAGCTTACCTTAACGGCGTTTGATCCGCCTGCCAGCTCATGATCCACGTCGGGTGTTGGGTGTCATCCTGCCAGGCGCTGTCTTCAATGCGAAAGCCCTGAGCATGGTAGAAATTCACCGCCCGGACATTTTTCTGATACACCTCCAAGGTTAAGTGCGGGAAGCGCTGTTGAACATGGTTCAGCAGCGCGCGCCCGATGCCTTTCCCAATGCATGACGGCGCCACAAACAGGGCGCCGACAAACTGAGACTGCATCACGCTGATAAATCCGCAAGGTTCGCCGTCCTGCTCCCAGACCCAGGTTTCAGCGGACGGCAGATAAACGTCCCGCACCATGGCCTCATTCTCTTTCCAGTAATTCGGCGCGATGAACGGATGCGCTTCCGTGGTGCTTTCCAGCCACAGGCTCAGCAGCGGCGCGGTATTTTCATTTTGCCATTTGCGGATCATGATGGCCTCCCGGATGACAGAAGCAGCCGGTAACGTGGTCGTTGACCAGGCCACAGGCCTGCATAAAGGCGTAGCAGGTGGTGGAGCCGACAAACTTAAAGCCGCGTTTTTTCAGGGCCTTCGAGAGCGCATCCGAGGCCGGAGTGGCGGCCGGAATTTCCGCGAGCGTGGTCGCCTCCGTGACTTGCGGATCGTTATTCACAAACGCCCAGACAAAATCTGAAAATGATTCGCCGTTTTGTTCCATCGCCAGATAAGCGCGTGCGTTACCGATGATGGCCTGGATCTTACCACGATGACGGATGATGCCGGCATCCTGCACCAGTCGCTCGACGTCCTCATCGGTCATCGCGGCGACGGCGACGGGGTCGAACTGGTGGAAAGCGCTGCGGTAATTTTCGCGTTTTTTCAGTACCGTAATCCATGATAACCCCGCCTGCTGGCCCTCCAGGCAGATCATCTCAAAGAGCTTTTTGCCATCCCTTTCCGGCACGCCCCATTCCCGATCGTGATAGTCGATATAAAGCTGATCCTGGCTTACCCAACCGCAACGTTCCATCCGTCATCTCCCTTATTGATACTGATTACGCAAAAATTTCGTTCTGACTGGCTTGACGTGTTTACTATAAAGACAATAGTTAATACAGGGCCATATGCTCTCTAAGCTCTTCCTGAATAACGACAAATATCGCCGAATTCGGCTCTCTCTGGGGTCGCGTTGAAGATGATAAAAAAAATCAGTGGTCGCCATGCTGTGTCTGGCCTGGTGGGGATTTCAGCCTGCCTGTTTTTTTGTAATACAGCGTCTGCCTGGCAACAGGAATATATCGTTTCAGACGCCCAAAATAATACGGCGGAACGCTATACATGGGACGCGGATCACCAACCGCGCTATGAGGATATTCTCGCGGAGCGTATTCAGTCTTCGCAAAATGCGCCGGGTCTTGCTCTGAATATACCGTCTGGCAGCACGACAGAGGGGGCGATGAGCGTAGGCTGGAATTTTCCCGTTTCAGCGCGAATTACCACCGGCCCGGTGGTGGCGTGGCGTTATGACGGCACGGCTCCCATGATGATCAACGAGTTTGGTGATAGCGCGTCGACACAGTCAGTTACGGACCCGCTCTGGCATGCCAGCGTCAGCACGCTGGGGTGGCGCGTTAACACCCAGTACGGCGATCTCCGGCCCTGGGCGCAGATCAGCTATAACCAACAGTTTGGTGAAAACCAGTGGAAATCGCAGTTTGGTATGCCACAAACGCCAGCTCCTGCCCAAATGGCAGCTGGATGGATGTCACCGTGGGAACGGATATTCCCTTTAATACGCACATGGCGGCCTATGCCTCGCTGGCTCAGGGGGAGCATACCACCACCGGTGAGGAGTTTTTATACACCCTCGGCGTCAGCGCCAATTTCTAGCGTTGTTACTTTTTTAAACGTTACGATAACATCTCGAATACAATAACCACGGGCTTTACAGCGATAGCAGATACTAACACGCTGTCGCTTTATTCCCGTGCCAGGTCATTCATTCCCGATTCCAGGCATTTCATTCCGTTCCGCCTGCATTTCATGCCGTTTTACCCCAGGCATATTGAGGTTTTGTTTATCGTTGTCCTCAGCGAATTCCCTCAATTTATCTTGCAGGACAACTGCCATGAACACATCAACCTATAACCGCACTCGCTGGCTCACGCTCTTTGGCACCATCGTCACTCAGTTTGCGCTGGGATCGGTCTATACCTGGAGCCTGTTTAACAGTGCGCTTTCTGACAAACTCGGCGCACCGGTCAGCCAGGTCGCGTTCTCCTTTGGTTTGCTGAGCCTGGGTCTGGCGATTTCATCTTCCGTCGCGGGCAAGCTGCAGGAGCGTTTTGGCGTGAAGCGCGTGACCATGGCGTCCGGCATCCTGCTGGGGCTGGGCTTTTTCCTGACCGCGCATTCCAGCAATCTGATGATGCTCTGGCTGAGTGCGGGCGTGCTGGTGGGACTGGCGGACGGCGCGGGCTATCTGCTGACGCTGTCAAACTGCGTGAAGTGGTTCCCGGAACGTAAAGGCTTAATCTCTGCGTTTGCCATTGGTTCTTATGGTTTGGGCAGCCTCGGGTTCAAATTTATCGATGCCCATCTGCTGGCGTCCGTTGGCCTCGAAAAAACCTTCATGATCTGGGGCGCAATCGTGCTGGTGATGATTCTGTTCGGCGCCACGCTGATGAAGGATGCGCCGCAGCAGGAAGTGAAATCCGTGAATGGCGTGGTGGAGAATGATTTCACTCTCGCGCAGTCGATGCGTAAACCGCAGTACTGGATGCTGGCGGTGATGTTCCTGACGGCCTGCATGAGCGGCCTGTATGTCATCGGCGTCGCGAAAGATATCGCACAGGGGATGGTGAAACTGGATGCAGCCACGGCGGCCAACGCGGTGACCGTCATCTCCATTGCTAACCTCTCCGGTCGTCTGGTCCTCGGTATTCTGTCCGACAAAATCGCCCGCATCCGCGTGATTACGATTGGGCAGGTGGTTTCGCTGGTCGGTATGGCGGCGCTGCTGTTCGCTCCGCTGAATGAAGCCACCTTCTTCGCGGCAATTGCCTGCGTGGCCTTTAACTTCGGCGGCACCATTACCGTCTTCCCGTCACTGGTGAGCGAGTTCTTTGGCCTGAACAATCTGGCGAAAAACTACGGCGTGATCTATCTGGGCTTCGGGATCGGCAGTATCTGCGGCTCGCTGATTGCTTCCCTGTTCGGCGGGTTCTACGTAACCTTCTGCGTGATTTTTGCCTTGCTGATTATCTCCCTGGCGCTGTCAACCACGATTCGCCAGCCGCAACGTGAAGTTTTTAAAGAAGTTCATGCATAATCGCGACGAGAAAGGCCGGTAATCCGGCCTTTTTATTTTCTTAACCTGGAAATAAAGCGATTTTGTCTGTTTTTGGATTTGCTTTTTTGTAAATAACTGTACTGATCACACTCTCTGCTGCCACTTTTCCGCTTCCCTGTGGTCTACTTACCACGCCTGTAGACGTTTCATTGAACGATCCCCTGAGCGTATGTCTAATCTGCCCACTTTTTAATCGAGGTGGGCGGCGGTACTGTCCCTTTTTCCGGGTAGCTTGCATGAAATACATTAAATCGATGGCGCAACAAAAGCTCTGCTTTTTGCTGGCGTTGTACATCGGCCTGTTTATGAACGGCGCAGTTTTTTTCCGTCGGTTTGACGGTTACGCGCATGATTTTACCGTCTGGAAAGGAATTGCAGCGGTTGTCGAATTGGTCGCTGCGGTACTGGTCACCTTCTTTTTATTCCGTATTCTTACCCTGTTTGGCCGTCGCGTGTGGCGAGTGCTGGCAACGTTTATCGTGCTGTGCTCGGCGGGTGCCAGCTATTACATGACTTTTATGAACGTGGTGATTGGCTACGGCATTATTGCCTCGGTGATGACCACGGATATCGACCTCTCTAAAGAGGTTGTGGGGCTGCACTTTATCCTCTGGCTGGTAGCGGTCAGCGCCTTGCCGCTGCTGCTCATCTGGAGCAACCGCTGCCGCTATACCCTTGTTCACCAGATCCGCACGCCCGGAAAGCGATTCAGAAGCGTCGCCGTGGTGCTGCTGGCGGGCCTGATGGTCTGGGGGCCGATTCGTCTGCTGGAGGTGAAGCAGAAGAATGATGAGCGTACCTCCGGCGTGGATATGCCGAGCTACGGTGGCGTGGTTGCCAACTCGTATTTACCGTCTAACTGGATCTCCGCGCTGGGGCTGTATGCGTGGGCGCAGGTGGATGAGTCCTCGGATAATAAGTCGCTGATAAACCCGGCGAAGAAGTTTACCTATGTGGCGCCAAAGGATATCGACGATACCTACGTCGTCTTTATTATCGGAGAGACCACACGCTGGGATCATATGGGCATTCTCGGCTATAACCGTGATACCACGCCTAAACTGGCGCAGGAAAAGAACCTGATTGCCTATCGTGGCTATTCCTGTGATACCGCCACCAAGCTTTCCCTGCGCTGTATGTTTGTGCGCGAGGGCGGGGCGAGCGATAACCCGCAGCGTACGCTAAAAGAGCAAAACGTCTTCTCGGTGCTGCATCAGCTTGGGTTTACCTCCGACCTCTATGCGATGCAGAGTGAGATGTGGTTCTACAGCAACACCATGGCGCAAAACATCTCCTACCGCGAGCAGATTGGCGCAGAGGCGCGCAACCGTGGCAAACCTGTCGATGACATGTTGCTGATTGATGAGATGAAACTCTCACTCAACGGGAACCCTGATGGTAAGCATATGATCATCCTTCATACCAAAGGGTCGCACTTTAACTACACGCAGCGCTATCCGCGCAGCTTTGCCAAATGGACGCCGGAGTGCGTCGGAGTGGATAAAGACTGCACCAAAGCCCAGTTGATTAACTCTTATGACAACTCCGTGATGTATGTGGATCACTTTATTGATTCGGTGATTGACCAGGTTCGCGATAAGAAGGCTATTGTCTTCTATGCGGCGGACCACGGTGAATCTATCAATGAGTTCGAGCATCTGCACGGTACACCACGCAAGATGGCGCCGCCCGAGCAGTTCCGAGTGCCAATGATGGTGTGGATGTCCGATAAGTATCTGGAAGACCCGGAGAAAGCGAAGATGTTTGCCCATCTGAAGAAAGAGGCGGAAATGAAGGTGCCGCGTCGTCACGTTGAGCTGTACGACACCATTATGGGTTGTCTCGGCTACACCTCACCGAACGGTGGGATTAACGAAAACAACAACTGGTGTAAACTCCCTGATAACAGCGCAAAAGCCGCGCAGTAGCTGCTCTGGCGAGAATATCGCCAGTTGAATGGCTTTTTGAAAATAAGGGATTGACGGGGGCGCACCTCAGCAGTAAGATGCGCTCCGCATTCGGCGAGTAGCGCAGCTTGGTAGCGCAACTGGTTTGGGACCAGTGGGTCGGAGGTTCGAATCCTCTCTCGCCGACCACATTCTGAAAAGGGCTAACCGTAAGGTTAGCCCTTTTTGCATTATGGCCTTAGCTCTTCAGAGTAATCAAAACGCCCCTTACGCCCGCTTCTCCCTGCCTGTTAACGATTTTGTGACATAATCCATTGTATTTTTTTATATATAGATTGATCTTTTTTCGCGTTGCTTATGGATAACCTCAGCATTTTTCGCTGTGCGTTTTAACGTTCGCGGTATTTAGTGCTCAGATAATCACCATTCTGCAAGAAAATTTACCCATTCTGAATAAAAGTTAATCACTGATTGTTGCGAAATATGAAGATAGTTGTGCTGCAACATGGCGAGTAGCATAAATTTCCCTGCTGAAAACTGACGCTCATGGTTTTTTTAATCTTTGTTTGCGGTTTCTCACACTCAGCGTAAATCCCCGTCACCTGTATTGACGTTTTCACATTCTGTTGACAGATTGTAGGGCATGAGGGGCATTTCAGGGACGATCTGCGCTGCAACTCAAACGCTCTTCTGAAAGGATTCTCCATCCCTTTAACGCCTTCGGGCACCTCCGACCGGACCGGGTAAAAAATAAATAAAGGTCTGGCGGCGTAACACAACAAAGCAAAACATCACATTGGAGCAGAATAATGAGTATTTCCTTGAAGAAGTCAGGGATGCTGAAGCTTGGTCTGAGCCTGGTGGCTATGACCGTGGCAGCAAGCGTACAGGCAAAAACCCTGGTTTACTGTTCTGAAGGCTCGCCGGAAGGCTTTAACCCACAGCTCTTTACCTCTGGTACGACTTACGACGCAAGCTCTGTACCGATCTATAACCGTCTGGTTGAATTCAAAACCGGCACCACGGAAGTGATTCCGGGTCTGGCCGAGAAGTGGGACGTCAGCGAAGACGGTAAAACCTACACCTTCCACCTGCGCAAGGGCGTGAAGTGGCAGGACAGCAAAGAATTCAAACCAACGCGCGACTTTAACGCCGACGACGTTGTGTTCTCCTTCGACCGTCAGAAAAATGCTCAGAACCCGTACCACAAAGTCTCTGGCGGCAGCTATGAATACTTCGAAGGGATGGGTCTGCCGGATCTGATCTCTGAAGTGAAAAAAGTGGACGATAATACCGTTCAGTTCGTGCTGACGCGTCCGGAAGCACCGTTCCTGGCTGACCTGGCCATGGACTTCGCCTCAATTCTGTCCAAAGAGTACGCGGACAACATGCTGAAAGCCGGTACGCCGGAAAAAGTCGACCTGAACCCAATCGGTACCGGTCCATTCCAGCTGCTGCAGTACCAGAAAGACTCCCGTATTCTGTATAAAGCATTCGAAGGCTACTGGGGCACCAAGCCGAAGATTGATCGTCTGGTCTTCTCCATCACGCCGGATGCGTCAGTACGTTATGCAAAACTGCAGAAAAACGAATGCCAGGTGATGCCATACCCGAACCCGGCTGACATCGCCCGCATGAAGCAGGATAAGAACATCAACCTGCTGGAGCAGGCTGGCCTGAACGTGGGCTATCTCTCCTTCAACACCGAGAAGAAACCGTTTGATGACGTGAAAGTGCGTCAGGCGCTGACCTACGCGGTGAACAAAGAAGCGATTATCAAGGCGGTTTACCAGGGCGCTGGCGTTGCAGCCAAAAACCTGATCCCACCAACCATGTGGGGCTATAACGACGACGTTAAAGATTACTCCTACGATCCTGAGAAAGCGAAAGCGCTGCTGAAAGAAGCGGGCCAGGATAAAGGCTTCACCGTTGAGCTGTGGGCGATGCCGGTACAGCGTCCGTACAACCCGAACGCACGCCGTATGGCAGAAATGGTTCAGGCTGACTGGGCGAAGATTGGCGTACAGGCCAAGATTGTGACCTACGAGTGGGGCGAGTACCTGAAGCGCGCCAAAGCGGGTGAGCACCAGGCAGTGATGATGGGCTGGACCGGTGACAACGGGGATCCGGACAACTTCTTCGCTACCCTGTTCAGCTGTGCTGCAGCGAAAGACGGTTCTAACTACTCTCGCTGGTGCTACAAGCCGTTTGAAGACCTGATCCAGCCGGCGCGTGCGACCGACGATCACAACAAACGTATTGAACTGTACAAGCAGGCGCAGGTTGTTATGCACGATCAGGCTCCGGCGCTGATTGTTGCTCACTCCACCGTGTACGAGCCAGTGCGTAAAGAAGTGAAAGGCTACGTGGTTGATCCACTGGGCAAACACCACTTCGAAAACGTATCGGTTGAATAATTAAAAGCAACGCCAGGCGGCGCTGCGCTTGCACTGGCCTACGGTATGTAGGCCGGGTAAGCGTAGCGCCACCCGGCAGCAGTGCTTAATTCTCTCTCTGAAAGGAGAGGGGATAAGATTTGTGAGCAATACAGACGTCACGCCACTGGTCGTGCGTCATCAGAGAGAATCCGGGTTATGTTGCAGTTCATCCTCCGACGTCTGGGACTTGTTATCCCCACGTTTATCGGTATCACCCTTCTCACTTTTGCCTTCGTCCATATGATCCCCGGCGACCCGGTAATGATTATGGCGGGCGAGCGTGGTATTTCCCCTGAGCGCCATGCACAGCTGCTGGCTGAACTTGGCCTCGATAAGCCAATGTGGCAGCAGTATCTCCACTATATCTGGGGCGTGCTGCACGGTGATTTAGGGATTTCGCTGAAAAGCCGTCTTCCGGTGTGGGACGAGTTCGTGCCGCGTTTTAAAGCGACGCTGGAGCTTGGCGTCTGCGCCATGATTTTCGCCACCGCGGTGGGTATTCCTGTCGGGGTACTGGCTGCCGTTAAGCGTGGCTCTATTTTTGACCACACCGCCGTGGGCCTGGCGCTGACCGGCTACTCCATGCCTATCTTCTGGTGGGGCATGATGCTGATCATGCTGGTCTCGGTGCAGCTTAACCTGACACCGGTCTCCGGGCGCGTCAGCGATATGGTATTCCTGGATGACTCCAACCCGCTCACCGGCTTTATGCTGATTGATACGGCTATCTGGGGCGAAGAGGGCAACTTCATGGATGCCGTCGCGCATATGATCCTGCCTGCCATGGTGCTGGGCACCATTCCTCTGGCGGTGATCGTGCGTATGACCCGTTCATCGATGCTGGAAGTGCTGGGTGAGGATTATATCCGCACCGCGCGCGCCAAGGGCCTGACGCGTATGCGCGTTATCATCGTCCATGCGCTGCGTAACGCCATGCTGCCGGTGGTGACCGTTATCGGTCTCCAGGTGGGGACATTGCTGGCGGGGGCGATCCTGACCGAAACCATCTTCTCCTGGCCGGGCCTGGGTCGCTGGCTGATTGACGCGCTGCAACGCCGTGACTATCCGGTGGTGCAGGGCGGTGTGCTGCTGGTCGCGACGATGATTATCCTCGTCAACCTGCTGGTCGATTTGCTGTACGGCGTGGTGAACCCGCGTATTCGTCATAAGAAGTAAGGGGCCATCATGTCACAGGTTTCTGAAAACAAAGTTGTTGCTGCACCGGTTCCGATGACGCCGATGCAGGAGTTCTGGCACTACTTCAAGCGCAACAAAGGCGCGGTGGTGGGGCTGGTGTATGTCGCTATCATGATCCTGATTGCGGTGTTTGCGAACGTCCTCGCGCCGTATAACCCGGCGGATCAGTTCCGCGATGCGCTGCTCGCCCCGCCTGCCTGGCAGGATGGCGGTAGCCTGGCGCACCTGCTGGGGACCGATGATGTTGGCCGCGATGTGCTGTCGCGTCTGATGTACGGTGCGCGCCTGTCGCTGCTGGTCGGCTGCCTGGTGGTGGTGTTATCCCTGATTATGGGGATCGTACTGGGTCTGGTTGCCGGCTACTTCGGCGGTATCGTTGATAACATCATCATGCGTATCGTCGACATCATGCTGGCGCTGCCAAGCCTGCTGCTGGCCCTGGTGCTGGTGGCGATCTTCGGTCCGTCGATCGGTAACGCCGCCCTGGCGCTGACGTTCGTGGCGCTTCCTCACTATGTGCGTTTAACCCGTGCGGCGGTGCTGGTGGAAGTGAACCGCGATTACGTCACCGCCTCTCGCGTGGCGGGTGCCGGTGCGATGCGCCAGATGTTCGTCAATATCTTCCCGAACTGCCTTGCGCCGCTGATCGTTCAGGCGTCGCTCGGTTTCTCTAACGCCATTCTTGATATGGCCGCTCTTGGCTTCCTGGGCATGGGTGCGCAGCCGCCAACACCGGAGTGGGGCACCATGCTCTCCGACGTGTTGCAGTTCGCACAAAGCGCCTGGTGGGTTGTCACCTTCCCGGGTCTGGCAATCCTGCTGACGGTGCTGGCATTTAACCTGATGGGTGATGGCCTGCGTGATGCGCTTGATCCCAAACTGAAGCAGTAAGAGGCACGAGATGGCGTTATTAAATGTAGATAAATTATCGGTGCACTTCGGCGATGAAGGCACCCCGTTTCGCGCCGTGGACCGCATCAGCTACAGCGTAAATCAGGGCGAAGTGGTTGGCATTGTCGGGGAGTCCGGTTCCGGTAAGTCAGTGAGCTCACTGGCGATCATGGGGCTGATTGATTACCCGGGCCGCGTGATGGCGGAAAACCTGCAGTTCAACGGTCAGGACCTGAAGCGCATTTCTGAGAAACAGCGCCGCCAGCTGGTGGGTGCGGAAGTGGCGATGATTTTCCAGGATCCGATGACCAGCCTGAACCCGTGCTACACCGTCGGTTTCCAGATTATGGAAGCAATCAAGGTGCACCAGGGCGGGAATAAGAAAACGCGTCGTCAGCGGGCGATCGATCTGCTGAACCAGGTGGGCATTCCTGACCCGGCATCGCGTCTGGACGTTTACCCGCACCAGCTTTCAGGCGGGATGAGCCAGCGCGTGATGATCGCCATGGCGATTGCCTGTCGGCCAAAGCTGCTGATTGCGGATGAACCGACGACGGCGCTGGATGTGACCATCCAGGCACAGATCATCGAGCTGCTGCTGGAGCTGCAGCAGAAAGAGAACATGGCGCTGGTGCTGATTACGCACGATCTGGCGCTGGTGGCCGAAGCCGCGCACAAAATCATCGTGATGTATGCCGGCCAGGTGGTCGAGACCGGAAATTCACACGATATCTTCCGCGCGCCGCGTCATCCGTATACCCAGGCGCTTTTACGCGCGCTGCCGGAGTTTGCTCAGGATAAAGCGCGTCTGGCGTCGCTGCCGGGTGTGGTGCCGGGCAAATATGACCGTCCGCAGGGCTGTCTGCTCAATCCGCGCTGTCCGTATGCGACGGACAAATGCCGGGCGGAAGAACCAGAGCTGAACCAGCTGGCTGACGGTCGTCAGTCGAAATGCCACTACCCACTCGATGATGCCGGGAGGCCAACACTATGAGTACGCAACAGGCCACCACGCAACAGCCGCTGTTGCAGGCCATCGACCTGAAAAAATATTACCCGGTGAAGAAGGGGCTGTTTGCCCCTGAACGCCTGGTGAAAGCGCTGGACGGCGTCTCCTTTAACCTCGAACGCGGTAAAACGCTGGCGGTGGTGGGGGAGTCCGGCTGCGGGAAATCCACGCTGGGCCGTCTGCTGACGATGATTGAAGTGCCGACCGGCGGCGAGCTCTATTATCAGGGGCAGGATCTGCTCAAGCACGACCCGCAGGCGCAGAAGCTGCGTCGCCAGAAAATCCAGATTGTGTTCCAGAACCCGTATGGTTCGCTGAACCCGCGTAAAAAGGTGGGGCAGATTCTGGAAGAGCCGCTGCTGATTAACAGCAATCTCAGCAAAGAGCAGCGCCGTGAAAAAGCGCTGGCGATGATGGCGAAGGTCGGCCTCAAAACCGAGCACTATGACCGCTACCCGCACATGTTCTCCGGCGGCCAGCGCCAGCGTATCGCCATCGCGCGCGGTCTGATGCTTGACCCGGACGTGGTGATTGCCGATGAACCTGTTTCAGCGCTCGACGTCTCCGTGCGGGCGCAGGTGCTGAACCTGATGATGGATCTCCAGCAGGAGCTGGGGCTCTCCTACGTGTTCATCTCCCACGACCTGTCGGTGGTGGAGCATATTGCCGATGAAGTGATGGTGATGTACCTGGGGCGCTGCGTGGAGAAGGGGACCAAAGACCAGATCTTTAATAACCCTCGTCACCCGTACACCCAGGCGCTGCTGTCTGCGACGCCGCGTCTGAACCCGGACGATCGTCGTGAGCGCATAAAGCTGACGGGAGAGCTGCCAAGCCCGCTGAATCCGCCGCCGGGATGTGCATTCAACGCCCGCTGCAGCCGCCGCTTTGGCCCCTGCACCCAGCTACAGCCGCAGCTGAAGGAGTATGGTGGTCAGCTGGTGGCCTGCTTCGCGGTCGATCAGGATGAAAATGGCGAGAAGCCACACGCATAATGAAAAAAAACCGGCGCTAAGCCGGTTTTTTTATGTCTGCTTTATTATTTCCGCAGGCGAATCTGGTCGACGGCGTGCTTCTCGCTCTTGGTGAGGATCAGGCTCGCACGCTCGCGCGTCGGCAGGATGTTCTCTTTAAGATTCACATAGTTGATCTCATTCCATAGCCCCGTCGCCACATTGATCGCTTCTTCTTCAGAAAGCTGAGCATAGTGGTGGAAATAGGAATCCGGATCGGTGAATGCCCCTTCACGGAACTTCAGGAAGCGGTTGATGTACCAGTTCTGCAGCAGGTCTTCCGGCGCATCGACATAAATAGAGAAATCGACGAAATCTGAGACAAAGACGTGATGCGGATCGTGAGGATAGTCCATGCCGCTTTGCAGCACGTTGAGACCTTCCAGAATGAGAATATCCGGCTGGACCACCGTCTTATCCCCACCCGGGATGCGATCGTAGATCAGGTGCGAATAGACCGGCGCCGTCACGTGAGGCACGCCGGATTTCAGATCGGAGACAAATTTTACCAGACGGTGCATATCATAAGAGAGCGGGAAGCCTTTCTTCTTCATCAGCCCGCGTTCTTTTAATACTTCGTTCGGATGCAGGAAGCCGTCGGTCGTGATCAGCTCCACGCTGCGGTGTTCCGGCCAGCGGCTCAACAGTGCCTGCAGGACGCGTGCGGTGGTGCTTTTACCCACGGCCACGCTGCCTGCGATACTGATGATATAAGGAATGCGTTGACCGTTCGTCCCGAGAAACTGCTCCAGCACCGCCTGACGACGCAGGTTCGAGCTGATATAGAAGTTAAGCAAGCGCGAGAGGGGGAGATAAATTTCTGCCACTTCTTCAAGGGACAGATCTTCGTTTATCCCTTTTAACCGTGCGATTTCACCTTCCGTCAGCGTCATAGGGACGGAATCACGCAGGGCAGCCCACTGGCTGCGGTTAAAGTGAAGATAAGGCGTCATTAACGTTTGCTCTTTTTTGCTCATAAGCATGCTTCAGTGAGCCAGCATTAAACTGCCGGATCGTGGCTCATCACACAGTTAATTTTGGACAATGGGCAGGAGGTTAACACCAGATGACAGGAATAATAAGAAAAAAGATGGAAAGCGCTGCGTTACGCGGAGGCCGTCACGCTACGGTGTTTACAGTGCAAATACCCCTTACATGTTGATTATTTGACCGTGAATGACTACTTTTACAGCGCTCAACACGCTGTTAGCATAAAATGTGAGCGAAAGAACGTTTTATGCAAATTTTTAGTTGCATGACCGCGCAGGTATCCATAGAATGCGCGCTACTTGATGCCGACTTAGCTCAGTAGGTAGAGCAACTGACTTGTAATCAGTAGGTCACCAGTTCGATTCCGGTAGTCGGCACCATCAAGTCCGGTGGGGTTCCCGAGCGGCCAAAGGGAGCAGACTGTAAATCTGCCGTCACAGACTTCGAAGGTTCGAATCCTTCCCCCACCACCACTTTCTGGCAGCGTAAATGCCGCCGGAGCTGGTTGGAAAAATTAGCCAGCTCAAACTGAAAAAGAGAGAAATCTCTTTTTTTGTTACAGAAAGAACTGGGTAGCCGAGTTTCAGGATGCGGGCATCGTATAATGGCTATTACCTCAGCCTTCCAAGCTGATGATGCGGGTTCGATTCCCGCTGCCCGCTCCAATACGTGCTGATATGGCTCAGTTGGTAGAGCGCACCCTTGGTAAGGGTGAGGTCCCCAGTTCGACTCTGGGTATCAGCACCACTTCACTTCTCCTTCCCGTTTCTCTCTGTTTCAATTTTACTGTATTCAACAATTCAGGCATTTCGCCTGGTTGATGTGGTGATATCACCGATTTATCCGTGTCTTAGAGGGACAATCGATGTCTAAAGAAAAGTTTGAACGTACAAAACCGCACGTTAACGTCGGTACTATCGGCCACGTTGACCATGGTAAAACAACGCTGACCGCTGCAATCACTACCGTTCTGGCAAAAACCTACGGTGGTTCTGCTCGTGCATTCGACCAGATCGATAACGCACCAGAAGAAAAAGCTCGTGGTATCACCATCAACACCTCTCACGTTGAGTACGACACCCCGACTCGCCACTACGCACACGTAGACTGCCCAGGCCACGCCGACTATGTTAAAAACATGATCACCGGTGCTGCGCAGATGGACGGCGCGATCCTGGTTGTTGCTGCGACTGACGGCCCAATGCCTCAGACTCGTGAGCACATCCTGCTGGGTCGTCAGGTAGGCGTTCCTTACATCATCGTGTTCCTGAACAAATGCGACATGGTTGATGACGAAGAGCTGCTGGAACTGGTAGAGATGGAAGTTCGTGAACTGCTGTCTCAGTACGATTTCCCGGGCGACGATACCCCAATCGTTCGTGGTTCTGCTCTGAAAGCGCTGGAAGGCGACGCAGAGTGGGAAGCGAAAATCATCGAACTGGCTGGCTTCCTGGATTCTTACATCCCAGAACCAGAGCGTGCGATTGACAAGCCATTCCTGCTGCCAATCGAAGACGTATTCTCCATCTCCGGTCGTGGTACCGTTGTTACCGGTCGTGTAGAGCGCGGTATCATCAAAGTTGGTGAAGAAGTTGAAATCGTTGGTATCAAAGAGACTGCGAAGTCTACCTGTACTGGCGTTGAAATGTTCCGCAAACTGCTGGACGAAGGCCGTGCTGGTGAGAACGTTGGTGTTCTGCTGCGTGGTATCAAACGTGAAGAAATCGAACGTGGTCAGGTTCTGGCGAAGCCAGGCTCAATCAAGCCACACACCAAGTTCGAATCTGAAGTGTACATCCTGTCCAAAGACGAAGGCGGCCGTCATACTCCGTTCTTCAAAGGCTACCGTCCACAGTTCTACTTCCGTACTACTGACGTGACCGGTACCATCGAACTGCCAGAAGGCGTTGAGATGGTAATGCCAGGCGACAACATCAAGATGGTTGTGACGCTGATCCACCCAATCGCGATGGACGACGGTCTGCGTTTCGCAATCCGTGAAGGTGGCCGTACCGTTGGCGCGGGCGTGGTTGCTAAAGTTCTCGGCTAATTGCTGATAACATTTGACGCAATGCGCAATAAAAGGGCATCATTTGATGCCCTTTTTGCACGCTTTCACGTCAGAACCTGGCTCATCAGTGATTATTTTTGTCATAATCATTGCTGAGACAGGCTCTGCAGAGAGCGTATAATTCGAAAAGCGAATTAGCATTTCGATTTGGTTTGCCTCGCAATCGCGGGGTGAAAATGTTTGTAGAATACTTCTGACAGGTTGGTTTATGAGTGCGAATACCGAAGCTCAAGGGAGCGGGCGCGGCCTGGAAGCGATGAAATGGGTAGTAGTAGCCGTTCTGCTGATCGTAGCGATTGTCGGCAACTACCTTTATCGTGACATGATGCTGCCGCTACGCGCGCTTGCAGTGGTAATTCTGATTGCTGCAGCGGGTGGTGTCGCGCTGTTGACGACGAAAGGCAAAGCGACCGTCGCTTTTGCTCGCGAAGCGCGTACCGAAGTCCGTAAGGTAATTTGGCCGACTCGCCAGGAAACATTGCACACCACGCTGATCGTAGCGGCGGTTACCGCTGTAATGTCACTGATCCTGTGGGGACTGGATGGTATTCTGGTTCGCCTGGTATCCTTTATCACTGGCCTGAGGTTCTGAGATGTCTGAAGCCCCTAAAAAGCGCTGGTACGTCGTTCAGGCGTTTTCCGGTTTTGAAGGCCGCGTAGCAACGTCGCTGCGTGAGCATATCAAATTACACAACATGGAAGAGTTATTTGGCGAAGTTATGGTTCCGACCGAAGAAGTGGTCGAGATCCGTGGCGGCCAGCGTCGCAAAAGCGAGCGCAAATTCTTCCCGGGTTACGTGCTGGTTCAGATGGTGATGAACGACGCGAGCTGGCACCTGGTGCGCAGCGTACCGCGCGTGATGGGCTTTATCGGCGGCACGTCTGACCGTCCGGCGCCAATCAGCGACAAAGAAGTGGATGCGATTATGAACCGCCTGCAGCAGGTTGGTGATAAGCCGCGTCCGAAAACGCTGTTTGAACCGGGTGAAATGGTTCGTGTTAATGACGGTCCGTTTGCTGACTTTAACGGCGTTGTTGAAGAAGTGGACTACGAAAAGTCCCGCCTGAAAGTTTCTGTATCTATCTTCGGTCGTGCGACCCCGGTAGAACTGGACTTTGCGCAGGTCGAAAAAGCCTAAGCAGCGATCAAAAAAGCGACGATTTAATCGTTGCACAGGGCGCGAGATTGGAATACAATTTCGCGCCTTTTGTTTTTATGGGCCCGGCCCGTAAAACGAATTTTATTCACGGGGAGCCTCACTGAGGCGCTATTACCCAATCAGAGGATTTTAGAATGGCTAAGAAAGTACAAGCCTACGTCAAGCTGCAGGTTGCAGCTGGTATGGCGAACCCAAGTCCACCAGTTGGTCCAGCTCTGGGTCAGCAGGGTGTGAACATCATGGAATTCTGTAAAGCGTTCAACGCAAAAACTGAATCCCTGGAAAAAGGTCTGCCAATCCCAGTCGTAATCACTGTTTACGCTGACCGTTCTTTCACTTTCGTTACCAAAACCCCTCCTGCAGCAGTTCTGCTGAAGAAAGCGGCTGGTATCAAGTCTGGTTCCGGTAAACCGAACAAAGACAAAGTGGGTAAAATTTCCCGCGCTCAGCTGCAGGAAATCGCGCAGACCAAAGCTGCCGACATGACTGGTGCCGACATTGAAGCGATGACTCGCTCAATCGAAGGTACTGCACGTTCCATGGGCCTGGTAGTGGAGGACTAAGAAATGGCTAAACTGACCAAGCGCATGTCCGTGATCCGTGACAAAGTTGATGCGACCAAACAGTACGACATCAACGAAGCTATCGCTCTGCTGAAAGAACTGGCAACTGCTAAGTTCGTTGAAAGCGTTGACGTTGCCGTTAACCTGGGCATCGACGCGCGTAAATCCGATCAGAACGTTCGTGGCGCAACTGTACTGCCACACGGTACTGGCCGTTCCGTACGTGTAGCTGTATTTGCTCAGGGTGCAAACGCTGAAGCTGCTAAAGCTGCCGGCGCTGAACTGGTAGGTATGGAAGATCTGGCTGATCAGATCAAGAAAGGCGAAATGAACTTTGACGTTGTTATTGCTTCTCCAGATGCAATGCGCGTTGTTGGCCAGCTGGGCCAGGTTCTGGGTCCACGCGGCCTGATGCCAAACCCGAAAGTGGGTACTGTAACCCCTAACGTTGCTGAAGCGGTTAAGAACGCTAAAGCAGGTCAGGTTCGTTATCGTAACGACAAAAACGGCATCATCCACACCACCATCGGTAAAGTGGACTTTGACGCTGACAAACTGAAAGAAAACCTGGAAGCTCTGCTGGTTGCGCTGAAAAAAGCAAAACCAACTCAGGCGAAAGGCGTGTACATCAAGAAAGTTAGCATCTCCACCACCATGGGTGCAGGTGTTGCAGTTGACCAGGCTGGCCTGAGCGCTGCTGCAAACTAATGCCTTTACGTGGGCGGTGATTTTGTCTACAATCTTACCCCCACGTTTGCTAACGAAAGTTAGCGGCTAAAAGAATTGTTCGTTGGAGCCTGGCCTAATCCAGGCCTCCGTCGAAGACCGCAGGTGTTTCGCAAGAGACTTAATCCCCTGCGTAGACGGTGACAGAACGCTAAGATTATTTTTGGATACTCTGGCTTGTTTCTGCTCACCGTATTAAGACGCTCTTTCCGTTGGGGAGAGTGAAGTGAGTTCCGGAACATGAGTTCCGGCAAACATCCAGGAGCAAAGCTAATGGCTTTAAATCTTCAAGACAAACAAGCGATTGTTGCTGAAGTCAGCGAAGTAGCCAAAGGCGCGCTGTCTGCAGTAGTTGCGGATTCCCGTGGCGTTACTGTAGACAAAATGACTGAACTGCGTAAAGCAGGTCGTGAAGCTGGCGTTTACATGCGTGTTGTTCGTAACACCCTGCTGCGCCGTGCTGTTGAAGGTACCTCTTTTGAGTGCCTGAAAGACACGTTTGTTGGTCCGACCCTGATTGCATACTCTATGGAACACCCGGGCGCTGCTGCTCGTCTGTTCAAAGAGTTCGCGAAAGCGAATGCAAAATTTGAGGTCAAAGCCGCTGCCTTTGAAGGTGAGCTGATCCCGGCGTCTCAGATCGACCGCCTGGCAACTCTGCCGACCTACGAAGAAGCAATTGCACGCCTGATGGCAACCATGAAAGAAGCTTCGGCTGGCAAACTGGTTCGTACTCTGGCTGCTGTACGCGATGCGAAAGAAGCTGCTTAATCGCAGTTATCTTTATAAAGCATCTGCTTACGTATAAACTTATTCTGATATTCAGGAACAATTTAAATGTCTATCACTAAAGATCAAATCATTGAAGCAGTATCCGCTATGTCCGTAATGGACGTTGTTGAGCTGATCTCTGCAATGGAAGAAAAATTCGGTGTTTCTGCTGCTGCTGCTGTAGCTGTTGCTGCTGGCCCAGCTGCTGACGCTGCTGAAGAGAAAACTGAATTCGACGTAATTCTGAAAGCTGCTGGCGCGAACAAAGTTGCAGTAATCAAAGCTGTTCGTGGCGCTACCGGTCTGGGTCTGAAAGAAGCTAAAGACCTGGTAGAATCTGCTCCAGCTGCGCTGAAAGAAGGCGTGAGCAAAGACGACGCAGAAGCACTGAAAAAATCTCTGGAAGAAGCTGGCGCTGAAGTTGAAGTTAAATAAGCCAACTTTTCTGGTTGCAGCCTAAGTCATTAGGCTGATGGCTGGTGACTTTTTAGTCACCAGCCTTTTTGCGCTGTAAGGCCTCGGTAGCATTTCACACTGTTTGACTATCGATGTGTCTTTCAATGCTTGTTTCTATCGACGACTTAATATACTGCGACAGGGTGCTCGCTCTGTGTAAATCGCAATGAAATGGTTTAAGCGTGATAGCAACAGGTATTGCGGAAAGTATTCAATTTTCCGGTCCACAAAATGGTGTTGCACAAACTGTCCCTTCGTCGGACAGATGGGTCGACTTGTCAGCGAGCTGAGGAACCCTATGGTTTACTCCTATACCGAGAAAAAACGTATTCGTAAGGATTTTGGTAAACGTCCACAAGTTCTGGACATTCCATATCTCCTTTCTATCCAGCTTGACTCGTTCCAGAAGTTTATCGAGCAAGATCCTGAAGGGCAGTACGGTCTGGAAGCAGCCTTCCGCTCCGTGTTCCCGATTCAGAGCTACAGCGGTAACTCCGAGCTGCAGTACGTCAGCTACCGCCTTGGCGAACCGGTGTTTGACGTTCAGGAATGTCAGATCCGTGGCGTGACCTATTCCGCACCGCTGCGCGTGAAACTGCGTCTGGTGATCTACGAGCGCGAAGCGCCGGAAGGCACCGTAAAAGACATTAAAGAACAAGAAGTCTACATGGGTGAAATTCCACTCATGACGGACAACGGTACTTTCGTTATTAACGGTACTGAGCGTGTTATCGTTTCCCAGCTGCACCGTAGCCCGGGCGTCTTCTTCGACAGCGATAAAGGTAAAACACACTCTTCCGGTAAAGTACTGTATAACGCGCGCATCATTCCTTACCGTGGTTCATGGCTGGACTTCGAGTTCGATCCAAAAGACAACCTGTTTGTCCGTATCGACCGTCGTCGTAAACTGCCTGCAACCATCATTCTGCGCGCACTGAACTATACCACTGAACAGATCCTGGACCTGTTCTTTGAAAAAGTGATCTTTGAAATCCGCGACAACAAGCTGCAGATGGAGCTGGTGCCGGAACGTCTGCGTGGTGAGACCGCGTCGTTCGACATCGAAGCCGACGGCAAAGTGTATGTGGAAAAAGGTCGCCGTATTACCGCGCGCCACATCCGTCAGCTGGAAAAAGATGATATCAAACACATCGAAGTTCCGGTTGAATACATTGCAGGAAAAGTAGCCGCGAAAGATTACGTTGATGAATCAACTGGCGAGCTGATCTGCCCGGCTAACATGGAGCTGAGCCTGGATCTGCTGGCTAAGCTGAGTCAGGCTGGCCACAAACGTATCGAAACGCTGTTCACTAACGATCTGGACCACGGTCCGTACATCTCTGAGACTGTACGCGTCGACCCAACCAACGATCGTCTGAGCGCGCTGGTTGAAATCTACCGCATGATGCGTCCTGGTGAGCCACCAACTCGCGAAGCGGCTGAAAGCCTGTTCGAGAACCTGTTCTTCTCCGAAGACCGCTACGATCTGTCCGCGGTTGGTCGTATGAAGTTCAACCGTTCTCTGCTGCGCGACGAAATCGAAGGTTCCGGTATCCTGAGCAAAGACGACATCATCGAAGTGATGAAGAAGCTCATCGATATCCGTAACGGCAAAGGCGAAGTGGACGACATCGACCACCTCGGCAACCGTCGTATCCGTTCCGTAGGCGAAATGGCGGAAAACCAGTTCCGCGTAGGCCTGGTACGTGTAGAGCGTGCGGTGAAAGAGCGTCTGTCTCTGGGCGATCTGGATACCCTGATGCCTCAGGATATGATCAACGCCAAGCCGATTTCTGCAGCAGTGAAAGAGTTCTTCGGTTCCAGCCAGCTGTCTCAGTTCATGGACCAGAACAACCCGCTGTCTGAGATTACGCACAAGCGTCGTATCTCTGCACTCGGCCCAGGCGGTCTGACCCGTGAGCGTGCAGGCTTCGAAGTTCGAGACGTACACCCGACGCACTACGGTCGCGTATGTCCAATCGAAACGCCTGAAGGTCCAAACATCGGTCTGATCAACTCCCTGTCCGTGTACGCACAGACTAACGAATACGGTTTCCTCGAGACCCCGTATCGTAAAGTGACCGACGGTGTTGTTACCGACGAAATTCATTACCTGTCTGCTATCGAAGAAGGCAACTACGTTATCGCTCAGGCGAACTCCAACCTGGATGACGAAGGCCACTTTGTAGAAGATCTGGTGACCTGCCGTAGCAAAGGCGAATCCAGCTTGTTCAGCCGCGACCAGGTTGACTACATGGACGTATCCACCCAGCAGGTGGTATCCGTCGGTGCGTCCCTGATCCCGTTCCTGGAACACGATGACGCCAACCGTGCATTGATGGGTGCGAACATGCAACGTCAGGCCGTTCCAACTCTGCGTGCTGATAAGCCGCTGGTTGGTACCGGTATGGAACGTGCTGTTGCCGTTGACTCCGGTGTTACTGCAGTGGCTAAGCGTGGCGGTACTGTTCAGTACGTGGATGCCTCCCGTATCGTTATCAAAGTTAACGAAGACGAGATGTACCCTGGCGAAGCAGGTATCGACATTTATAACCTGACCAAATACACCCGTTCTAACCAGAACACCTGTATCAACCAGATGCCTTGCGTATCTCTGGGTGAGCCAGTTGAGCGCGGCGACGTGCTGGCAGACGGTCCGTCCACCGACCTCGGTGAACTGGCTCTCGGTCAGAACATGCGCGTAGCGTTCATGCCGTGGAACGGTTACAACTTCGAAGACTCCATCCTCGTCTCCGAGCGTGTGGTTCAGGAAGATCGTTTCACCACCATCCACATTCAGGAACTGGCGTGCGTGTCCCGTGACACCAAGCTGGGGCCAGAAGAGATCACCGCTGACATCCCTAACGTGGGTGAAGCTGCGCTCTCCAAACTGGATGAATCCGGTATTGTTTACATCGGTGCGGAAGTGACCGGCGGCGACATTCTGGTGGGTAAGGTTACGCCGAAAGGTGAAACCCAGCTGACGCCAGAAGAGAAACTGCTGCGTGCCATCTTCGGTGAGAAAGCGTCTGACGTTAAAGACTCTTCTCTGCGCGTACCAAACGGTGTTTCCGGTACGGTTATCGACGTTCAGGTCTTCACTCGTGATGGCGTTGAGAAAGATAAGCGTGCGCTGGAAATCGAAGAGATGCAGCTCAAACAGGCTAAGAAAGACCTGTCTGAAGAACTGCAGATCCTCGAAGCGGGTCTGTTCAGCCGTATCTATGCGGTGCTGGTTGCCGGTGGCGTTGAAGCTGAGAAGCTCGACAAACTGCCACGCGATCGCTGGCTGGAACTGGGCCTGACCGACGAAGAGAAACAAAATCAGCTGGAACAGCTGGCTGAGCAGTATGACGAACTGAAACACGAGTTCGAGAAAAAACTCGAAGCGAAACGCCGCAAAATCACTCAGGGCGACGATCTGGCACCAGGCGTGCTGAAGATTGTTAAGGTCTATCTGGCTGTTAAACGTCAGATCCAGCCTGGTGATAAGATGGCAGGTCGTCACGGTAACAAGGGTGTTATCTCTAAGATCAACCCGATCGAAGATATGCCGCACGATGCTAACGGTACGCCGGTAGATATCGTACTGAACCCACTGGGCGTACCGTCTCGTATGAACATTGGTCAGATCCTGGAAACTCACCTGGGTATGGCTGCGAAAGGCATCGGCGACAAGATTAACGCCATGCTGAAACAGCAGCAGGAAGTCGCGAAACTGCGCGAATTCATCCAGCGTGCCTACGATCTGGGTACCGACGTGCGTCAGAAAGTCGACCTGAACACCTTCAGCGATGAAGAAGTGCTGCGTCTGGCAGAGAACCTGCGCAAAGGTATGCCAATTGCAACGCCGGTATTCGACGGTGCAAAAGAAGCTGAAATTAAAGAGCTGCTGCAACTGGGTGGTCTGCCAACGTCTGGTCAGATTACGCTGTTTGACGGCCGTACCGGTGAACAGTTCGAACGTCCGGTAACCGTAGGTTACATGTACATGCTGAAACTGAACCACCTGGTCGACGACAAGATGCACGCTCGTTCTACCGGTTCTTACAGCCTGGTTACTCAGCAGCCGCTGGGTGGTAAGGCACAGTTCGGTGGTCAGCGCTTCGGGGAGATGGAAGTGTGGGCGCTGGAAGCATACGGCGCGGCATACACCCTGCAGGAAATGCTCACCGTTAAGTCTGATGACGTGAACGGTCGTACTAAGATGTATAAAAACATCGTGGACGGCAACCATCAGATGGAACCAGGCATGCCAGAATCCTTCAACGTACTGTTGAAAGAGATTCGTTCGCTGGGTATCAACATCGAACTGGAAGACGAGTAATTCTCGCTCAAACAGGTCACTGGTGCCGGGCTAACCCCCGGCACCGGATTGTGCTAACTCCGACGGGAGCAAATCCGTGAAAGATTTATTAAAGTTTCTGAAAGCGCAGACTAAAACCGAAGAGTTTGATGCGATCAAAATTGCTCTGGCTTCGCCAGACATGATCCGTTCATGGTCTTTCGGTGAAGTTAAAAAGCCGGAAACCATCAACTACCGTACGTTCAAACCTGAGCGTGACGGCCTTTTCTGTGCGCGTATTTTCGGGCCAGTAAAAGATTACGAGTGCCTGTGCGGTAAGTACAAGCGCCTGAAACACCGCGGTGTGATCTGTGAGAAGTGCGGCGTTGAAGTGACCCAGACCAAAGTGCGCCGTGAGCGCATGGGCCACATCGAGCTGGCGTCTCCGACTGCTCACATCTGGTTCCTGAAATCACTGCCGTCCCGTATCGGTCTGCTGCTGGATATGCCGCTGCGTGATATCGAACGTGTTCTGTACTTCGAATCTTATGTGGTTATCGAAGGCGGGATGACGAACCTGGAACGTCATCAGATCCTGACTGAAGAGCAGTATCTGGACGCGCTGGAAGAGTTCGGTGACGAATTCGACGCGAAGATGGGTGCGGAAGCTATTCAGGCCCTGCTGAAGAGCATGGATCTGGAGCAAGAGTGCGAGCAGCTGCGTGAAGAGCTGAACGAAACCAACTCCGAAACCAAGCGTAAAAAGCTGACCAAGCGTATCAAACTGCTGGAAGCGTTCGTTCAGTCTGGTAACAAGCCAGAGTGGATGATCCTGACCGTTCTGCCGGTTCTGCCGCCAGATCTGCGTCCACTGGTTCCGCTGGATGGTGGTCGTTTCGCAACGTCCGATCTGAACGATCTGTATCGTCGCGTGATCAACCGTAACAACCGTCTGAAACGTCTGCTGGATCTGGCTGCGCCGGACATCATCGTACGCAACGAAAAACGTATGCTGCAGGAAGCGGTAGATGCCCTGCTGGATAACGGTCGTCGCGGTCGTGCGATCACCGGTTCTAACAAACGTCCTCTGAAATCTTTGGCCGACATGATCAAAGGTAAACAGGGTCGTTTCCGTCAGAACCTGCTCGGTAAGCGTGTTGACTACTCCGGTCGTTCTGTAATCACCGTAGGTCCATACCTGCGTCTGCATCAGTGCGGTCTGCCGAAGAAAATGGCACTGGAGCTGTTCAAACCGTTCATCTACGGCAAGCTGGAACTGCGTGGCCTGGCCACCACCATCAAAGCCGCGAAGAAAATGGTTGAGCGTGAAGAAGCTGTCGTTTGGGATATCCTGGACGAAGTTATCCGCGAACACCCGGTACTGCTGAACCGTGCACCAACCCTGCACCGTCTGGGTATCCAGGCATTTGAGCCAGTCCTGATCGAAGGTAAAGCGATCCAGCTGCACCCGCTGGTTTGTGCGGCATATAACGCCGACTTCGATGGTGACCAGATGGCTGTTCACGTACCGCTGACGCTGGAAGCTCAGCTCGAAGCGCGTGCGCTGATGATGTCTACCAACAACATCCTGTCTCCAGCGAACGGTGAGCCAATCATTGTTCCTTCTCAGGACGTTGTACTGGGTCTGTACTACATGACCCGTGACTGTGTTAACGCCAAAGGCGAAGGCATGGTGCTGACTGGCCCGAAAGAAGCTGAGCGTATTTATCGCGCTGGCCTGGCCTCTCTGCATGCGCGCGTTAAAGTGCGTATCACCGAATACGAAAAAGATGCAAACGGCGAATTCGTTGCGAAAACCAGCCTGAAAGACACGACCGTTGGCCGTGCCATTCTGTGGATGATCGTACCGAAAGGTCTGCCTTTCTCCATCGTCAACCAGGCGCTGGGCAAGAAAGCGATCTCCAAAATGCTGAACACCTGTTACCGCATTCTGGGCCTGAAGCCGACCGTTATCTTCGCTGACCAGACTATGTACACCGGCTTTGCTTATGCAGCGCGTTCAGGTGCATCTGTTGGTATCGATGACATGGTCATCCCAGAGAAGAAACACGAGATCATCTCTGAAGCGGAAGCTGAAGTTGCTGAGATCCAGGAGCAGTTCCAGTCTGGTCTGGTTACCGCGGGCGAACGCTATAACAAAGTTATCGATATCTGGGCAGCGGCGAACGATCGTGTATCCAAAGCGATGATGGACAACCTGCAGACCGAAACCGTGATTAACCGTGACGGCGTAGAAGAGCAGCAGGTTTCCTTCAACAGCATCTACATGATGGCCGACTCCGGTGCGCGTGGTTCTGCAGCACAGATTCGTCAGCTGGCAGGTATGCGTGGTCTGATGGCGAAGCCGGATGGCTCCATCATCGAAACGCCAATCACCGCGAACTTCCGTGAAGGTCTGAACGTACTCCAGTACTTCATCTCCACGCACGGTGCGCGTAAAGGTCTGGCGGATACCGCACTGAAAACCGCGAACTCCGGTTATCTGACGCGTCGTCTGGTAGACGTTGCGCAGGATCTGGTTGTGACCGAAGACGATTGTGGCACCCTCGAAGGTATCACCATGACCCCGGTTATCGAGGGTGGTGATGTTAAAGAGCCACTGCGCGATCGCGTACTGGGTCGTGTGACCGCGGAAGACATCCTGAAGCCGGGCACCGCAGACATTCTGGTTCCACGCAACACCCTGCTGCACGAACAGTGGTGTGACCTGCTGGAAGCGAACTCTGTTGACTCCGTGAAGGTGCGTTCCGTTGTATCCTGTGACACCGACTTTGGTGTATGTGCGCACTGCTACGGTCGTGACCTGGCGCGTGGCCACATCATCAACAAAGGTGAAGCCATCGGCGTTATCGCGGCACAGTCCATCGGTGAGCCGGGTACACAGCTGACGATGCGTACGTTCCACATCGGTGGTGCGGCATCTCGTGCGGCTGCTGAATCCAGCATCCAGGTGAAAAACAAAGGTAGCATCAAGCTCAGCAACGCGAAGTCGGTTGTGAACTCCAGCGGTAAACTGGTTATCACTTCACGTAACACCGAGCTGAAGCTGATCGACGAATTCGGTCGTACCAAAGAGAGCTATAAAGTGCCTTACGGTGCGGTTATGGCGAAAGGTGATGGCGAGCAGGTTGCCGGCGGTGAAACCGTTGCAAACTGGGATCCACACACCATGCCGGTTATCACCGAAGTAAGTGGTTTCATCCGCTTCACTGACATGATCGACGGCCAGACCATTACTCGTCAGACTGACGAGCTGACCGGTCTGTCTTCTCTGGTGGTTCTGGATTCTGCTGAACGTACTACCGGTGGTAAAGATCTGCGTCCTGCACTGAAAATCGTTGATGCTCAGGGTAATGACGTTCTGATCCCAGGTACCGATATGCCTGCGCAGTACTTCCTGCCGGGTAAAGCGATTGTACAGCTGGAAGATGGCGTACAGATCAGCTCGGGTGACACCCTGGCGCGTATTCCTCAGGAATCCGGCGGTACCAAGGACATCACCGGTGGTCTGCCACGCGTTGCGGACCTGTTCGAAGCACGTCGTCCGAAAGAGCCGGCAATCCTGGCTGAAATCAGCGGTATCATCTCCTTCGGTAAAGAGACCAAAGGTAAGCGCCGTCTGGTTATCACTCCAGTAGATGGCAGCGAACCGTACGAAGAGATGATTCCTAAGTGGCGTCAGCTCAACGTGTTCGAAGGTGAACGCGTAGAACGTGGTGACGTGGTTTCCGACGGTCCAGAAGCGCCGCACGACATCCTGCGTCTGCGTGGTGTGCATGCTGTTACTCGTTACATCGTTAACGAAGTACAGGACGTATACCGCCTGCAGGGCGTTAAGATCAACGATAAACACATCGAAGTTATCGTTCGTCAGATGCTGCGTAAAGCAACCATCGAAAACGCGGGCAGCTCCGAGTTCCTCGAAGGCGAGCAGGTTGAATACTCACGCGTCAAGATCGCTAACCGCGAACTCGAAGCGAACGGCAAAATCGGTGCGACCTTCTCGCGCGATCTGCTGGGTATCACCAAAGCGTCTCTGGCAACCGAGTCCTTCATCTCTGCAGCATCGTTCCAGGAAACGACTCGTGTCCTGACCGAAGCCGCTGTTGCAGGTAAACGTGATGAACTGCGCGGTCTGAAAGAGAACGTTATCGTGGGTCGTCTGATCCCGGCTGGTACCGGTTATGCGTACCATCAGGATCGTATGCGTCGTCGTGCTGCAGGCGAACTGCCAGCTGCACCGCAGGTTACTGCTGAAGATGCATCCGCGAGCCTGGCAGAACTGCTGAACGCAGGTCTGGGTGGCTCCGACAACGAGTAATCGTTCAGTCGCTAATAAAAAACCCGCTTCGGCGGGTTTTTTTATATCTGCACTATTTCAGTTTACTAATGGGATCCGTCGATACAGCTCAATCATATCGCCCGCCAGGTCCTGTATGACCATGGCGTTCATCAGGTGATCCTGCGAGTGGACGGTGATCAGGTTAACCGGAAGCTTCCCGGTCCCTTCATCAAGACCGATAAGCTGCGTCTGTATGGTGTGCGCATGCTTCACATATTCCCGCGACTCTTCCATCGCTTTTTCGGCTTCGTCAAACTCACCTTTACGCGCCATCTGCAATGCCGTCAGGGCCGCACTGCGCGCCGCGCCTGCGTTAACAAGCAGTTCCATAATCGTGGTTTCTAAGTCTTCCATTATGACTCCAGAAGTTTGAGCGCTTTATCCAGTACGGCATCACCTTTCATCATGCCGTAATCCATCATGTCGATCACCGCGACCTTTTTGCCCAGCGGGTCGGCCTGCGCCTGTAATTTAGCCTGCTCGTATTTAACCTGTGGCCCCAGCAATACGATGTCGGCCGTTGCGATGTTGTCTTTAAACTCCGCAACCGGAACGGCTTTAATGGTGACTTCAACCCCTTTTTTCTGCGCGGCGTCTTTCATACGTTGAACCAGCATGCTGGTTGACATTCCCGCTGCACAGCATAAAACGATGTTCTTCATAATCAGCCTCGATCTACATGTGTTTATTGATAATTATCCCGTGCAGACCGCTTCAACAACCGCTTTACCGCGATTGTGTGTCAGGCATCACAAAGAAACAGGCGTTTTTCTGAAACCGGTTACAATTTTACATTGGCGGGTACCCTGACCGTCGAAACGGGCAGGGTGAAAGCGAGAGGATTAGCTGATGGATGTGCGAACGATTCGATTTTTTCCCTGCTGTTTGGCGCTGTAGAGGGCGTTATCAACGCTTCCGACAAATTGTTCCAGCGGTTCAAAATGCCACTCTCCAAGACCGCCGCTGAATGTAACCCGCAGGTTTTCTTCCCGCCAGACGCGTTTTTCAACGGCGGTACGCCACGCTTCCAGTAATGAGAGCGCTGAAGACATCTGCTCCGCCTGGAAGATTATGGCGAACTCTTCTCCGCCATAACGGTAAACCGAGACGTGATGTGGCTGCATAATCTGGATCCCTTCACGAGCCACGTTGCGCAGAACGATATCACCGGTCAGGTGACCCAGCGTGTCGTTAATTGACTTGAAGTTATCAATATCCACCAGCGCCATCGCGAAGGGCTGCTGGGCATTCAGCAGCTCTGCGATATCGCTGTCGAACGCGCGGCGGTTTTTACAGCCCGTCAGCGCATCGTGGGTAGCCTGGCGCACATACGCCATTTCGCGCTCTTTATTGGACTGAATCGTGTGGCTCAGCATCGCTTCCAGGCGCGGTGCCTCGTTAACGTCGCCGGTTTTGATGGCATTGATAATGTGTATCAGCACGCTACGCGAGGCGTGGCGGAGGTATAAGCCGAAAAGGATGATGATGATGGCCGCCAGCGCAAACCCCCAGCCAACGATCGTCGTTTCGTGGCGGGTGATATCGGTGAGCGTCGCACCGGATACCCGGTAGATGACAAACCAGTCCGGGTTGGTAAACGAGTAGTAGTAATACCAGGCGTTGCTTTTCTTGTCGTAAAGATGGCCTTCGCCGCTGGTCATTTTGTCCATCAGCGCTTCGCTCACATACTGCTTGAAGAGCGCGCCGGTATCCGGATGCAGCACCACAGCACCGTCGCGTTCGACGACGAAGAATTCCCCCTGAACGGGCGCCACCATCTGGCGCAAGGTATAGCCCATTGACGTCAAATCGAGATGAAAGGCGATCGTTCCCTTCAGTCTGCCCTCCGGCGAGATCAACGGCTTATAAAGGGTTACTGTCGGATGGCCGGTAAAGTAGTCCATGTAGGGACGGGTATAGTGGCTGAAGATGCTGGCTTCCGCCTGAGCGACAAACCACGGCCGCGTTCGGGGATCGAAGGTTTTACTCTTCTCCGTGGGGAGCACCTCCGGTGCGCGCAGATAATGTCCCTGCGTATCGGCAAGCGAAATGGAGGAGACGGTCGGCATCAGGTTCTGCAAATGCATGACCATCTGCAGCCCCTGCGTCGGGTTAAGGTTTAGCGTCTCGTTTAGCCTGTCGTCGCGCGCAAAGTACATCGCGGAACGGCCCAGAATATAGTCGTTTTCACGCAGGATAGATTCGGTGTAGTTCACCGCCAGGTTGTGCGTGAAGTTGCTGTTGATCTTATGATAATCCTCAAGAAAATCCTTTCGTTGCGAAAGCGTCACCGCGATCGCGATCACCGCAAAACTGCAGAGGATCCCCGCAAAGCTGAGCATAATGGGCCGGGTAAAAGAGAGCTTTTTGCTGTGAAGTGCCATGAGCTGTACATCGTTCCTGATGGTGAATACTTTTCGTCTGCCGATATCCTCTCAGCATAGTCGCTGTCCTGCGGTTAGCGGTGAATTATACGGCACGCGATTTTTGACAGGATGATTTATCTTAAGAACCATTAAGAAAATACTTATTAAAATGGCATGAGCCGTTTGTGCAATGAACCAGAGGCAGGGCGAAACGAGGAAGAAGCTTTTCGCCCTGGTCAGCATCCGTTGCTGACCGTGTGACAATAAAAAACCGGACGATCGCTGACAATCTTCCGGTTTTGCCTTTTCGTCGCGGCTCGACAATTTTTTAACGTGTTGCAGTGCGTTTCAACGTCACTGCGAGGCTCTTCCCAGCCAGCTGTCCCAGTCTTTCCAGACGGGCTGAAGACCCTGCGCCGTCAGGGCGGCGGCGACCGCTTCCGGGCGTCGTCCGTCATGGGGTGCAAATTGTTCCAGTTCCGGATGGTCGTCGGCGTAGCCGCCAGGCTGCGTTTTGGAAAACGCGCTGACGTTGTTAATCGCAAGCGGGATGACGCGATCGCGAAACGCCGGGGACTCGCGCGTCGAGAGCGATAATTCCACTTCCGGAGCGAGCAGGCGAAACGCGCAAATGGTCTGCACCAGCTGGCGTTCATCCATCAGCGAAGCCGGTTCAATTCCTCCCGCGCAGGGACGCAGGCGCGGGAAGGAGATGGAGTATCGGCTCTGCCAGTAGTGCTGCTGCAACCACAGCAGATGTTCCGCCACCATGTAACAATCCACCCGCCAGCTGTCGGAAAGCCCGATCAGCGCACCCAGACCGATTTTGTCGATACCGGCGCGACCCAGCCTGTCCGGCGTTTCCAGGCGGAAGAAGAAATCCTGTTTCTTGCCTTTCAGGTGGTGTCGGGCGTACGTCGCCTCGTGGTAGGTTTCCTGATAGACCATGACGCCGTCCAGCCCGAGCGTTTTGAGCTCCGCGTACTCCTCCTGCGACAGAGGCTGCACTTCCATCTGCAACGACGCAAACTGACGACGAATGGCGGGAAGGTGCCGACGGAAATAGTCCATTCCCACTTTCCCCTGATGTTCGCCCGTGACCAGCAAAAGATGTTCAAAGCCCATTTCACGGATGGCCGCACACTCACGGGCAATCTCAGCCTCATCGAGCGTTTTACGCTTGATGCGGTTGCTCATGGAGAAACCGCAGTAGGTGCAGTCATTGGCGCACAGGTTGGAGAGATAGAGCGGCACGTAGAAGCTCACCGTGTTGCCAAACCGCTGGCGGGTAAGCCGCTGCGCTCGCTGGGCCATCGGTTCGAGGTAAGCGCTGGCCGCCGGGGAGAGCAGGGCCATCAGATCCTCGCGGGTCAGATGACGGGCCTGCAGCGCGCGCTCCACGTCAGCCGCCGTTTTGCTGTTGATACGCAGGGCAATGTCGTCCCAGTTAAGCTGGCGCCAGCGCTCGGTAAACGTGCTCATGAGATCGCCTCCAGAAAACTGGTCAGCGGGCTGGTGGCCTGCGCCTGGAAACTGCGCGAGCCGGGGCCGGATCCCCTTGCCAGCAGGCCGGCCTCCACGGCCAGGCGGAATGCACGCGCCATCATGACCGGATCGTCGGCAACCGCGATAGCCGTATTCACCAGCACCGCGTCGGCGCCCATCTCCAGCGCCTGCGCGGCATGGCTGGGCACGCCAATGCCCGCATCCACCACCACCGGTACGGTGGCCTGTTCAATAATGATTTCCAGCATCGCGCGGGTCTCCAGCCCCTGGTTGGAGCCAATGGGGGCCCCCAGCGGCATGACGGCAGCGCAGCCGACCTCTTCCAGCCGTTTGCACAGGACAGGGTCGGCCCCGCAGTAAGGCAGGACGGTAAACCCTTGCTGAACCAGCTTTTCAGCCGCTTTCAGCGTTTCAATCGGATCGGGCAGCAGCCAGCGGGCATCCGGATGGATTTCCAGCTTCAACCAGCGGGTGCCGAGCGCTTCCCGTGCCAGCTGTGCGGCAAAAATCGCCTCTTCTGCCGTTTTGGCGCCGGAGGTGTTGGGCAACAGCGTGACGCCCGCTTCCAGCAACGGAGCCAGAATGGCATCGCTGTGATGGCGCAGATCCACGCGCTTAAGCGCCAGCGTCACCAACTGGCTGCCGCTTTCGCGAATGGCCTCCACCATCAGCTGCGGCGAGGCGAATTTTCCGGTTCCGGTAAACAGATGCGAATCAAAATCCTTATCGGCAATACGTAACATCTCAGCCCCCTGCGATAACCTGAAACAGCAGGATCTGGTCGCCTTCATTGACCTGCTGATGTTCCCACTGCTCGCGCGGCAGGATCTGTTGATTGAGCGCCAGCGCCGTTCCCGGCTTGAGCTGACGCAGCTTGTCGAGCAGTGCGGCAACGGTGAGCCCGTCGTCGCAGCTCATCGGCTCATCGTTAAACAGAATGCGCATCGCGGCCTCCGCACACCGGGCAGTGGCTGGCGCGATGCAGCGCCAGATGACGCCAGCCGCTGGAGCGGGCATCAAACAGCCGCAGCGTATTGCGTTCCGTCTCCATGCCGCTGAGCAGCTTGATGGCCTCCAGCGCCTGCATCGTGCCCATCACGCCGACCACCGGACCCAGAATGCCCGCCGTACGGCAGTTGCGCGTCGGCTCGGCATCGTCCGGCCACAGGCAGCGATAGCAGCCCTGCGTCCACGGTGGCGTCAGAACCATCATTTGCCCGCCGAACCCCACCGCGCTGGCGGTGATAAGCGGCGTATGATTTGCCACGCAGGCGGCGTTGATCGCCTGGCGCGTCGCCATGTTGTCGGTACAGTCCAGCACCACGTCGGCAAGGGCGACTTCACGGTGCAGGCTTTCACCGCCAAGCCGCTCCTGTAGGGCAATCAGTTCGATATCCGGGTTAAGCTGATGCAGCCGCTGCCGGGTGATCTGCGCTTTCGGCTGGTTGATATCCTCGGTGGTAAAGAGGATTTGTCGCTGCAGGTTGCTGAGGTGGACCTCGTCGTCGTCGGCCAGCACCAGCGTGCCGATACCCGCGCCTGCCAGATAGAGCGCGGCGGGTGCGCCTAATCCCCCCAGGCCAACAATCAGCACCCGGCTGGCGAGCAGTTTTTGCTGCCCGTCGATGGCGATATCCTCCAGCAGGATCTGACGGCTGTAGCGCATAAAGTCGCGATCATTCATCGCCTGCTCCTGCCAGCTGTAACAGCTGTTCGGTGGCGGCCTGCCAGTCTGCGGCCTGGGTGATGGCGCTGACGACGGCGATGCTGCCCACGCCGGTCTCCAGCACTGCCGGGGCGCGTTCCAGGCTGATTCCGCCGATGGCGACGGTGGGGTAGTCGGCAAGGCGTTTAACGTGACCCGCCAGTTGCGTCAGACCCTGCGGAGCGGAGGGCATCTGCTTGGTTTGCGTCGGGAAGACGTGACCGAGCGCGATGTAAGAGGGACGGGCCGCCAGGGCCACGTCGATCTCCATGTCATCGTGTGTTGACACGCCAAGACGTAACCCGGCGTCACGGATTGCGCTCAGATCCGTTGTTTCCAGGTCCTCCTGACCCAGATGCACGCCGTACGCCCGGTGCTTAACGGCCAGCCGCCAGTAGTCATTGATAAACAGGCGGGCGTTATACCGACGCCCCAGCGCAATGGCGGCAACCACATCGGCTTCCACCTCCTCATCGCGTTTATCCTTGATGCGCAGCTGGAGGGTGCGAACGCCTGCCTCCAGCAGGCGCGCTATCCACGCCACGCTGTCCACCACCGGATAGAGCCCTAAACGGTAGGGAACGGGTGGGAAATCGGGCTGGTACATTACGCCTCCTCTTTTTTGAGGTAGATTTCGCCGCCTTTGGCGCGGAAGGCTTCGGACATGTCCGCCATACCCACTTCAATGGTTTGCGCGGCGGCGTAGTCGCGCACCTCCTGGCTGATCTTCATCGAGCAGAACTTCGGCCCACACATGGAGCAGAAGTGCGCGACTTTGCCCGATTCCTGCGGCAGGGTTTCGTCGTGGTAGGCGCGGGCGGTGAACGGATCCAGCGCCAGGTTGAACTGGTCTTCCCAGCGGAATTCAAAGCGCGCCTTCGACATGGCGTTATCACGGATTTGCGCGCCCGGGTGGCCTTTGGCCAGATCCGCCGCGTGGGCGGCAATTTTGTAGGTGATCAGCCCCTGCTTCACGTCCTCTTTGTTAGGCAGGCCGAGGTGCTCTTTCGGCGTCACGTAGCAGAGCATGGCGCAGCCGAACCAGCCGATCATCGCCGCGCCAATGCCTGACGTGAAGTGGTCATAGCCCGGCGCGATGTCGGTGGTCAGTGGCCCCAGCGTGTAGAACGGCGCTTCGTGGCAGTGCTCCAGCTCTTCGGTCATGTTGCGGCGGATCATCTGCATCGGCACGTGGCCCGGGCCTTCAATCATCACCTGCACGTCATACTCCCAGGCGATTTTGGTCAGCTCGCCCAGCGTGTGCAGCTCGGCAAACTGTGCTTCGTCGTTAGCGTCGCGGATGGAGCCCGGGCGCAGGCCGTCGCCCAGCGACAGAGAGACATCGTAAGCGGCGCAGATTTCGCAGATCTCGCGGAAGTGTTCGTAAAGGAAGTTCTCCTGGTGATGGGAGAGGCACCACTTCGCCATGATCGAACCGCCGCGCGAGACGATGCCGGTCAGACGCTTCGCGGTCATCGGCACGTAGCGCAGCAGCACGCCCGCGTGAATGGTGAAGTAGTCCACGCCCTGTTCCGCCTGCTCCAGCAGCGTGTCGCGGAACGCTTCCCAGGTAAGGTTTTCGGCGATGCCGTTGACCTTCTCCAGCGCCTGATAAATCGGGACGGTGCCAATCGGAACCGGGCTGTTACGCAGGATCCATTCGCGGGTTTCGTGAATATAGCGGCCGGTGGAGAGATCCATTACCGTGTCCGCGCCCCAGCGCGTTGACCAGACAAGCTTTTCAACCTCTTCTTCGATGGAGGAGGTGACGGCCGAGTTACCGATGTTAGCGTTGACCTTCACCAGGAAGTTGCGGCCGATAATCATCGGCTCGGATTCCGGGTGGTTAATGTTGGCGGGGATGATCGCGCGGCCTGCGGCCACTTCGCCACGCACAAATTCCGGCGTGATGTTCTCCGGCAGGCGTGCGCCAAAGCCTTCGCCCGGGTGCTGGTAGCGCAGCACTTCGCTGCGGATACGCTCGCGGCCCATGTTCTCGCGGATGGCGATGAACTCCATCTCCGGCGTGACGATCCCCTGGCGGGCGTAGTGCAGCTGCGTCACGCATTTGCCCGCTCTGGCGCGTTTTGGCGTCAGCAGGCCGGTAAAGCGCAGCGCGTCCAGACCGTCGTCGGCCAGGCGTTCTTTGGTGTATGCAGAACTGCGTACGCTCAGTTCTTCGCAGTCGTTACGCGCCTCTATCCACGGCTGGCGCAGCTTTGCCAGACCCTGCTGGACGTTAATAGCAACATCAGGATCGCCGTACGGGCCGGAGGTGTCATACACCGGCACGGCTTCGTTGTCTTCATACTGCGGATTCTCTTTGCTGCCGCCGATAAGCGTCGGGCTGAGCTGGATTTCACGCATCGGGACGCGGATATCGGCCTGCGAGCCGGAAATGTAGATGCGTTTCGAGTTCGGGAAAGCGGTGCCTTCCAGGGTGTCGATGAAGTGTTGGGCCTGTGCACGCTGTTCGCGGCGGGTCAGTTTTGCAGTAGACATAGCTCATTCCAAAAGTGAAGGATATGGCTTGTCAGACGACGGATGAAGCAAGAGAGGATCGCCCGGGGGGCGATACAACAGCAGTGTGACTCTTGTTCCCTTCGCAGGTATTAGCCTGATCAGGTTCCGCGGATCCCGAATTAACGGTCTCAGCCCGGCTTTCGCTCTGGGCACTCCGACAAGATAAATCCCCCTCGTGAGAGGGGCGAATGGTTGTAAATTACTCGTTAACGATTAAGAACTCAAGCCGGGCGCGCGATGTTATCTTCGGGGCTGGCGTCCAGGACGAGGCTAATCAGCTTATCTTCCAGCGTGAATCGCTCTTCCAGCGCTTCGCCAAGGTCGGAAAGCGCCTGCTGGAACTCAAGATAGTTATCGTGATCGATGGCGTTCTCAAGCGTGGAATCGTAGTAATCCATGATCTGCTGGGTGTTGGCTTCCAGCAGCGGACAAAGTTTGCTGGCCGCTAAATACGGCGTTGTCCCTTCCATTTCGCGGATAATGCGTTCATAAATATTGAAATGGCCGTCGGACAGATAGTCGACCAGGCTCTGACAAAAATCATCCAGCGCTTTTTCATTCAGCCGCATAAACGATTCTTTGCCAGGCTTAAGACCGACCAGATTGTAATAAGCCACGAGTAGATGCTTGCGCACATGTAGCCAGCGATCCACCAGTTTGTTACTTCCTCTAACGCGCTCAGTCAGGCTTTCTAGCTGGTTTAACATGGTCGACTCCGCAAAGTGTAGGATTGAATCTGCTCATCCAGAATGTAACCACAATGCTAACAACATGTCAGTGAAGCGAAGGTAGTGCAATAGATATGGATCGTATTATTGAAAAATCAGATCTGGGTTGGTGGATCGTCAGTCACGAACAAAAATTATGGTTGCCCGGTGGAGAGCTGCCCTACGGTGCGGCGGAAACGTTTGATCTCGAGGGCCAGCCTGCGCTGAAGATCGGCGAGTGGCAGGGTGAACCCGTGTGGTTGATCCAACAAGCGCGTCGTCAGGATATGGGATCCGTTCGCCAGGTGTTGGATCTGGACGTAGGCCTGTTCCAGCTGGCGGGGCGGGGCGTCCAGCTGGCGGAGTTTTACCGCTCACACAAATACTGCGGCTATTGCGGCCATACCATGCACCCGAGTAAAACCGAGTGGGCGATGCTCTGCAGCCACTGCCGCGAACGTTATTACCCACAAATTGCGCCGTGCATTATCGTCGCTATCCGTCGGGATGACTCTATTTTGCTTGCACAGCATACCCGCCATCGCAACGGCATTCATACCGTGCTGGCCGGGTTCGTCGAGGTGGGCGAAACGCTGGAGCAGGCAGTGGCGCGCGAGGTGATGGAAGAGAGCGGGATCAAAGTGAAGAACTTGCGCTACGTCACCTCCCAGCCGTGGCCGTTCCCGCAGTCGCTGATGACGGCCTTTATGGCCGACTATGACAGCGGCGAGATCGTTATCGATCAGAAAGAGCTGCTGGATGCGAACTGGTATCGCTATGACGATCTACCGCTGCTCCCCCCACCGGGTACCGTGGCGCGTCGGCTGATAGAAGATACCGTAGCGATGTGTCGGGCCGAGTATGAGTAGTGTTACACTGAGGCCATGACGCTTAAGGAACTGCAAAAATGACCGAACTGAAGAACGATCGTTATCTGCGTGCGCTGCTGCGCCAGCCCGTTGATGTCACCCCGGTGTGGATGATGCGCCAGGCGGGACGCTATCTGCCAGAGTACAAAGCCACGCGCGCGCAGGCGGGCGATTTTATGTCGCTGTGCAAAAACGCCGAGCTGGCCTGTGAAGTGACGCTCCAGCCGCTGCGCCGCTTCCCGCTGGATGCTGCGATCCTCTTCTCGGATATTCTGACCATTCCGGATGCGATGGGCCTTGGCCTGTACTTCGAAACCGGTGAAGGCCCGCGTTTTACCTCTCCGATCAGAAGCAAAGCCGACGTGGACAAGCTGCCGATCCCCGATCCGGAAGGCGAGCTGGGCTACGTGATGAACGCCGTGCGCACCATTCGCCGCGAGCTGAAAGGTGAGGTGCCGCTGATTGGCTTCTCCGGCAGCCCGTGGACGCTGGCAACCTATATGGTGGAGGGGGGCAGCAGCAAAGCCTTCACCCTGATTAAAAAGATGATGTACGCCGAGCCGCTGGCTCTGCATGCGCTGCTTGACAAGCTCGCGAAGAGCGTCACGCTCTATCTCAACGCGCAGATTAAAGCCGGTGCGCAGTCGGTGATGATTTTCGATACCTGGGGCGGCGTGCTGACCGGGCGTGATTATCAACAGTTCTCCCTGTATTACATGCATAAAATCGTTGACGGCCTGCTGCGCGAAAACGAAGGCCGCCGCGTGCCGGTGACGCTGTTCACCAAAGGTGGCGGTCAGTGGCTGGAAGCCATGGCGGCAACCGGCTGCGACGCCCTGGGTCTCGACTGGACCACCGATATCGCTGATGCCCGCCGCCGCGTGGGCGACAAAGTGGCGCTTCAGGGCAATATGGACCCGTCCATGCTCTATGCGCCGCCTGCCCGCATTGAAGAAGAAGTGTCGACTATACTGTCTGGTTTCGGCCAGGGGGAAGGCCACGTCTTTAACCTCGGCCACGGTATTCATCAGGATGTACCGCCAGAGCACGCAGGCGTATTTGTGGAGGCGGTGCATCGGCTTTCTGCCCAGTATCACAAGTAAGGAGTCGTTATGGATCTCGCGTCGCTACGCGCTCAACAAATCGAACTGGCCTCATCGGTGATCCGCGAGGATCGTCTGGATAAGGATCCTCCGCAGTACATTGGCGGAGCCGACGTCGGGTTTGAGCAGGGTGGGGACGTGACGCGAGCGGCGATGGTGGTCCTGAAATACCCTTCGCTCGAGCTGGTGGAGTACAAGGTCGCGCGTATTGCCACCACCATGCCGTACATTCCGGGCTTTCTCTCCTTCCGCGAATATCCCGCGCTGCTGGCAGCGTGGGAGCAGCTTTCGCAAAAACCTGACCTGCTTTTTGTCGATGGGCACGGTATCTCACACCCGCGCCGTTTAGGCGTTGCCAGCCACTTTGGGCTGCTGGTGGATGTGCCGACCATCGGTGTCGCCAAGAAACGCCTCTGCGGCACCTTTGAACCTCTTTCAGCCGAGCCGGGTGCGCTGGCGCCGCTTATCCATAAAGGCGAGCAGCTGGCGTGGGTCTGGCGCAGCAAGGCACGCTGTAATCCGCTGTTCATCGCCACCGGCCATCGGGTGAGTATGGACAGCGCCCTGGCGTGGGTACAGCGCTGCATGAAGGGCTACCGCTTACCGGAGCCAACGCGCTGGGCTGACGCGGTGGCCTCTTCGCGTCCGGCTTTTGTTCGTTGGCAGGAAATTCAGCGATGATTCAGGTAAACTGCGCCTAATTTTCGATTCGAGAGATCATCATGCTACAAAACCCGATTCACCTGCGCCTTGAAAAGCTGGAAAGCTGGCAGCACGTCACCTTTATGGCTTGCCTGTGCGAGCGCATGTATCCCAACTATGCCGCGTTCTGCAAGCAGACCGGCTTTGGTGATGGCCATATCTACCGCCGCATTCTGGATCTGATCTGGGAAACGCTGACGGTGAAAGACGCGAAGGTGAATTTCGACTCTCAGCTCGAAAAGCTGGAAGAGGCGATCCCGGTGGCGGATGATTTTGACCTGTACGGCGTCTACCCGGCAATTGATGCCTGTGTGGCGTTAAGCGAATTGCTCCACTCCCGCCTGAGCGGTGAGACGCTGGAGCACGCTATCGAAGTCAGTAAGGCCTCTATCACCACCGTGGCGATGCTGGAAATGACCCAGGAAGGCCGCGAGATGACCGACGAAGAGCTGCGTGCGAACCCGGCCGTTGAGCAAGAATGGGATATCCAGTGGGAGATTTTCCGCCTGCTGGCAGAGTGTGAAGAACGCGACATTGAGCTGATCAAAGGGCTGCGCGCGGACTTACGTGAGGCCGGTGAGAGTAATATTGGTATAATTTTTAACCAATGAGATAAGAAAACTTGAGATAACGCCCGTTTTGTCGCTCCTCGACTCTTCCCTTTCGACCCTTGTCTGGTCTACATTTGGGGGGCGAAAAAAAGTGGCTATCGGTGCGTGTATGCAGGAGAGTGCTTTTTTGGCATTTTCGTCGCACTCGATGCTTAGCAAGCGATAAACACATTGAAAGGATAACTTATGAACAAGACTCAACTGATTGATGTAATTGCGGACAAGGCTGATCTGTCTAAAGTGCAGGCTAAAGCTGCTCTGGAATCTACCCTGGCTGCTATTACTGAGTCTCTGAAAGAAGGCGATGCTGTACAACTGGTTGGTTTCGGTACCTTCAAAGTGAACCACCGCGCTGAGCGTACTGGCCGCAACCCGCAGACCGGTAAAGAAATCAAAATCGCCGCAGCTAACGTGCCGGCATTTGTTTCTGGTAAAGCACTGAAAGACGCTGTTAAGTAAGACGCGTGGCAGTGAACAGTTTTAGCGAAGGGGCGGCAACGCCCCTTTTGTCTTTCTGGCGCGGAACGCTCGCGCTGGCAGGTGCGCTGCTGCTGTCAGCCTGTAGTCACGACACCACTCTGCCGCCGTTTACCGCCAGCGGCTACGCTGACAACCAGGGCGCGGTCAGGATCTGGCGTAAAGATTCCGGCAATGAAGTTCATCTGTTATCTGCCTTCAGCCCGTGGCATAGCGGCAATACGTCGACGGCAGAATATCGCTGGCAGGGAGATGACCTCTCGCTGATTGAGCTGAACGTCTACAGCAAGACCCCCGAACACGTGAAAGTGCGTTTTGACGACCATGGCGAGCTGAGCTTTATGCAGCGTGAAGTCAGCGGTCAAAAACAGCAGCTTTCCAGCGACCAAATCGCCCTCTACCGTTACCGTGCCGAACAAATCCGCCAGACCAGCGATGCGCTTCGTCTGGGACGCGTTGTGCTGCGCCAGGGGCGCTGGCATAACGATGGAACGGTAACCACCTGCGAAGGGCAAACGGTGAAGCCTGAGCTTGAATCCTAGGCGACCGAACACATTCAACGCCGTCAGCGTCATTCATCAATGGACGTGAGTGTGGCGTGGCTTGAGGCGCCGGAAGGCTCTCAATTGCTATTGGTGGCGAACGAAGATTTCTGCACCTGGCAGCCGACAGAGAAGAGTTTTTGAGTTCTGTGGATTAAGCCGGATGGCGCTAACGCTTATCCGGCCTACGAACGATTCCCTCTCCCTGTGGGAGAGGGTGAGGGCGAGGAGGAATTACTCCCCCTGCTCACGCGCAATCGCGCGATAGCCGATATCCTGACGGCTAAAGCTACCGTTCCAGTGAATATCCGCCATCAGCGCATAGGCGCGCTTCTGTGCTTCTGCCACGGTATGGCCCAGCGCGGTCGCACACAGCACGCGTCCGCCGTTGGTCAGAACGCGATCGTCCTCAGCCAGCTTCGTACCGGCGTGGAACACCTTCGCACCGTCAATCTCTTCCAGCGGCAGACCGTGGATCTCATCACCGGTGCTGTAGTTGCCCGGATAACCCCCCGCAGCAATCACCACGCCGAGAGACGCACGCTCGTCCCACTCGGAGGTTTTCTCGTCCAGCTTGCCATCGCAGGCAGCCAGGCACAGCTCCACCAGATCGGATTTCATGCGCAGCATGATGGGCTGGGTTTCCGGATCGCCAAAGCGGCAGTTGAATTCGATGACCTTAGGGTTACCCTGCTTGTCGATCATCAGGCCTGCATAAAGGAAACCGGTGTAGGTATTGCCTTCTGCCGCCATTCCCTTCACGGTAGGCCAGATGATGCGATCCATGGTGCGCTGGTGGACGTCGTCAGTCACGACCGGCGCAGGGGAGTAAGCGCCCATCCCGCCGGTATTAGGCCCCGTGTCGCCATTGCCCACACGCTTGTGATCCTGGCTGGTGGCCATCGGCAGAACGTGCTCGCCGTCGACCATGACGATAAAGCTCGCCTCTTCACCGTCGAGGAACTCTTCAATCACGATGCGGTGGCCCGCATCGCCAAAGGCGTTACCTGCCAGCATATCCTGAACCGCGGCTTCGGCTTCTTCGAGCGTCATCGCGACGATCACGCCTTTACCCGCGGCCAGACCGTCGGCCTTGATAACAATCGGCGCGCCCTTCTCACGTAACCAGGCCAGAGCAGGCTCCACTTCAGTGAAATTCTGATATTCCGCCGTCGGGATGTTATGACGCGCGAGGAAATCTTTGGTGAAGGCCTTGGAGCCTTCCAGCTGCGCGGCGCCTTCCGTTGGGCCAAAGATTTTCAGGCCCGCTGCGCGGAACGCATCCACCACGCCAATCACCAGCGGCGCTTCAGGGCCGACGATGGTCAGGTCGATTTTCTCCTGCTGAGCAAAGCTTAACAGCGCCGGAATGTCGGTCACGCCGATAGCCACGTTCTGCAGCGCGGGTTCCAGTGCGGTACCGGCGTTGCCCGGTGCCACGAAGACCGTTTTAACCAGCGGAGACTGGGCCGCTTTCCACGCCAGCGCGTGCTCGCGTCCGCCGTTACCAATCACTAATACTTTCATTTTCTGCTCCGGGAATTAATGGCGGAAGTGACGCATGTCGGTGAAGATCATCGCAATGCCGTGTTCGTCGGCAGCGGCAATCACTTCGTCATCGCGGATTGAACCGCCAGGCTGGATCACGCAGGTGATGCCGACAGCGGCTGCGGCATCGATGCCGTCACGGAACGGGAAGAAGGCGTCAGAGGCCATGGCGGAGCCTTTGACTTCCAGACCTTCATCGCCTGCTTTAATACCCGCGATTTTCGCCGAGTAAACGCGGCTCATCTGGCCTGCGCCTATCCCGATGGTCATGTTCTCTTTCGCGTAGACGATGGCGTTGGATTTCACAAACTTCGCCACTTTCCAGCAGAACAGCGCGTCACGCAGCTCCTGTTCGGTCGGCTGACGTTTGGTCACCACGCGCAGGTCGGCTTCTGTCACCATCCCCAGATCGCGGTCCTGAACCAGCAGGCCGCCGTTCACGCGCTTGAAGTCCTGGCCCGGCACGCGTTCTGCCCACTGGCCGCAAACCAGTACGCGCACGTTCTGTTTTGCCGCGGTGATTTTCAGCGCTTCTTCGGAGGCCGATGGCGCGATGATCACTTCAACGAACTGGCGGGAGATGATGGCCTGAGCCGTTTCAGCATCCAGCTCGCGGTTGAAGGCGATAATGCCGCCGAACGCGGAGGTCGGGTCGGTTTTGTAGGCGCGATCGTAGGCATCAAGGATTGAGGTGCTCACGGCAACGCCACATGGGTTCGCATGCTTGACGATAACGCAGGCCGGCTCGCTGAATTCTTTCACGCATTCCAGCGCGGCGTCTGTATCGGCAATGTTGTTATAGGAGAGCGCTTTGCCTTGCACCTGCTGGGCAGTCGCAACTGAGGCTTCTTTTACCTCTTCTTCTATATAGAAGGCCGCCTGCTGGTGGCTGTTCTCGCCGTAGCGCATATCCTGCTTCTTAATGAAGTTCAGATTCAGGGTGCGCGGGAAGCGGCCTGAAGGATCTTTGCTTTCACCGTGGTAAGCCGGCACCAGACTACCGAAGTAGTTGGCGATCATGCTGTCGTACGCCGCGGTGTGCTCGAAGGCTTTGATGGCGAGGTCGAAACGCGTTTCCAGGGTCAGCGACCCTTCGTTGGCGTCCATCTCATTAATAATGGCGCTGTAATCGCTGCTCTTTACCACGATGGCGACATCTTTATGGTTCTTGGCCGCAGAGCGCACCATGGTCGGGCCACCAATATCAATATTCTCTACGGCATCTTCCAGAGAGCAGCCTTCACGCGCCACGGTCTGGGCGAACGGATAAAGGTTAACGACAACCATATCAATTGGCGCGATATCATGCTGCTCCATAATGGCATCATCCTGACCGCGACGACCCAGAATGCCGCCGTGGACTTTCGGGTGCAGGGTTTTGACGCGTCCATCCATCATTTCCGGGAAACCGGTGTAATCGGACACTTCGGTTACCGGCAGACCTTTATCTGCTAACAGGCGAGCGGTTCCACCTGTGGAAAGCAGTTCTACACCGCGTGCAGAAAGTGCCTGAGCGAATTCGACGATACCGGCTTTATCAGAAACACTGAGCAGAGCGCGGCGGACTGGACGACGTTGTTGCATGGTAAATCCCCTGGATTTCACGATTACAGAGAGCGTTAGATGAATTTTCCTGTGAAAAACTCATCTAACACACCTGACGAGGCATCCTTGTAAAGCGCGAGCATTTTAACGAAAACGTTTGCGCAACGCTCGCACATTTTCACTTTTTCGTATCATTGTGGATAAGTCTGTGTGTAAAAAGGTATAAGGCGGGGTTTTGCTGTGGAATGCAGCAGTCAGTCATTTTTCTGTCATTTAGCGGTTGCGGCCTGCGGAGAACTCCCTATAATGCGCCTCCATCGACACGGCGGATGTGAATCACTTCACAAACAGCCCGGTCGGTTGAAGAGAAAAAATCCTGAAATAACGGGTTGACTCTGAAAGAGGAAAGCGTAATATACGCCACCTCGCAACGGTGAGCGAAAGCCGCGTTGCACTGCTCTTTAACAATTT
>NZ_VDAF01000118.1:0-231 GCF_019584525.1 Enterobacter sp. EC_50 | reverse complement strand
CTGCCGCTTGATGATGCGAAACGGGTGCTCCACCCTGGCACGGATGCTGGCTTTCATGTATTCGATGTTGATGGCCGTTTTGTTCTTGCGCGGATGCTGCTTCAAGGTTTTTACCCTGCCGGGACGCTCGGCGATCAGCCAGTCCACATCCACCTCGGCCAGCTCCTCGCGCTGTGGCGCTCCTTGGTAGCCGGCATCGGCTGAGACAAATTGCTCCTCTCCATGAAGCAG
>NZ_VDAF01000117.1:0-231 GCF_019584525.1 Enterobacter sp. EC_50 | reverse complement strand
CCCGTCAATTGTTCAAGACCATCAATCGCTGGCTGGCCGAAGCAGGCGTCATGATGACCCAAGGCACTTTGGTGGATGCCACCATCATTGAGGCACCCAGCTCTACCAAGAACAATGAGCAGCAACGCGATCCGGAGATGCATCAGACCAAGAAAGGCAATCAGTGGCACTTTGGCATGAAGGCCCACATTGGTGTCGATGCCAAGAGTGGCCTGACCCACAGCCTGGTCA
>NZ_VDAF01000116.1:0-231 GCF_019584525.1 Enterobacter sp. EC_50 | reverse complement strand
CCCCTATACGGTTAACCTTGCTACAGAATATAAGTCGCTGACCCATTATACAAAAGGTACGCAGTCACACCACGAAGGTGCTCCCACTGCTTGTACGTACACGGTTTCAGGTTCTGTTTCACTCCCCTCGCCGGGGTTCTTTTCGCCTTTCCCTCACGGTACTGGTTCACTATCGGTCAGTCAGGAGTATTTAGCCTTGGAGGATGGTCCCCCCATATTCAGACAGGATAC
>NZ_VDAF01000115.1:0-231 GCF_019584525.1 Enterobacter sp. EC_50 | reverse complement strand
GTAGCGGCGAGCGAACGGGGAGCAGCCCAGAGTCTGAATCAGCTTGTGTGTTAGTGGAAGCGTCTGGAAAGTCGCACGGTACAGGGTGACAGTCCCGTACACGAAAGCACACAGGCTGTGAACTCGAAGAGTAGGGCGGGACACGTGGTATCCTGTCTGAATATGGGGGGACCATCCTCCAAGGCTAAATACTCCTGACTGACCGATAGTGAACCAGTACCGTGAGGGAAA
>NZ_VDAF01000113.1:0-231 GCF_019584525.1 Enterobacter sp. EC_50 | reverse complement strand
CGCCCAGTAATTCCGATTAACGCTTGCACCCTCCGTATTACCGCGGCTGCTGGCACGGAGTTAGCCGGTGCTTCTTCTGCGGGTAACGTCAATCGCTGAGGTTATTAACCTCAACGCCTTCCTCCCCGCTGAAAGTACTTTACAACCCGAAGGCCTTCTTCATACACGCGGCATGGCTGCATCAGGCTTGCGCCCATTGTGCAATATTCCCCACTGCTGCCTCCCGTAGGA
>NZ_VDAF01000112.1:0-231 GCF_019584525.1 Enterobacter sp. EC_50 | reverse complement strand
TTCAGGCAATACGCACGCTTTCAGGCATACCTGCTTTCGTCATTTTGTTCAGCGCTCGTACCAGGGCCATAGCCTCTGCAACCTGACCATCGTAGTCACGCAGTGTCAGTGAACCTCCGAACAGCTGTTTTACCCGGTACATCGCCGTTTCCGCTATCGAGCGACGGTTATAATCTGTTGTCCATTTCCACCGCGCATTACTCCCGGTCAGCCGCTGATTCGCAACAGCAC
>NZ_VDAF01000111.1:0-239 GCF_019584525.1 Enterobacter sp. EC_50 | reverse complement strand
CTTCGGCGTTGTAAGGTTAAGCCTCACGGTTCATTAGTATCGGTTAGCTCAACGCATCGCTGCGCTTACACACCCGACCTATCAACGTCGTCGTCTTCAACGTTCCTTCAGGACTCTCAAGGAGTCAGGGAGAACTCATCTCGGGGCAAGTTTCGTGCTTAGATGCTTTCAGCACTTATCTTTTCCGCATTTAGCTACCGGGCAGTGCCATTGGCATGACAACCCGAACACCAGTGATG
>NZ_VDAF01000110.1:0-240 GCF_019584525.1 Enterobacter sp. EC_50 | reverse complement strand
CCGTTCGCTCGCCGCTACTGGGGGAATCTCGGTTGATTTCTTTTCCTCGGGGTACTTAGATGTTTCAGTTCCCCCGGTTCGCCTCGTTAACCTATGTATTCAGTTAACGATAGTGCAACGAATTGCACTGGGTTTCCCCATTCGGACATCGCCGGGTCAAAGGTTCATATCACCTCGCCGGCGCTTTTCGCAGATTAGCACGTCCTTCATCGCCTCTGACTGCCAGGGCATCCACCGTGT
>NZ_VDAF01000011.1:0-163602 GCF_019584525.1 Enterobacter sp. EC_50 | reverse complement strand
GTTGCATAGGTCGGGTCTCAGTCCAGGGCATAGCGAGTCTCCTCTTCTATGCCAGTTATAACTGTTACCCATGTATCCGGTCTAAAGTGTTACCCATGTTTCCGGTTCATACCCTTCGCTTACCGGGCCTACAAAATCCACGAATGTAGGCCGGGTAAGGCGAAGCCGCCACCCGGCAATCGGCCGCATTTACCCGAACAAATGCTCCGCATGGAAGCGGAGATGATCCTCAATAAAGGACGCGATGAAATAATAGCTGTGATCGTATCCCGGCTGAATGCGCAGCGTCAGCGGCCAGTCTTTCTGGCGTGCCGCTTCTGCCAGCACCGCAGGCTGCAGCTGACCGGCGAGGAACTGGTCCGCATCACCCTGATCGATAAGGGTAGGAATGGCTTCTTCAGCTTTGCTGGCCAGCATCAGCGCGCAGCTGTCCCATGCCTGCCATTTTTCCGCATCCTCACCCAGATAGTGTGTGAAGGCTTTCTGCCCCCACGGCACCTGTGTTGGGTTCACAATTGGCGCAAATGCCGACACGCTGACGTATTTCCCCGGATTTTTCAGCGCCATGATGAGCGCCCCGTGCCCGCCCATCGAGTGGCCGCTGATCGCGCAGCGCTCGCCAACCGCAAACTGCGACTGCACCAGCGCAGGAAGTTCATCGCGAAGGTAATCATACATGCGGTAGTGGCGCGCCCAGGGCTGCTCGGTCGCATTGAGATAAAACCCGGCGCCTTTGCCCAGGTCGTATCCGGCATCGTCGGCCACATCGTCGCCACGCGGGCTGGTGTCTGGCATCACCAGCGCAATGCCCAGCTCGGCGGCAATACGCTGCGCGCCGGCTTTGGTGGTGAAGTTTTCGTCGTTACAGGTCAGGCCGGAAAGCCAGAACAAAACCGGCGGGTTATCCGTCGGCGGCAGGAAAATGCTGAACGTCATTGCACAGTTCAGAGAGGTGGAGTCGTGCCGCCAGCGCTGCTGTCGACCTTCAAAACAACGGTGCTCTTCGAGCAGTTCCATGCAGGGCTCCTTAATGAGAATGCGTATTCATAAAACCCATAATACAGCCTTTTCATTGACCTGTGAGTAACTTTCACTTTCGCCAGACGGCGAGATGCTGCATCATAAATTTACTTTTCTTTAACAATTGGAGCGGTCATGGCGCTGCGTATTGCGCTCAGTGGGTTTGTCGTTCTGGTGGTGGCGATGGGGATAGGGCGCTTTGCCTTTACGCCTCAGGTGCCGCTGATGATTGCTGCCGGACAGCTTACGCTGACCAGCGCGGGTCTGGTGGCGGCGATGAATTATCTGGGCTATCTGGTGGGTGCGTGGGATGCGATGCGTGCGCACCGCTTCGTTGAAACGCGCCTCTGGCTGGGCATCACCGGCGCGGTGGCGCTGACGCTGCTCTCCGCGGCGGCGGATAACGCCGTCGTGCACGGCCTGCTGCGCTTCGTGATTGGCTGCATGAGCGGCTGGTCGATGGTACTCATTGCCGCCTGGACCAACGAACGGCTGGGGCAGCTGGGTAAACCGGGCCTGAGCGCTGCGGTGTTTGCCGGACCGGGGGCGGGCATTGCCCTGAGCGGGCTGCTCGCCGTCTATATTCAGGCGAAGTCCCTGTCGGCCGGGGCGGCATGGCAAATCTACGGCGTACTGGCGCTGGTGCTGATTGCCCTGGTGGCGCGCTACCTGCCGCGATCCGGGCAGCTCCATCGACCCGGCACCGCGCCGGAGCCGCTGGTGCTGACGGCGGATTTAACGCGTCTGGTCTGGAGCTACAGCCTGGCCGGGTTTGGCTATATCCTCCCGGCGACCTTCCTGTCGCAAATGGCGGCCGTGCGTTTTCCCGGCAGCCTGTTTGCCCAGTTTGTCTGGCCGATTTTTGGTCTCGCCGCCGTGGTGGGGATTGCGCTCAGTATTCTGTTACGCCATACCTCAACGGCTAACCGCAGGCTGGCTATCGTACTGTGGTTACAGGGCGCAGGCGTGCTGGCGGCCTGGCTGCTGCCGGGGATTGGCGGTTTGCTGACGGGCGGGCTGCTGGTGGGCGGCGGCTTTTTGTGTGCCGTGCAGCTCTCTCTTTTATACGGCCGCGAGCTGGCGCCAAACCACACGCGTTATATGGCAGGCCTGCTCACCACCGGGTATGCGATTGGGCAGTTGATTGGTCCGGTCACCTCGGCGTTATCAACCTGGCTTACCCACCGGCTGGAGCCCGCGCTGGGGCTGGCGGGCATTGCGCTGTTTGTTGGAGGAGCGCTTGTCTGGAATCGTCACGCTGAAAGGCAACAGCAATCGCAATAATTATCGTCGTGAATACTGGATTATGTGCGCCGCCTCACGCACAATGAACGCATACTTTTGCCACAACGAGGGCAAAAGACGCCACACCTGCAGGAGAACAAAATGTCATCACTCAGTAAAGAAGCTGCCCTGGTCCACGAAGCCCTGGTTGCGCGCGGTCTTGAAACGCCACTGCGTCCGCCCGTACAGGATTTGGACAATGAAACCCGCAAGCGTCTGATTGCCGGTCACATGACCGACATCATGGAGCTGCTGAATCTCGATCTGAGTGACGACAGTCTGATGGAGACGCCGCACCGCATCGCGAAAATGTACGTCGACGAAATTTTCTCCGGCCTGGATTACGCCAACTTCCCGAAAATCACCGTCATTGAAAACAAGATGAAAGTGGATGAGATGGTGACGGTCCGCGATATCACGCTGACCAGCACCTGCGAACACCATTTCGTGACCATCGACGGTAAAGCGACCGTGGCGTATATCCCCAAAGATACGGTGATTGGCCTGTCGAAGATCAACCGCATCGTGCAGTTCTTCGCTCAGCGTCCGCAGGTGCAGGAGCGCCTGACCCAGCAGATCCTGACCGCGCTGCAAACGCTGCTGGGCACCAATAACGTGGCCGTCTCTATCGACGCGGTTCACTACTGCGTGAAAGCGCGCGGCGTGCGCGATGCCACCAGTGCGACCACCACAACCTCGCTGGGCGGTCTGTTTAAATCGAGCCAGAATACCCGCCAGGAGTTCCTGCGCGCCGTACGTCACCACAACTAAGTCTGACAGGGCAGGGACCATGGAGCGAAACGTCACGCTCGATTTTGTTCGCGGCGTCGCCATTCTCGGTATCCTGCTGCTTAATATCACCGCCTTCGGTTTGCCGAAGGCGGCTTATCTCAATCCCGCGTGGTATGGCGACATCACCCGCAGTGATGCCTGGACCTGGGCAATCCTCGATCTCTTTGCGCAGGTCAAATTCCTTACGCTCTTCGCCCTGCTGTTTGGCGCAGGCCTGCAGCTTCTCCTCAAACGCGGTACGCGCTGGATCCAGTCGCGCCTGACGCTGCTGGTTATCCTCGGTTTTATCCATGGCCTGTTCTTCTGGGACGGCGATATTCTTCTCGCGTATGGGTTAGTCGGGCTCATCTGCTGGCGCCTCATTCGCGATGCGCACAGCGTTAAAAGCCTGTTCAACACCGGCGTGATGCTCTATGTCATGGGGCTTGGGGTACTGCTGCTGCTGGGGATGATCTCCGGGGAGACGACGAATCGTGCCTGGATCCCGGATGCCGCTAACCTGCAGTACGAACAGTTCTGGAAGCTGAAGGGCGGTACGGAAGCGATAAGCAACCGCGCGGATATGCTGGGGGATAACCTCCTCGCGCTGGGCGCGCAATACGGCTGGCAGCTGGCGGGCATGATGCTGATGGGCGCGTCACTGATGCGCACCGGCTGGCTGAAAGGGGAATTCAGCCTGCGTCACTATCGTCGCACAGGCGCCGGTCTGGTGCTGCTCGGCGTGCTGATTAACCTCCCGGCGGTGATAGCGCAGTGGCATATCCACTGGGATTACCGCTGGTGCGCGTTCCTGCTCCAGGTGCCGCGTGAACTGAGCGCGCCGTTCCAGACCATCGGCTACGCGGCGCTGATCTACGGCTTCTGGCCCTCGCTTTCTCGTCTGTGGATGGTCAGCGCTATCGCCTGCGTGGGCCGCATGGCGTTGAGCAATTACCTCCTGCAAACGCTAATCTGCACCACGCTTTTCTATCGCTTTGGCCTGTTTATGAAATTCGACCGCCTTACGCTGCTGGCGTTTGTTATTCCGGTCTGGGCAGTAAACCTGGCGTTTTCTGTTCTCTGGCTACGCTATTTCCGCCAGGGACCGCTGGAGTGGGTATGGCGTCAGTTAACCGCACGTGCTTCAGGGATATCATTGAAAAATACATCCAGATAACGATCTGGATCACAATCATTAACAAAACGGATGTAAGCGTTTTCATGACTGTGAGCTTCTTCACGTAGTCCCCTTTCTCTCGCTGCCAAAATAGCCACCTTGCTAAACACAGGGGGTGTCTGTGAGTTGCTGCAATCCTTTGAAGGATGGTGAATATGATCACCATTCGTGACGTCGCCCGTCAGGCGGGCGTTTCTGTGGCTACCGTCTCACGCGTGCTGAACAATAGCGCGCTGGTCAGCCCTGAAACCCGAGAAAGCGTAATGAAAGCCGTGACCCAGCTCGGGTACCGGCCAAATGCCAATGCCCAGGCGCTTGCGACGCAGGTCAGCGACACCATCGGCGTGGTGGTGATGGATGTCTCGGATGCCTTTTTCGGCGCACTGGTGAAAGCGGTCGATATGGTCGCCCAGCAGCATGAGAAATATGTCCTGATCGGCAATAGCTATCATGAGGCGGAAAAAGAACGCCATGCCATTGAAGTGCTGATCCGCCAGCGCTGTAACGCCTTGATTGTCCATTCAAAAGCCTTGAGCGATGAAGAGCTAACCGGATTGATGGAGCAGATCCCGGGCATGGTGCTGATCAACCGCATCGTCCCCGGCTATGCCCACCGCTGCGTCGGGCTGGATAACGTCAGCGGCGCCATGATGGCCACGAAAATGCTCATCAACAACGGGCATCAGCGGATCGGTTATCTGGCCTCCAGCCACGCGATTGAAGATGACGAACTGCGGCGCGAGGGGTGGCAAAACGCCCTGAAAGAGCATGGCATTACGCCATCCGAGAGCTGGGTGGGAACCGGCACGCCGGACATGCAGGGCGGTGAAGCGGCGATGGTGGAACTGCTGGGCCGCAATCTGCAGTTGTCAGCGGTGTTTGCCTATAACGATAGCATGGCGGCAGGCGCCCTGACGGCGCTGAAAGATAACGGCATTGCGGTGCCACAGCATTTGTCACTCATTGGTTTCGATGATATTCCGATTGCCCGTTACACCGACCCGCAGCTGACAACCGTGCGCTACCCGATTGCCTCTATGGCGAAACTGGCGACTGAGCTGGCGTTACAGGGGGCCGCAGGCGTGCTAGATCCGGGGGCAACACACTGTTTCATGCCGACTTTAGTGCGTCGCCACTCCGTCGCGGCCCGGCAAATTGTGGTTCCGATCACTAACTGATTACATGTGGTGATGTAACCGTTTTCAATCTGTGAGTAAATTCACAGTATCTTAACAAGGCGCTGACTATGATGTCAGCGTTTTAGGGGCTGAAACGCTATGTAACAGTGATTATTCACTTTCACTATAGCCAATGTGCCGCAAACAACGAATAAAACGCATTTCTGGAGCGTTACCGAACACGGAAGAGAGAAATTTTATAAGTGAACCTCGGCTGTCAGTAACGTTTTATTAACATCTGCCCGCCGCTCGTTATTCACAAGAACTACCCTGCATAAAAAAAACCGGAGATACCATGAATAAGAAGGTGTTGACCCTGTCTGCTGTAATGGCAAGCATGCTTTTTGGTGCAGCAGCGCACGCTGCGGATACCCGTATTGGTGTGACCATCTATAAATACGACGACAACTTCATGTCTGTTGTGCGTAAAGCGATTGAGAAAGATGCGAAAGCAGCGCCAGACGTTCAGCTGCTGATGAACGACTCCCAGAATGACCAGTCCAAACAGAACGACCAGATCGACGTTCTGCTGGCGAAAGGCGTGAAAGCCCTGGCCATCAACCTGGTTGACCCGGCTGCAGCAGGCACGGTTATTGAAAAAGCGCGCGGCCAGAACGTGCCGATCGTCTTCTTCAACAAAGAACCTTCCCGTAAGGCGCTGGATAGCTACGACAAAGCGTATTACGTCGGTACCGACTCCAAAGAGTCCGGTATTATTCAGGGCGATCTGATCGCGAAACACTGGGCGGCGAACCCGAACTGGGACCTGAACAAAGACGGTCAGATTCAGTTCGTGCTGCTGAAAGGCGAACCTGGCCACCCGGATGCTGAAGCGCGTACCACCTACGTTATCAAAGAGCTGAACGACAAGGGCCTGAAAACCCAGCAGCTGGCGTTAGATACCGCGATGTGGGATACCGCTCAGGCGAAAGATAAGATGGACGCGTGGCTGTCCGGCCCTAACGCCAACAAAATCGAAGTGGTTATCGCCAACAACGATGCGATGGCAATGGGTGCGGTAGAAGCGCTGAAAGCACACAACAAATCCTCTATCCCGGTATTCGGCGTAGATGCGCTGCCAGAAGCGCTGGCGCTGGTTAAATCCGGTGCGATGGCCGGTACCGTGCTGAACGATGCCAACAACCAGGCGAAAGCCACCTTCGATCTGGCGAAAAACCTGGCCGATGGCAAAGGTGCGGCAGATGGCACCAACTGGAAAATTGACAACAAAATCGTTCGCGTACCTTACGTGGGCGTAGACCAGTCCAACCTGGCTGAGTTTATCGGTAAATAAAAGAGTTAACTTGTCTTCACTGGGCGCAACGAGTTGCGCCCTTTTATAACGCGATATGCGAGGCCAACAAGGTATAATTATGGTCAGCACAACAACTCAGTCATCCGGTGAATACCTGTTGGAAATGAGCGGTATCAACAAGTCATTTCCCGGCGTTAAGGCACTCGATAATGTTAATTTAAAAGTGCGTCCTCACTCTATTCATGCCTTAATGGGGGAGAACGGTGCGGGTAAATCAACATTATTAAAATGTCTTTTTGGGATCTATCAAAAAGATTCTGGCAGCATTCTTTTTCAGGGGAAAGAGATCGATTTCCATTCAGCGAAAGAAGCACTGGAAAACGGTATCTCGATGGTTCACCAGGAATTAAACCTGGTGCTGCAGCGTTCAGTCATGGATAACATGTGGTTGGGGCGTTATCCCACCAAAGGTGTTTTTGTCGATCAGGACAAAATGTATCGCGACACCAAGGCGATTTTCGACGAGCTGGATATTGATATCGATCCGCGCGCCCGCGTGGGAACATTATCCGTCTCCCAGATGCAGATGATCGAAATTGCCAAAGCGTTCTCCTATGATGCGAAAATTGTCATCATGGACGAACCGACATCGTCATTAACGGAAAAAGAGGTTAACCACCTTTTTACCATTATTCGTAAGCTGAAAGATCGCGGCTGCGGCATTGTGTACATCTCCCACAAAATGGAAGAGATCTTCCAGCTGTGCGATGAGATCACCATCCTGCGTGACGGCCAGTGGATCGCCACGCAGCCGCTGGAAGGGCTGGACATGGACAAGATCATCGCCATGATGGTCGGTCGTTCCCTGAACCAGCGCTTCCCGGACAAAGAAAACAAGCCGGGTGAAGTGATTCTGGAAGTGCGCAATCTGACCTCGTTACGTCAGCCGTCTATCCGCGATGTCTCCTTCGACCTGCATAAGGGTGAAATCCTGGGAATTGCCGGGCTGGTGGGGGCAAAGCGTACCGACATCGTGGAAACCCTGTTTGGCATTCGTGAGAAAGCCGAAGGCACCATTACGCTGCACGGTAAGAAAATCAATAACCACAACGCCAACGAAGCCATTAATAATGGTTTTGCGCTGGTGACGGAAGAGCGTCGTTCGACCGGTATTTATGCTTATCTGGATATTAACTTTAACTCGTTAATTTCTAACATTCGCAATTACAAAAACAAAGTCGGGCTGCTGGATAATTCCCGCATGAAAAGCGATACCCAGTGGGTGATTGACTCCATGCGCGTGAAAACGCCAGGCCACCGCACCCAGATTGGTTCGCTGTCAGGCGGTAACCAGCAGAAAGTGATTATTGGCCGTTGGTTATTAACGCAGCCCGAAATCCTGATGCTGGATGAGCCGACCCGCGGTATTGACGTCGGCGCGAAGTTTGAAATTTATCAGCTGATTGCCGAGCTGGCGAAAAAGAATAAAGGGATCATTATCATTTCTTCCGAAATGCCGGAACTGTTAGGGATCACAGACCGTATTCTGGTTATGAGCAATGGTCTCGTCGCCGGTATTGTTGACACCAAAACGACAACGCAAAACGAAATTTTGCGTCTTGCGTCTTTGCACCTTTAAGATCAGGGGCTCCTCATGAGTGCGTTAAATAAAAAAAGTTTTCTCACTTACCTGAAAGAAGGCGGTATTTACGTTGTTCTTTTAGTCTTGCTGGCAATCATCATTTTCCAGGACCCTACGTTCTTAAGCCTGCTCAACCTGAGTAACATTCTGACCCAGTCCTCCGTGCGTATTATCATTGCGCTGGGCGTGGCGGGTCTGATCGTGACCCAGGGGACGGACCTTTCAGCCGGTCGCCAGGTGGGTCTGGCGGCGGTTATCGCGGCAACCCTACTGCAGTCGATGGAAAACGCCAACAAGGTCTTCCCGGAAATGGCCACCATGCCGATTTTCGTGGTGATCCTGATTGTCTGCGCCATCGGCGCGGTGATTGGTCTGATCAACGGTATTATCATCGCCTACCTGAACGTGACGCCATTCATCACCACCCTGGGTACGATGATCATCGTTTACGGTATCAACTCCCTGTACTACGACTTCGTCGGTGCTTCGCCCATCTCGGGCTTTGACAGCGGCTTCTCGACCTTTACGCAAGGGTTTATCGCGCTGGGCAGCTTCCGCCTGTCGTATATCACCTTCTATGCGCTGATTGCGGTCGCCTTCGTCTGGATCCTGTGGAACAAAACGCGCTTTGGCAAAAACATCTTCGCTATCGGCGGTAACCCGGAAGCGGCGAAAGTCTCCGGCGTAAACGTTGCCCTGAACCTGCTCATCATCTATGCCCTGTCCGGGGTGTTCTACGCCTTCGGCGGGATGCTGGAAGCGGGCCGCATCGGCTCTGCAACGAACAACCTTGGCTTCATGTACGAACTGGATGCGATTGCAGCCTGCGTGGTGGGCGGCGTCTCCTTCAGCGGCGGCGTGGGTACCGTACTCGGCGTGGTGACCGGTGTGATCATCTTCACCGTCATCAACTACGGGTTGACCTACATCGGCGTGAACCCGTACTGGCAGTACATCATCAAGGGCGCCATCATTATCTTCGCGGTTGCGCTGGATTCACTGAAGTACGCCCGTAAGAAGTAATCGTCCCTCGCCATACCCGGCCCGCTCACCGAGCGGGCTTTTTTATGCCCTATGCCAGATTTGACTCCTCCTGCGTCACAATCCGCTCAAACCAGTCGAGTTCACAAAGCTTGCAGGCGACCCACTGTTCGGAAAAGGCGTCGCCCAGGCTGTCGGTGAGATACTGACAGCGGGCAAAGGCCTCAATCGCCTCCTGCTGGAACAGCGGCAGCTCGGGTTGGTCGTGCTGCGGCTCAGGGAGATCCCCCTCGTCGATATGTTCCAGCCCGTACAGCATGCCTGTCAGGATAGTGGCTGTGACCAGATACGGATTCGCATCGGCCCCGGCCAGCCGGTACTCGATACGACGGTTGCTCTCATCCGAGCAGGGAATACGCAAGGCGGCGGAGCGGGTGTTATAGCCCCAGGAGTTAAAGACGGGTTCCGTCAGGTTTTTACGCAGGCGACGAAACGCGTTGACCCCCGGCGCAAGAATGGCGACGGAGGCGGGCATGAGCGCCAGCTGGCCCGCGATGCACAAGCGCATCATGCTGCTCAGCGCGTTCACCGGCGAGGCAAAAACGTTTTCGCCACGGCTATCGTTCAGGCTGAAATGGATGTGCAAACCGCTGCCGGAAAGCTCGCTGAACGGCTTAGCCATAAAGTTGGCCTGAAGGCCGTGCTTTTCAGCGACATAGCGGGTCAGGCGGCGCAGGGCCAGCACGTTATCACAGACCTCTATGACGCGCTGGCTGTGCTTCAGGTTTAATTCGTACTGTCCGGACTCGGCTTCCGCTACCACCCCTGACAGCGGGATGCGCTGCAGGTGCGCCAGCTGTTCCAGCTCGTCAAACAGCGCCGCATGCGCCGACGAGGTATCCATGTGAAAACAGCCCTGATTTTGCGGATCGCGATCGCCCTGTCCCGTCAGATAGAACTCGATTTCCGGGGCAATAACCGGGAAGAGGCCGTGCTGGTGGAAGCGGGCCACGACGTTCTGCAGTATCGCGCGCGGCTCAAGCGGGCAGGGGTTACCGTCGCTGTCCTTCATCGTCAGCAGGATCTGCGCGGTGTGCTCTGGATCCTGCGGACAGGGGCGCAAAGAGCCGGCGACCGGGACGCACAGCCGATCGGGTTCATCATAAAGCGGGGCGGCGATGTTTCCCTTCTGGTCCATGGAGTAGACGGAAAGCGGAAAATAACAGCCTTTTTCCAGGCTCAGCATGCTCTCTACCGAGAGGCGCTTGCCGCGCATCGTGCCGTTAATATCGTTCAGGTAAACGTCTACATGTTTCGTCTGCGGGTAACGTTCCAGATAATCGGCCACTTCCACGGCAACGTTGTGCTGCAGGGCGTCAATTTTTTCATCCAGCCAGAGGCCAGAATTAAGTGCGCCAGGGAGTGATAAGCCGGGAAAGTTAAAGTACGGGCGGAGACTTTTGAGGAAAAACGCATTCATTATCGAGTTCATAGTCATTCTTCAATGAAGCCGTAGCGGCAGTGAACTCAGCTTAAAAGAGCCGACGTAAAGGGGAGATAAAAAGCGTCAGGCCCGGCGTAAATAAAGTATAAAGGCGGCTCTGTTATTTCTCTTTTTTCTGCATATCCAGCAGCTGCTCGGGCGTGACGGCCGGATAACCCTGCGCGTCTTCCGGCACTTCGTGCATCGCCGGAATCGGCACCAGCGGGCCTAAAAAGCGCGGTTCGCGCTTAAAGATATACAGATCGGCCAGGGCACCAAAGCGGGCGCCGAACTCGCGGACGCGCACGCTCAGCATATCTTTTGGCGACGGCACCGCGTAGCACTGCGCCTGAATGCCCATGTGCAGGGCGATAAACAGCGCGCGCTCGCAGTGGAAGCGCTGGGTGATGATGATGAAGTCGTTGGTGTCGAAGACTTTGCGCGTACGGACGATGGAGTCCAGGGTGCGGAAGCCCGCGTAGTCGAGCACGATATCGGCAGGATCCACGCCCGCGGCAATCAGGTCCTTACGCATCGTCACCGGTTCGTTATAGCTTTGCAGGGCGTTATCGCCGCTCAGCAGCAGGTAGTTCACCTTGCCGCTGTTGTAGGCGTTCAGCGCGCCCTGAATGCGGTAACGGTAATACTGGTTGATGACGCCGGTGCGGTAGTACTTGGCGGTGCCGAGCACCACGCCAACCTGACGATAGGGCAGGTCCTGCAGGTCGTCAAAGATATAGGGGGCGGTTTTCCAGCTCATCCAGCGGTCGAGGCCGAGCACGATCAACAGCAGTATGCCGACCAGGACAGACAGGCTGTAAAAAACGCGCTTTAACATGCAGATGGCTCGTACCGAAGGTGAAATTTAACTCAGGCTACTTTACCCGCCTGGTTAGCGCAAGAAACAGCGACTCAACTGAGGGGTTTTTCAACAAACTGGCGGGCATTTCTGCCCGCCGGAAGGGTTACGCCAGCAGTACGCGGTCAATCGTCGTACAGCCCAGCGCTTTAAGCGTTGCGGCAGTGGCATCCCACTGAATCAGCGGCGCATCAGCAATTTCTGCCAGAATAGCGCGCTGAATGTCAGGATAATCATAGCCGTTCAGGCTCAGCAGGTTGAGTGCGCCCTGCAGCGGCGGCAGCGTTGGGTTAAACGCGGCGTTTTCCGCATAGCTGCCGGTGAAGATTCGGCCATCGCGACACTGCAGCGCCACGCCGCTCGGGGACGTGCTGTACGGCGTGTGGCTCTTGTTGGCGGCGGTAATCGCCGCCTGGCTCAGGTCATCGCCGGACAGGGCGAAACCGTGGTCCTGCTCGTCCATCAGCAGGGTTTTGATCTCCAGATCTTTCGGGCCAAACGCGTCAGGCAGGTAATCCGCCAGCGTGTGCGGCGCGCGGCCCGGCAGGTTGATGCGCAGCTGCAGCCCGCTGTTCAACTCGTTCATAAACTGACGGCAGTGGCCGCAGGGGGTGTAGTTCACGGTAATGGCGCTCAGCGTTTTTTCACCGCGCAGCCAGGCGTGGCTGATGGCGCTCTGCTCGGCGTGAACGGTTTGCTGCATGGTTGCGCCCAGGAACTCCATGTTGCCGCCGAAGTACCAGGTGCCGCTGACGCCGCGCGCAATGGCCCCGACGTTGAAGTGGGAGAGATCGGCCCGCGCGCAGGCGGCAGCCAGAGGAAGCAGTGCGAAAGCCAGCGCGTCTTCGTCCAGTCCCGTTGCCTGTTTCAGCATCGTGACCTGCTCCGCGGTCAGCAGGGCGGGGAAGTGCGCATCTGCCAGAACGGGAGCAAGGGCTGACTGCAAATTCTCTGCAAGCTGGGCGAAAGCAGCTTGAAAACGTGGGTGCATGGCGTTTGCCTCATAAAGGTTAATGGATCGGTAGTTTACGGAGCCGTCAGGGCTTTATATGTGATCCACTTCTCATTATGTATGCAACTTATGAAATCAAAATGAAATTTGCGCGACGCATCGCAAATTTTAGCCCATCACTGCCAGAATCAGCGGGAAAATGAACGGGGCCAGCAGGGAGGTAATAATCCCGCAGATCACCAGCGCCAGGGAGCTAAACGCCCCTTCCTGATAATCCAGCTCCGCGCAGCGGGCAGTGCCCAGCGCGTGCGAGGCGGTGCCCATCGAGAGCCCCCGTGCCGCCTTAGTATGAATACGCATCGCGTTCAGCAGGGTGTGGCCAAACACCGCGCCGAGAATACCGACGAAAATGACGCACATCGCGCTGATGGCCGGAATGCCGCCGAGGCTGCCCCCAACCGCCATCGCGATAGGCGTGGTCACCGATTTAGGCAGGATTGACGCCGCAATCTGTGGGGAAGCGCCCATCAGCAGCGCCACCGACGTGCCGGTGATCATCGCCACCAGGCTACCCACAAAACAGATGGTAATGATGGATTTCCAGCGGGCGCGGATCTGGTGCAGCTGCTCATATAAAGGGAACGCCAGCGCCACGACGGCGGGCTGCAGCAGGTCGTTTAAGATTTTGCTGCCGGCAAAGTAGCGTTCGTAAGGAATGCCGGTGAGCAGCAGGAACGGAATTATCACCACCATCGCCACCAGCAGGGGGTTCAGCAAGGGCATTTTGAAACGCGCGGCAAGCTTACGTGCGGCGAAAAAGACTGCAAGGGTGAGCGGCAGGGACCACCAGATATTGTCCATCATTTTTTTGTTTTCTCCCCAATCACGTTACGTTCGCCATGCACCAGATGTGAACTCCAGCTCACCACCAGGAAAACCACCAGCGTACTCACCGCGCAGGAAACAACAATCGGGCCGAACTGGGCTTTGAGCAAATCAAAATACTGCATGACCCCGACGCCGATAGGCACGAAAAGCAGCGCCATATAGCGAATGAGGACGAAGCAGCCGGGATTGACCCACTTTGCAGGCAGGATTTGCAGCGCCAGCAACACGAAGAGGATCAGCATGCCGATAATGCTGCCGGGAATGGTGATGGGCAGCAGCGACGCGATGAAAATCCCGGCATACAGGCAGGCGTAAATCAGGACGAATGCGCGCAGATATTGCCAGATAATGTTCAATGATTTGCTCATGGTGATAGTCCTTGCTGAAACGCATTCATCATACAATTAAACCTAAAAATGTGCCACGGATCACATCATGAATTTTGAGCATACCAGACATTCCGGAATGGAACGTCCGGTATCACCTTACTGGTGCAGGCTAGAGTTTAGAGGAAAGGGGTTGCGCTGGCGAAGTAACGCGCCAGAGAAGGCATCAGCGTCAGGCGGTCAGCTTATCGAGAAAAGAAAACAGCACCTCGTTCATTTCGCGATAATCATGCGAACGGAGTTTTTCCGCCGTTTCGACAAAACGGAATTCACCCGCGCGGCGAAGGTCATTCTGCGAATGCTCAATCAGCAACTCTACCACCTCCGGCGTTAGCTCCATATGGCACTGGAAACCGTAAACCCGTTCGCTGTATTGCACGATCTGGCGGGGACAGCCCTCGCTGTAAGCCAGAACCTTAGCCTGCGGCGTCAACCCAGGCATGTCGTTATGCCAGTGACCGACGTTCAGCACGCTGCCAAAGTCTTCAAACAGCGGGTTCGCCTTGCCTGCATCTGTGAGCCTGACGGGAAATTTGCCGATCTCTTTTTCCGGGCTGTGGCAAAACGCGGCGCCCAGCGCTTCGCCGATAAGCTGTGAGCCCAGACAAACGCCTATCACCGTTTTACCTGCCTCTATCGCGCGGCTGATGAGTGCCTTTTCCGCCTGCGCATCAAACCAGGGGCATTCCTCACGCGTGGTGGCGGGGGACTGCGGGCCTCCCATGATGATAAGCAGGTCTGTGTGCCCCAGTTCCTCAGGTAATGAATCGCCCTGATACACTCTGGTGTAGCTCAGACTGCAGCCGCGACTTTTCCCCCAGATTTCATAGGCGCCTGGCGCCTCGAAATGTTCATGAATAATAAAATGGATGTGCATTGCGTCTCTCTCCGGTTACGTGTACAAGCAGCATCATAAGAGGAAGGGGGGAATGTGAAATGCCAACCGTTATCGATAAAACGCCAATTCACGACGATGCCATCGGATGGTCAAGAGGGGCAATTCGCTATACGCGCGGCGAAGTCGATCCGCCTCACCAGCATTCGCAGGGACAACTTTTGTTTGCCATCAAAGGAGTCATGCTGGTCGAAACCGGCAGCAAACGCTGGGTCATACCGCCGCAGCGCGCGCTGTGGATCCCTCCCTTTCAGGAACACACCTACAGCGTGCTATCCACAACGGAGCTCCGCGCGGTCTGGTTTAGCCCGACGCTGATATCGCAATGCGAGCCTTTTAAGCGGAAAGACGAGGTTCACGTGATTATGGCCACAGCGTTGTTCAAAGAGCTGATTGCCGGGCTGTTCAGCGCGGAATACCGCCCGGCAAGCCAGCGCAGCATGGCCGTTTTGCTGCTCGATATCCTCAGCGAGACGCAGCAGATTTCGGCCGAACTGCCGATGCCCGTGGATGAGCGCTTACATCGCGTGGCCTGTGACCTCATTGCCAACAATCTCTGGGATCTCTCTCTGGAAAGGCTGGCGGAACGGGCCGCGATGTCAGAACGCACATTTTCACGTGCGTTTATCAACGATACCGGCTTTAGCTTCCGGGCCTGGCGACAGCGCGCAAGGATTTGTGCCTCGCTGGATCTCCTCGCCAACGGATACCCGGTTAAGCAGGTGGCCTGGATGCTGGGGTTTTCCGGCCCGGCGGCATTTGCGGCGGCGTTTCGCGCCATTGTTGGGGCAACGCCGGGTGACTTTCTGCCTGAACAGAAGCGCTTCCCAGCGATATAGAGAGCGGCTACTATAGCGCGTCTTTTTTCACAGGTACTGCTATGCGTGTTTTACTGGCCCCAATGGAAGGCGTGCTCGACTCCCTCGTGCGCGAGCTTCTGACCGAGGTGAACGACTACGATCTCTGCGTGACGGAGTTTTTGCGCGTGGTCGATATGCTGTTGCCGGTAAAATCCTTCTTCCGGCTTTGCCCCGAGCTGCACAACCAGAGCCGGACCTCTTCCGGCACGCTGGTGCGGATTCAGCTCCTCGGCCAGTATCCGGAATGGCTGGCGGAAAACGCCGCCCGCGCGGTTGAGCTGGGCTCTTACGGGGTGGATCTCAACTGCGGCTGTCCGTCGAAGCTGGTGAACGGCAGCGGCGGCGGGGCGACGTTGCTGAAAGATCCTGAGCTGATTTACCGCGGCGCGAAAGCCATGCGCGAGGCCGTGCCCGCGCATTTGCCGGTGACGGTAAAGGTGCGGCTGGGATGGGACAGCGATGCCCGACAGTTCGAGATCGCCGATGCGGTGCAGCAGGCCGGGGCCACCGAGCTGGTGGTGCATGGCCGCACTAAAGAAGATGGCTACAAAGCCGATCGCATAAACTGGCAGGCGATCGGTGAGATCCGCAAACGCCTCTCCATTCCGGTGATCGCCAACGGCGAAATATGGGATTACGAGAGCGCGCAGGCCTGTCTGCAGGCCACCGGCTGCGATGCGGTAATGATCGGCCGCGGCGCGCTGAATGTGCCCAACCTCAGCCGGGTGGTGAAATATAACGAACCGCGTATGCCCTGGGCAGATGTCGTCACGCTGCTGCAAAAATACAGCCGTCTGGAAAAGCAGGGCGACACCGGTTTGTATCACGTCGCGCGTATTAAGCAGTGGCTGAGTTATTTACGCAAAGAGTACGAGGAAGCGCTGGAATTATTTCAGGAGATTCGTACTTTACAGACGTCGGCTGATATTGCGCGGGTGATTCAGGCCAAATAATAAGCGTTAAATTGCTCACACTTTTTTAAAACAGAAAACAGTTCAGGTTTTCAACGTGGCGCGACGGTGTTAAGGTGCCACTGTTTTCAACGCAGGATTGTGACTGGTTAACAGGCAAAACCTAAGCGTTCCACAGCATTTTCGCTGTGGGGCGCTTAGGTTTTTTTTTGCCTGTCATTTACGCAGGAGAGATATTTGGCTTAGCGCTTTTTAATGATTTTTAAAAAAATAAATAGCGACAGGAAATAGAAAAATTTCCTGCGGCCGGTTACGCACTCAATACTCAATCACAGGTTGTTATCATGGCATATAAAAATAAACTCTATGCGTTCGCCTTATTGGCGATATCCCCGCTGTCGATGGCGCAAGACTGGAACGGTACGGTATTAGGGTTTGAAGCTCCGCCGGAGCCTGTGCTGGGCGAAATGCTCGGCATACGTAAAATCCTTAACGATAACGGTTTTACCTATAACCTCGGATACCTGAATGAAATTGGCTGGAACGGCGGTGGCGGATATAACCACGACTCCCACGTGGCCTATATTGACCAGTTCGCGCTGACCTTCAACCAGGACCTGGAGCGCTGGACCGGTATCCCGGACGCGCGTATCGAGGGGAACATCGTCAACCGCAACCACAATGACGATCTCACCACCAAACGCGTGCAGGACCCGCGCGTCAACTTCAACGATCTGACCCAGGAGAGCTGGGGCGGGCAGTCGATTACCCGTCTGGGCTGGCTGACCTTTGCCCGCAGCTTTGACGACCGGCGTCTGACCTGGCGCATCGGGATGATGAACAAGGTGCAGACCTTCGATCAAATTATCCCCTGTGATTTTCAGCTGCTGTCCCAGTGCGGCGGAAAGTCAGCCAACTCGCTCACCTGGAACAACTGGAACGTCCACACCTGGGGAACCACGCTTGCGTATAAATTAACGCCGACGCTGACCTTAAAAGGCGGCGTGATGGAGCAGAATCCGCAGGCCGCCAGCCGCAGCCATGCCTGGAGCTGGTCGACGAAGGGCAGCAAAGGGGTCTTACTGCCGGTTGAAATCGAAGCGCGTCCGCTGATTAACGGCCTGCCGGGCGCGTACAACCTGGGCGTGGTGTTTACCAACGCGCCGCAAACCGATCTCTATCGCGGCAAATCCGGCGGGGCGGGCGCGACGGACCCGGACGGATTCGATACCCACAACCGGACCTGGTTCATGTACGCCGGGCTGAACCAGCAGCTTACGCAGCATCAGGATGACCCGAATCGCGGGTTGAGCACCTCGTTCAGCATGAGCCTTGCGGATCAGAGCACTAACTACATGCATCAGGTTTATGCCGCCTCGCTGCGCTACCGCGGGCTGTTTGATGCGCGACCGGAAGACTGGATTGGCTTTGGCTTAACCTGGATTGATATGAGCAGCCAGTACGCCCGCAACCAGCGTTACCTGAACAGCCTGAGCGGCGTGAGCGACTACAACAATCCGGCCTGGCACCCGGTGCCGGGCCATTCCCTGAACGGCGAGTTTTACTACCGCTTTCGTCCGGTGTCATGGCTTGAACTGCAGCCGGGCATTCAGTACTGGCACCATCCCGGCGGGGTCAGTCGCACCCAGGATGCCTGGGTCACCGAGCTGAAAACGGTGGTGACCTTCTGATATCACCGTAGCAAGTTCGATCCGCGTCACGTTTCTGACGCGTGACGCATTGAGGCTACGAATGAAACTGTTAGAGTGCCAGGACTGGATTGTTACTGCTTAGGCAGGCAAAACCTGATTTTCTGGCATCTGCCGGAGGTCAGGTTTTTTTGTTTCTGGGGTTCAGATGAAAATCGCCAAGATACTCAATAATAACGTGGTGGTTGTTCAGGATGAGCGCGGGCGCGAACAGGTGGTGATGGGCCGTGGGCTGGCCTTTCAGAAGCGCGTCGGTGAAGCGCTGGATACCGCGCGGGTTGAAAAGGTGTTTGCGTTACAAAGCGATGAACTGGTGCGTCGGCTTGGAGAACTGCTGAGTCAAATTCCGCTGGAGGTGATGACCACCTGCGACCGCATCATCGGGCTGGCGGCGCAGCGGCTGGGCAAGCTGCAGGAGAGCTTGTATATCACCCTCACCGATCACTGCTACTTTGCGATTGAGCGGCAGAAGAACGGGTTGGCCATCAAAAACGTGCTGCTGTGGGATATTAAACGGCTGTATCCGAAGGAGTTTGAGTTAGGGCAGGAGGCGCGGGCCATTATCGCCAGACGCCTTAACGTCGAACTGGAGGAGGATGAGGCCGGTTTTATCGCGCTGCATCTGGTTACCGCGCAGCTGAACAGCGAAATGCCGGAGGTGATGCACGTGACGCGGGTGATGCAGGAGATCCTGCAGCTGGTGAAGTATCAGCTGCAGCTTGAGTATGACGAAGAGTCGCTCAGCTATCAGCGTTTTGTCACCCACCTGAAGTTTTTTGCCCAGCGGATGCTCACCCGCACCGTGGTGGAAGATGACGATGTCTCGCTGCATACGGCAGTCAAAGACAACTACGCGAAAGCGTGGAAATGCGCCGAGAAAATCGCACAGCACCTGAACAAAAGCTATCAGCGTGAGCTGACAACCGAAGAAATTATGTTCCTCGCCATTCATATCGAGCGGGTGAGAAAAGAGGGGCGTTAAGCCTCAAAACAGGATTGTTACTGCATCACGCAGGCAAAACCTGAGCGCGGCCTTCGTCAGAAGGTCGTTCTCGGGTTTTTTTATTTTTGTACTCAGTCAACAGGTGCCTGCGGGCATCGGATGTAAGGAAATCGAGATGGAATACCAGGCGTTAGCGAAGGATATTCTCGGCCACGTTGGCGGAAAAGAGAACATCGTCAGTCTTGTGCACTGCGCGACCCGGCTTCGCTTCAAACTGAAAGAGAATCAACAGGCGGATGCGGAAGGGCTCAAGAAAAATCCGGGCGTGATCATGGTGGTCGAAAGCGGCGGCCAGTTTCAGGTGGTGATTGGCAACCACGTTCACGACGTCTGGCAGGCTGTCCGCAATGAAGCAGGCCTGACCGACGACGCCCCTGTCGTGGAAGAGAAGGGCGAAAAGGGGAACCTGCTGGGCCGCCTGATTGATATCGTCTCCGGGATCTTTACCCCGTTTATCGGCATTCTGGCCGCGTCCGGTATTTTGAAGGGGCTGCTGGCGCTGGCCGTGGTCTGCGGCTGGCTCACGACCGAGAGCGGCACGTATAAAATCTGGTTTGCCGCCAGCGATGCGCTGTTTTTCTTCTTCCCGCTGGTGCTGGGCTATACCGCCGGGAAAAAGTTCGGCGGCAACCCGTTTATTACCATGGTGATCGGCGGGGCGCTCACCCATCCGGTGATGATTGCGGCGTTCAACGCCAGCCAGCAGCCGGGCGCGGTATCGGAAGCCTTTTTGGGCATCCCCGTCACGTGGTTCAACTACAGCTCGTCGGTGATCCCGATTATTCTCGCCGCGTGGGTGAGCTGCTGGCTGGAAAAGCAGAGCACCAGGCTGCTGCCTTCCTCGATGAAAAACTTCTTCGCGCCGCTGATCTGTCTTGCCGTGACCGTGCCGCTGACTTTCCTCGTTATCGGGCCGCTGGCGACCTGGCTGAGCCAGATGCTGGCGAACGGCTATCAGACTATTTACGTTCTGGCACCGTGGCTGGCGGGCGCGGCGATGGGCGCGCTGTGGCAGGTCTGCGTTATTTTTGGCCTGCACTGGGGGCTGGTGCCGCTGATGATCAACAACCTGGCGGTGCTGGGGCATGACTCCATGCTGCCCATGCTTTTGCCTGCGGTGTTTGGCCAGGTGGGGGCGGCGCTGGGCATTTTCCTGCGTACCCGCGATGCGCGTCAGAAAATGCTGGCCGGTTCATCCGTGACGGCAGGTATTTTTGGTATCACCGAACCCGCAGTGTATGGCGTAAACCTGCCGCTGCGCCGTCCGTTTATCTTTGGCTGCGTGGCTGGCGCTATCGGCGGGGCGATTGTCGGCTTCAGTGACACCCACGTTTACTCCTTCGGCTTCGCCAATATCTTTACCATCGCCCAGATGATTCCGCCGGGCGGCGTGGACGCCACGCTGTGGGGAGGCATTATCGGCACGGTGGTGGCGCTGGTACTGAGCTGCGGCCTGACGCTGCTCGCCGGTATGCCAGGAAACACCGCGCCAGAGAATGTGGTCTCCGCGGGCGAAAACGATGTGCTATCGCCGATGACCGGTACCGTTCTTGCTCTCGACCAGGTGCCGGATACCACGTTTGCCAGCGGCCTGCTGGGCAGCGGCGCCGCGATTATTCCCTCCGATAACAAAGTGGTTGCCCCGTTTGCCGGTGTGGTGGCTTCGCTGTTCCAGACCAAACACGCCATCGGCCTGCTCAGTAACAGCGGGATTGAAGTGTTGATCCACGTGGGTATCGACACCGTGAAGCTCGACGGCAGGCCGTTTACCGCCCATGTGAAGGTCGGTGACAAGGTGCAGCCCGGCGATCTGCTGCTGGAGTTTGACCGACAGGCGATTATCGATGCCGGATACGACCTGGCGACCCCGATTATTATCAGTAACAGCGACGAGTATCGCGAGGTGGCGACCGTGGCGGCAACGTCCGTCAATGCCGGTGCGCCGTTACTCAGCGTCAGTTATCAATAACAGGAGAACGTGATGAAAACTTTCCCGGACGATTTTTTATGGGGTGGCGCGGTTGCCGCGAATCAGGTAGAGGGTGCGTATCTGGAGGAGGGGAAAGGGCTGTCCACCTCTGACGTTCAGCCGCAGGGTGTCTTCGGCCCGGTAGTTGAGCGCGTCCCTGGGGACAGCGGCATCAAGGATGTCGCCATCGACTTCTATCATCGCTACCCGGAAGACATCAAGCTGTTCGCCGAGATGGGCTTTAGCTGCCTGCGCGTCTCCATTGCCTGGACCCGCATTTTTCCGAACGGTGACGAGCAGCAGCCGAACGAGGCGGGGCTGGCGTTTTACGACCGGTTGTTTGACGAGCTGGCCGCGCACAACATCACGCCGCTGGTGACGCTGTCGCACTATGAAATGCCGTGGGGGCTGGTGAAGCAGTACGGCGGGTGGGGCAGCCGTCAGACTATCGGCTTCTTTGAGCGCTATGCCCGTACCGTGTTTGCGCGCTACAAAGAGAAGGTCAAGCTGTGGCTGACCTTCAACGAGATCAATATGTCTCTGCACGCGCCGATGACCGGCGTCGGTCTGCCGGAAACCAGCAGCAAAGGGGAGGTGTACCAGGCGATCCACCACCAGCTGGTGGCCAGCGCGCTGGCGGTGAAGGCCTGCCATGAGATTATCCCGGATGCCAGAATCGGCAACATGCTGCTGGGCGGCCTGATGTATCCGCTGACCTGCAAGCCGGAAGATGTTCTGGAAACGCTGCAGGAAAACCGCGCGTGGCAATTCTTTGGCGACGTGCAGTGCCGCGGCGCCTACCCGGGCTATATGCAGCGCTTCTTCCGCGACAACGGCATTCAGCTAGAGGTCACGGACGCCGACCGCGAGGCGCTGAAATCTACCGTCGATTTTATCTCCTTCAGCTACTACATGACGGGCTGCGTCACCGCGGATGACGCCCTCAACCAGCAGGCGCGCGGCAATATCCTGAGCATGGTGCCAAACCCGCATCTGGCCAGTTCCGAATGGGGCTGGCAGATTGACCCCATCGGCCTGCGTACTCTGCTAAACGTGCTCTGGGATCGCTATCAGAAGCCGCTGTTTATCGTGGAAAATGGCCTCGGGGCGAAGGATAAACCGGACGCAGACGGCACGGTGCAGGACGACTACCGCATCAGCTATCTCAACGATCACCTGGTGCAGGTGCGGGAAGCCATTGAAGACGGCGTTGAGGTGATGGGCTACACCAGCTGGGGGCCCATCGATCTGGTAAGCGCATCAAAAGCTGAACTCTCTAAGCGCTACGGCTTTATTTACGTCGATCGCGATGACAGCGGGAAAGGCACGCTGGCGCGCAGCCGTAAGAAAAGTTTCTACTGGTATAAAGAGGTTATTGCGACAAAAGGCGCTTCGCTGAAAGTTTAATAAAGCGATCAACCTGACAGGGGATGTTCACCCTGTCGGGTTGATTATTTTTCATTTGCATAATTCAATTTAAATAATAATTTTGGTGAATACTTTTCCGTATATTTAAATCTATGACAATTTACGCATTGCCACGCATTACTAAAAAAATAAAGAGAATCGAGCGTAATTTGCGCCTTTATTTTTTGAGTTTATGGCGTCATGAAACGTTCTCTTATTTTATCTCTGAGTGCTCCCTTCGTTTTTATTCTGGCTGCCTGTGCGCCTGAACATGCCACGGTATCCCCCATTAAAACGCAAACCACGGCGGCGTCGGTGAATACGGTTCTGAATCATCAGGACTGGCCGAAAAATGAGTGGTGGAAAGCATATAACGATCCGGAACTTAACGGGCTTATTGCGAAAGCATTAAGCGATGCGCCGGATATGCAGATTGCCCGTCAGCGCATTACGCTTGCGGAAGCCCAGGCCAAAGCGGCTATGGCTGCCGACGGTCAGCAGATTGATTTTTCAGCGGATGCCGAACGTCAGAAAATGTCCGCCGAGGGGCTGATGGGGCCCTTTGCCATTACCGACCCGGCGGCAGGGACAACCGTGCCGTGGTACACCAACGGCACCTTTGGCCTGACGGCAGGCTGGGATCTCGATCTGTGGGGAAAAAATCGCGCGCAGGTCGAAGCCCGGATTGGCAAAGTGAATGCGCAAAAAGCGGAGCTGGAGCAGACCCGTCAGCTGCTGGCCAGCAGCGTGGCGCGGCTCTACTGGGAGTGGCAAACGCAGGCCGCCGTGGGGGAGGTCCTCGCGCAGATCAAACATGAGCAGGACAATATTATCGGCGCCGACCGCGAGCTGTATCAACACGGCATCACCTCCTCCGTGGAGGGCGTTGAAACGGATATCAACGCCAGCAAAACCGAAGAGCAGCTGGCCGAAGTCAACGGGAAAATGAAAGCCATTGAGGCGCGTCTGGTTGCGCTGACGAACGCCTCCTCCGTGAAGCTGACGCGGCACGCTTTGCCAACGGTGGAAGCCTCGCTACCGTCGACGCTCGGCTATGAACTGCTGGCACGCCGTCCGGATCTGCAGGAGGCGCACTGGTATATCGAAGCCTCCATGAGCGAAGTGGAGGCCGCCCGAGCGGCGTTTTATCCTGACGTGAACCTGATGGCGTTCTTACAGCAGGATGCCCTCCATCTGAGCGATCTGTTCCGTTCGTCCGCGCAGCAGATGGGCGTGACCGCCGGGCTGACGCTGCCGATTTTCGACAGCGGCAGGCTTAACGCCGGGCTGGATATCGCTCAGGCGCAGAACAACCTTTCAGTAGCCAACTACAACAAAGCGGTGGTAGAGGCCGTCAATCAGGTGGCACACACGGCCAGTGAAGTCGAAACGCTGATGGCGAAAAACAGCTAGCAGCAGCAGGTTGAAAAAGATGCGGCACGGGTTGTAGCGCTGGCGCAGGCGCGTTTCAACGCGGGGATCGTTGCGGGCTCCCGGGTCAGTGAAGCCAGAATACCGGCCCTTAAAGAGCACCTCGAAGGACTGCTGCTGAAGGGGCAGTATGTGGACGCCACGCTGCAGCTGACCTCCGCGCTGGGCGGTGGCTATCATCATGGCTAAAAAAGGTCATTAACTATACTTACCTCTTTGCAGTTTTTCAGGAGGTGAGTATGACCAGAGTAGCGATTGTGACCGCATCGGATTCCGGGATCGGTAAAACCACGGCCCTGATGCTGGCAGAGCGCGGGTTTGATATTGGCGTCACCTGGCACTCGGATGAGAAAGGGGCGCTGGAAACCTGCCGTGAAGTCGAAGCGCAGGGGCAGCGCGCGGAGGCTGTCCACCTTGATTTAAGCACCCTGCCGGAAGGCGCTGAGGCCATAGAGACGCTGATTGCGCGCTTTGGCCGGCTGGACGTGCTGGTCAATAATGCAGGGGCGATGACCAAAGCGCCGTTCCTCGAGATGCCGTTTGACGACTGGCGGAATATTTTCACCGTCGACGTGGACGGGGCGTTTCTCTGTTCACAGATAGCCGCAAGGCAGATGGTGAAGCAGGGGGAAGGGGGACGGATTGTGAACATCACCTCGGTGCATGAACACACGCCTCTGCCGCAAGCGAGTGCCTACACGGCGGCTAAACACGCGCTCGGCGGGTTAACCAAATCCATGGCGATGGAGCTGGTGAAGCACAACATTCTGGTGAACGCCGTCGCGCCGGGTGCGATTGCCACGCCGATGAACGACATGGACGACAGCGAAGTGAAGGAAGGCTCCATGCCGGAAATCCCGCTGGCAAGGCCGGGCCACACGAAAGAGATTGCCAGCCTGGTGGCGTGGCTGTGTGACAGCGACGCCAGCTATACAACAGGGCAATCGTTTATCGTCGACGGGGGCTTTATGCTGGCGAACCCGCAGTTTAAGCCGGAGGGATAGATTCCCCTCTCCCTGTGAGAGAGGGTATTTTTAGTTCCCTCTCCCTGTGGGAGAGGGTTAGGGTGAGGGCATCAGGCCGCACTCACTCGTCATCCCGCGTCTTTTCCCGATGCTTCAGCCACAGTCGTACCGCAATCACCGCCACAACCACCAGAATCAACCACGCCCAGTGCTTCAGGTGCTGGTCGAGATTATGCAGCCAGGGCGCAATCACTTCGCCCCCTACATAACCGAGCGTCGTAAAGATCAGCGCCCAGGCAATCGCGCCCACAATATTGAGCGGCAGAAAAATTTTGGGCGGCAGATGGCTGGCGCCAATCAGTATCGGCCCGATAATGCGAAAGCCATACATAAAGCGCGTGCCAATGACGAACAGATAGGGATGACGTTGAATGAGCCGCTGAGCGCGGCGGATTTTCTTCTGATGCTTTGCGAAACGCTTGAGCAGCGTGGGCCCAAAGCGCAGCCCCAGAAAGTAGAGCAGCTGATCGCCTATCATCCCGCCCAGCGCGACCGCGGCAACGACCAGCGGGAACTTCAGTAACCCCTGATGCGCGGCGACGCCCCCTAACAGCGTGATGGTTTCACCTTCTGCCACGCTACCGATGACCAGCGCGGCATAGCCATATTGCTCAATGAGTGCGTTAATATCCATTACGTAACGGTTTTCTCCCTCTGCGTGCCTCGTTTAATCATATACCCCTTGAATCAACGGCGGGGAAATCAACGGAAATTTCCCACTGTACATAAAATAATCTAAAGCCTGCATTATACTTAAGGTATCGCTGACGGGCCGACAACAAGGGGACGCTATGAACCATGTCTGGGGACTTTTCTCCCATCCCGATCGTGAAATGCATGTCATTAAAAGTGAGAACGAAACGGTCTCGCATCATTACACGCACCACGTGCTGCTGATGGCCGCTGTGCCGGTAATATGCGCTTTTATCGGAACGACACAAATCGGCTGGAACTTCGGTGACGGCACCGTGGTTCAGCTTTCCTGGTTTACCGGACTCTATCTTGCCATCATCTTTTATGGCCTGATGCTGGCGGGGGTGGCGGTCATGGGGCGCGTCATTCACTGGATGGCGCGTAACTATCCGCAGCGTCCATCGCTGGCGCACTGTATGGTCTTTGCCGGGTATGTCGCGACCCCGCTGTTCTTAAGCGGTATTGTTGCGCTCTATCCACTGGTCTGGCTGTGCGCGCTGATCGGTACCATTGCCCTCTTTTACACCGGTTATCTGCTGTATCTGGGGGTTCCTACCTTCCTGAATATCAATAAAGAAGAGGGGCTGAGCTTCTCGAGCTCAACGCTCGCCATCGGGGTGCTGGTGCTGGAGGCGTTACTGGCACTGACGGTGATTCTTTGGGGTTATGGATACCGTCTCTTCTGAGTTCACTGCATTGCTGGCGTAAATGCCAGCAATGCAGCATCCGTTCACGATTATCCTCTGGCGACAACGCCCGCTGACGGCTATGATGCCGAGGCCAGCCTGTGTTTATCTAACAACCCAGGCGGTGTACGTCATAACGTGCGTGAATAATTATCAGAAGTCTCACCATGCTGAAATTCCGAGTCTCTTTACTTAGCCTGGCGCTGTTGCTGGGTGCGTCCGCAGTCGTACCGGCCGTCGCCAAAACGCCCGCGGTGACCACCGCTGCTGCTCAGCCGCAAATTGCGTCCGGCAGCGCGATGATTGTCGATCTCAACACCAATAAGGTGATTTACGCCAGCCATCCGGACCTGGTGCGACCGATCGCGTCAATTACCAAATTAATGACCGCGATGGTGGTGCTTGATGCCCATCTGCCGCTGGACGAAAAACTGAAAGTGGATATTAGCCACACGCCGGAGATGAAAGGGATCTACTCCCGCGTGCGGCTGAACAGTGAGATCAGCCGTAAAAATATGCTGCTGCTGGCGCTGATGTCGTCTGAAAACCGCGCGGCGGCGAGCCTGGCGCACCACTATCCGGGCGGCTACGACGCGTTTATCCGCGCGATGAACGCGAAAGCCAAAGCGCTGGGGATGAACAATACGCACTATGTTGAACCGACGGGTCTGTCGATCAACAACGTCTCCACGGCGCGCGATCTGACGAAACTGCTGATTGCCAGCAAACAGTACCCGCTGATTGGTCAGCTCAGTACCACCCGTGAAGAGATGGCGACCTTTGCGAACCCGGCCTATACGCTGCCGTTCCGCAATACTAACCATCTGGTATACCGGGATAACTGGAATATTCAGCTAACCAAAACCGGCTTTACCAACGCGGCGGGACACTGTCTGGTGATGCGCACCGTATTTAACGGTAAGCCGGTGGCGCTGGTAGTGATGGATGCCTTCGGCAAATATACGCACTTCGCCGACGCGAGCCGCCTGCGTACCTGGATTGAAACAGGAAAAGTGCAGCCTGTCCCGGCCGCGGCATTGACGTATAAAAAGCAAAAAGCGGAGCAGATGGCGACGGCGCAGAACGACTGAGCCGTCTGTCAGCGCCGGGTGGCGGCTTTGCCTTACCCGGCCTACAAACACTAAAAACGGTAACCCAGGTTACCGTTTTGCGTTTATTCCGGCAGCGTCCAGTCACCATCGTTGAGCGGGCGCTGCATAATCACCGTATCCCGCCAGTCGCCTTTCTTGTAGCCTACGCTGCGCAGCTGACCGACAATCACAAAGCCATGTTTTTTATGCAGGCGTAACGAGCCGGCATTGTTATTGCCATCTCCTACCACGGCAATCATCTGCCGCCACGGCCCTTGCTCGCAGCGTGCGATCAGCGCATCCATCAGTGCCGTGCCAAAACCGCGCCCGGTGATGCTGGCATCCACGTAAATCGACTCTTCCAGGGTATAGCGGTAGGCGTGTCGCGGTCGGTAAGGGGTGGCATAGCAGTAGCCCACCACAATGCCGCGATACAGCGCGATAAGCCACGGTAAACCGTTCTCCGCCACGCTTTTCATGCGATGACGCATTTCGTCAATAGTCGGGGGGACTTCTTCAAATGACGCGCGCCCGTGAAGCACATGCCAGGCATAGATCGCGGCAATGGCATGCACATCATCGGGACGGGCGTCGCGCACTTCCAGCTCGGTCTCGGATAAAACATCAATAGCCGACATGATGTGCCTGCTCCTCGTTATCGAAGGCCGGAGAAACGTTTCTCCGGCGATAAGCCGTTACTCTATTACGATTAAGGAGCGCTTAACAATCTCTCAAATTTGGCTGTAGGAATTAATCAGACGTTTGCGTTATGTGCTGCTCCGCGTCTGCGCTCTCTTTCCAGTATTTCTTCCGCGTTGTTTTACCGATGCCGGGATTCATGCTGTTTGTAGGGTCATTCTCGCGATAAAACTGCTTAAGTGCGTCAGGGGCTTTATAAAGATGTCCGACGTTGTGTTCCGCAGGATATTGTGCGCCGCGTTCACGCAGAAGGGCGAGCATCTGCTCCTTCAGTTCATGTGCATCGACCCCTTTCTTGACGATGTAATCCTGATGGAAGACATAGCACATAAAGTGGCCGTAATAGAGCTTGTGCACCAGCTTGCTGTCGATTTCCGGCGGCAGGTGTTCAAACCACTCGGTGTCGTTACGCCGCAGGGCGATATCGAGCGCCAGAATATCTTCCACCTCTTCGGAATGTACCGCCTGATATCGGATGGCGGCCCCTGCGGCGGCAAAGCGGTGCAGGAAGGCTTTGCTGCCCTCTTCAGGCGTACAGGCAAAGAAATCCCCTTCGGCGGTTTTAAAGAATTCGGTCAGCCAGGCCTGCGCTTCGGCGATCCCGTCTCCGGCCATTTTCAGCAGCAGGTGATGTTCGTACCTGTCGCGCCAGGTTTTCATCCTCTCCGGCAGATGCGCCGGGAAAACGTTGCCCAGCTTCTGCATAAAGCGGTCGGTGAAGTGGGGTTTGAACAGCGACACTTTCTCCAGCATCGCGTCGGTACGGCCCTTCATGGTGAAGAAGAACGGCATTTTGTCGGTGCCGAGCTTGTCGATCATCAGGAACGTGTCTTTGCCGTAGCGCTCGGCGATGTCGTAAATGTCCCGGTGCATGTATTCGCCCGCCACCGGCAGGTGGGTGAATTCGCCCAGAATATGGCGACGGATCTCCGTCAGAACCTCAGGCTGGTTGGTGCCGATGTAGAATACCTGCTGCTTTTTCTCGGCCGGGAAGGTGTCGAGACGCACCGCAAAAACGGCCAGCTTGCCCGCGCAGCCGGAGGATTCAAACAGGCGATCCGGGTCGGCGTTATAGCGCGCCGGCGTATCGGCATTGATATCCCGCACGCGGGTCACGTAGTCATGATCGTGCGCATGGCGACCGTCGTGCTGAACGTCTTCGTCCTTCACGCGATCGTCGTCGAGCTTGCTGAGGATCTGTTCTGGCGTGACGCCGAGATCGATTCCCAGGTGGTTCACCAGCGTCAGCTTGCCGTTTTCGTCAATACGGGCAAACAGGGACATCTCGGTATAGGCGGGGCCGCGCTGCACCAGCGAGCCGCCAGAGTTATTGCAGATCCCACCGACCACCGAGGCGCCAATGCAGGAGGAGCCGATCACCGAGTGCGGTTCGCGGCCCAGCGGCTTAAGCGCTTTCTCGAGGGAGTAGAGCGTGGTGCCCGGGAACGCGAGCACCTGCTCGCCCTTGTCCAGCAGGTGCAGCTTGTCGAGGCGCAGGGTGCTGATAATCACGATGTCACGATCGTAATCGTTGCCGTTCGGCGTGGAGCCTTCGGTCAGGCCGGTGTTGGCCGCCTGCATTAAAATAATCTTGTCGGCGGCGACGCAGGCGCTCAGGACGCGCCACAGCTCCAGCAGCGTGCCGGGGAAAACCACCGCCAGCGCCTCGCCCTGACCGGAGCGGAAGCCCTTGCGGTAGCGGGCGGTTTTAGCCGGGTCGGTAAGCAGGTGAGAGGAGCCAACCAGGCGCGACAGTTCGTTAATAAAGGTTTTGTTATCGTCAGTTCGAACAGAAGACATCTTCCACTCCTTGTGGTGGGGCAAATTTCTCGCTGTAAAGCATAGCGCGATTAACTGTTAAGCGGTCGAGTATTCACGAGAAAAATCAGAGAATAACCCTGCAACGATCGGAGGGTTTGTGGCACACTGCGCTTTTCGCACGGTATGGCCGAGATCGTCCGGCGGTTATTGATGAGAGAGTAAAACGACATGAAATGGCTATGTTCTGTAGGTGTCGCCGTCAGCCTGGCGCTGCAACCTGCGCAGGCAGAGGATTTGTTTGGCAATCACCCGCTCACGCCTGAAGCGCGGGACGCGTTTGTCACGGAATTGCTCAAGAAAATGACGGTCGATGAGAAAATCGGCCAGCTGCGTCTGATCAGCGTCGGCCCGGATAACCCGAAAGAGGCCATCCGCGAGATGATCAAAGACGGGCAGGTAGGGGCCATCTTTAATACCGTCACCCGCCAGGACATCCGCAAGATGCAGGACCAGGTGATGGATCTCAGCCGCCTGAAAATTCCCCTGTTCTTTGCCTATGACGTGGTGCACGGCCAGCGTACCGTCTTCCCCATCAGCCTCGGCTTAGCGTCTTCCTTTAACCTCGACGCGGTGAAAACCGTCGGGCGCGTGTCGGCTTATGAAGCGGCGGACGACGGGCTGAACATGACCTGGGCGCCCATGGTGGACGTCTCGCGCGATCCGCGCTGGGGCCGCGGCTCGGAAGGCTTTGGTGAAGATACGTATTTAACCTCCACGATGGGTAAAACCATGGTGGAAGCGATGCAGGGCAAAAGCCCGGCGGACCGCTACTCGGTAATGACCAGCGTCAAGCACTTTGCGGCCTACGGCGCGGTGGAGGGCGGTAAAGAGTACAACACCGTCGACATGAGCCCGCAGCGCCTGTTCAACGACTACATGCCGCCGTACAAGGCAGGGCTGGATGCGGGCAGCGGCGCGGTGATGGTGGCGCTGAACTCGCTGAACGGCACGCCTGCAACATCTGATTCCTGGCTGCTGAAAGACGTGCTGCGCGACCAGTGGGGCTTTAAGGGCATCACCGTTTCCGACCACGGCGCGATTAAAGAGTTGATCAAACACGGGACCGCCTCCGATCCGGAAGACGCGGTGCGCGTCGCGCTCAAGTCCGGCATCAACATGAGCATGAGCGACGAGTATTACAGCAAGTACCTGCCGGGGCTGGTGAAGAGCGGCAAGGTGACGATGGCGGAGCTGGACGATGCCACCCGTCACGTGCTGAACGTGAAATACGACATGGGGCTGTTTAACGATCCTTACAGCCACCTGGGTCCGAAAGACTCCGACCCGGCAGATACCAACGCTGAAAGCCGCCTGCACCGCAAAGAGGCGCGTGACGTCGCGCGCGAAAGCCTGGTGCTGCTGAAGAACCGCCTCGACACGCTGCCGCTGAAAAAATCCGGCACCATTGCCGTGGTGGGTCCGCTGGCCGACAGCAAGCGCGACGTCATGGGCAGCTGGTCTGCCGCGGGCGTGGCTGACCAGTCCGTGACCGTGCTGACCGGTATCAAGAGTGCCGTCGGTGAAAACGCCAAAGTGATTTACGCCAAAGGGGCGAACGTCACCAACGATAAAGACATCGTGACCTTCCTCAACCAGTACGAGGAAGCGGTGAAGGTCGATCCGCGCACGCCGAAGGAGATGATTGACGAAGCGGTGAACGCCGCGAAGCAGTCTGACGTCGTTGTTGCGGTCGTGGGTGAAGCGCAGGGTATGGCGCACGAAGCCTCCAGCCGTACCGATATCACCATTCCACAGAGCCAGCGCGATCTGATCGCCGCCCTGAAAGCTACCGGCAAGCCGCTGGTGCTGGTGCTGATGAACGGTCGTCCGCTGGCGCTGGTGAAAGAGGACCAGCAGGCTGACGCCATTCTGGAAACCTGGTTCGCCGGTACCGAAGGCGGTAACGCCATCGCCGACGTGCTGTTTGGCGATTACAACCCGTCGGGCAAGCTGCCGATGTCCTTCCCGCGCTCCGTCGGGCAGATCCCGGTTTACTACAGCCACCTGAATACCGGTCGCCCGTATAACGCCGACAAGCCGAACAAGTACACCTCTCGCTACTTCGACGAAGCTAACGGCCCGCTCTATCCGTTTGGTTACGGCCTGAGCTACACCACCTTCAAGGTCTCCGACGTGAAAATGTCGGCGCCGACCCTGAAGCGTGACGGCAACGTCACCGCCAGCGTTGAGGTGACCAACACCGGCAAGCGCGAAGGGGCTACGGTGATCCAGATGTACGTGCAGGATGTCACCGCGTCGATGAGCCGTCCGGTGAAACAGCTGCGCGGCTTCGAGAAGGTCACGCTGAAGCCGGGGGAAACCAAAACCATCAGCTTCCCGATCGACGTGGATGCGCTGAAGTTCTGGAACCAGCAGATGAAATACGATGCGGAACCGGGCAAATTTAACGTCTTTATCGGCGTGGACTCCGCCCGCGTGAATAAAGGCGAGTTCGAGCTGCTGTAACCTTTCCCTCCTTTGCCTCCCCCCGTCCTGCGGGGGAGGCGTCTTACCTTATGCTAAAAAGGCATTTTGACGGTTAATTCCGCCGTTTTAAGCTACGCTTTTCTCTCAAGCCTCTGAAAAAGGCAGCAAAAAAATGAGGATAGCGGAATGACGATTGCAAAGGGGATGTTGGGATCTGCGGTGTTACTGGCGGCGCTGAGCCTGCCGTTACAGGCGGCGGAGCCGGTAAAAGTGGGTTCGAAGATCGATACCGAAGGCGCGCTGCTCGGCAATATTATTTTGCAGGTGCTGGAAAGCCACGGCGTGAAAACGGTCAATAAAGTTCAGCTCGGCACCACGCCCGTCGTGCGCGGCGCGATTACCTCCGGCGAGCTGGATATCTACCCGGAATACACCGGCAACGGCGCATTCTTCTTCAAAGATGAAAACGATCCGGCATGGAAAAACGCCAAAGCCGGGTATGAGAAAGTCAAAAAGCTGGACGCGGAACAGAACAAACTGGTCTGGCTGACCCCGGCACCGGCCAACAATACCTGGACTATCGCCGTGCGCAAGGACGTGGCGGAGAAAGGGAAGCTGACTACCCTGGCGGATCTCAGCCGCTACCTGAAAGAGAAGGGCGACTTTAAGCTTGCGGCGTCGGCGGAGTTCATCGAGCGTCCTGACGCGCTGCCCGCGTTTGAAAAAGCCTACGACTTCAAGCTCGACCAGGCGCAGCTGCTCTCGCTGGCGGGCGGGGATACCGCGGTGACCATCAAAGCGGCGGCACAGCAAACTTCCGGCGTTAACGCGGCCATGGCCTACGGCACCGACGGCCCGGTGGCGGCGCTTGGCCTGCAGACCCTGACCGATCCAAAAGGTGTACAGCCAATTTACGCGCCGACCCCGGTGGTGCGTGAGGCGGTGCTGAATGCGTACCCGGACATTGCAGAATGGCTCAAACCGGTCTTCGAAAAGCTGGATGAAAAAACGCTGCAGCAGCTGAATGCCAGCATTGCCGTCGAGGGGCTGGATGCCAAAAAAGTGGCCGCCGACTTCCTGAAACAACAAGGGCTTGTGAAGTAACGGGAAAAGGCTGTGCCAATAAAATGTCATAACCGCGTCCTGCTGCTGCTGGCCTGCGTGGCCATCGCGGCGGTCGCGTTACCGTTTGTCAACGTTGCCCCAAACCGCCTGATGTCGGGGGAGGGAAAAGCGCTCTGGCAGGTCTGGTCGTTTACGCCGGGGTGGCTGGCGGCGGCGCTGGGCGCGTGGGTGATCCTGTCGCTCTGGCAGGGACGCCTGGCCCAGTGGCTGACGCTGCTTCTCTCTGAAGGGCTGTTTATCCTCCTGTTCTGGAGCGCCGGGCTGGCGGCGACGCATATGGCCTCGGCGGAAAGTCCGCTGGCGAGAACCACTATCGGCAGCGGCCTGTGGCTGTGGCTGGCGCTCTGCCTGCTGGCCTGCAGCGATGCGATTCGTCGACTCATCCCCAGCGCCGTCTGGCGATGGGTGCTCAACGCGCAGATATGGTGTATTCCTTTACTCCTGCTGTTCAGCGGGGAGCTGAACAACCTCTCGCTGTTAAAAGAGTACGCCAACCGTCAGGAGGTGTTTGATGATGCCCTCGCGCAGCACCTGACGATCCTCTTCGGTACGCTCTTTCCGGCGCTTCTGGTTGGGATCCCCCTTGGCATGTGGTGCTATCGCCATCCTTCACGCCAGGGCGGGGTTTTTACCGTGCTCAACGTTATCCAGACTATTCCTTCCGTCGCGCTGTTTGGCCTGCTGATTGCGCCGCTGGCCGGGCTGGTGAAGTCGTTTCCGGCGCTGGGAATGCTGGGAATAGCCGGAACGGGATTAACGCCCGCGCTTATCGCGCTGGTGCTGTATGCCCTGCTGCCGCTGGTACGCGGCGTGGTCGCAGGCTTAGGCCAGGTCGCACCTGACGTGCTGGAAAGCGCCCATGCGATGGGAATGAGCGCGCGGCAGTGTTTCTGGAAAATTCAGCTGCCGCTGGCGCTGCCCCTGCTGCTGCGTAGCCTGCGGGTGGTGGCGGTCCAGACCGTCGGCATGGCGGTGATTGCGGCGCTGATTGGCGCGGGCGGCTTTGGCGCGCTGGTCTTCCAGGGGCTGCTGAGCAGTGCCCTGGATCTGGTGTTATTGGGCGTGGTGCCCACGATTGCGCTGGCGGTGGTCGTCGACGCACTGTTTGCCTTATGGCTCGCGCTGCTCGGGAGAAGAGCCAATGATTGAATTTCATGATGTCAGTAAAACCTTTGCCGGTCGCCCGGCGGCGAGCCACCTGAACCTGAACTTTGCCGAGGGGGCGTTTTCCGTGCTGATAGGCACCTCCGGGTCGGGCAAATCCACCACCCTGAAGATGATCAACCGGCTGGTGGAGCATGACAGCGGGCTGATCCGCTTTGCCGGGGAAGAGATCCGCAGCCTGCCGGTGCTGGAGCTGCGCCGTCGGATGGGCTATGCCATTCAGTCCATCGGCCTGTTTCCGCACTGGACGGTGGCGCAGAACATCGCCACCGTGCTGCAGCTGGAGAAATGGTCACGGACGAAAATCGCCGAACGTGTTGATGAACTGATGTCTCTGCTGGGGCTAGAGCCCGCGCTGCGCGACCGCTATCCGCACCAGCTTTCCGGCGGGCAGCAGCAGCGCGTGGGCGTGGCGCGCGCGCTGGCGGCCAACCCGCAGGTGCTGCTGATGGACGAACCCTTCGGCGCGCTGGATCCGGTCACGCGCGGGGCGCTGCAGGCGGAGATGACCCGCATTCACCGCATTCTCGGACGCACGATCGTACTCGTGACGCACGATATTGATGAAGCCCTGCGCCTGGCCGACCATCTGGTGCTGATGGATCATGGCGAAGTGGTGCAGCAGGGCTCGCCGCTTGAGCTGTTAACCTGGCCGAAGAATGACTTTGTGCGCGAGTTTTTTGGCCGCAGCGAATTGGGCGTCAGGCTGCTCTCCCTGCGAACGGTGAGCGACTATATGCGTCGGGAGGCGGCGCCGGTGAGCGGCGAACCGCTGCAGGCGCAGATGAGCCTGCGGGATGCGCTCTCCGCGTTTGTCGCGCGCCAGTGCGAAGTATTGCCCGTTTCTGATGCCCGGGGCGCGCCGTGCGGCACCTTACACTTTCGCGATCTGCTGGCCGGGGAGGTGACGCGTGAAGGCACTGCGTGATCCGCTTCTCTGGCTGGTAGCGCTCTTTGTCGGCTTACTGTTTCTGATGCCCCACAGCGCGGCGCTGTTTAACAGTCTCTTTCCCGGGCTGCCGCGGCCGGTGTATCAGCAGGAGAGCTTCATTAATCTCGCCCTGGCGCATCTCTGGCTGGTGGCGCTCTCAAGCGCCATCGCGGTTGTGCTGGGCGTGGGGGCGGGCATCGCGGTCACGCGGCCCGCAGGCCGGGAGTTTCGCCCGCTGGTGGAGACGATTGCGGCCATCGGACAGACGTTTCCCCCGGTGGCGGTGCTGGCGATAGCGGTGCCGGTGATGGGCTTTGGCCAACAGCCTGCCATCATTGCGCTGATTCTGTACGGCGTATTGCCGGTGCTGCAGGGCACGCTGGCGGGCCTCGCGGCGGTACCTGCGTCCGTGCTGAGCGTGGCGGAAGGGATGGGGATGAGTCGCGGTCAGCGGCTACGCAAGGTTGAACTGCCGCTAGCGGCACCGGTTATCATTGCCGGGATCCGCACGTCGGTCATCATTAACATCGGGACGGCGACCATTGCGTCGACGGTCGGCGCTAATACGCTGGGCACGCCGATCATTATCGGCTTAAGCGGGTTTAATACGGCGTATATTGTGCAGGGAGCGCTGCTGGTTGCGCTGGCGGCAATCGTCGTCGATCGCGCTTTTGAGCGGCTGGCGCTGTACCTCAGCCGACACCGCCGCGAACAATAAACGAGTACCCTGCCAGCATCACGCCGCCGATACCGCTTACGGCCATCAGGACAAAAAGGGTAATAATGGCCAGTTTGGTTGCCTTCATCATGTGCTCCTGTTGTTAACGGAACAATTATACGGTGAAGCGCAGCTGTTAATGAACCATTAAATGCCGTTATGGCTCATCCGGACCAAGGGAATAGACCGGGTAACCATTTTCACGCCATTCTGTCAGCAGCTGTTGCTGCGAGGCGGACGGCACTTCGCCACACCAGACCAGCAGGGTCTGGCCGTCGAAAAACTCAGGTCTGAGCTGCGCCAGCGAGTGCGCCAGAACATCCACGCGCCAGCCCTTTTGGGTGGCTATCCACGCTTCCAGCCACAGGCGGGTGGTGTCGTGTACGTTCCAGCCCACCACCAGCGCATCTTTTCCGGCTTTGTTCTTCGCTGAGGCAAGGCAGACGGCAATGTAGTTGATCAGCACGCCGTCGAGCATGCTGAGCAGCGCCTGCAGGGTGGACTGCTGGCACTGCAGGCGTCGCCGGAGTGGAATGAAAAGATGGGATATCAGCGTCTGCGCCGGATAATCGCGACCCTGCTCTTTTATCCATCCACGCAGGCGCTGCAGGTTGCCCGCCTGCAGGAGCCGCAGCAGGGTTTCCTGTTGTTCGCGCCAGAGATGTTGCGTATCCGGGTCGTCGTGGCTCAGCAGGGACTTCACTTTCCCAACCTGCACGCCGTTGTCGATCCAGCTTTTGATTTCGCGAATGCGGTCGATATCGTCATCATTAAAAAGGCGATGCCCACCGTCGGTCCTCTGCGGTTTGAGTAATCCATACCGTCGCTGCCACGCCCGTAGGGTAACGGGATTGATATCACAAAGGAGTGCCACTTCACCGATCGTGTAAAGCGCCATATTCGCCCCCTGGCTTACGCGTCCCCAGCTTAACTGTAGACCCACTTTGCCGAACCAGGAAGAATTGATTGTTTTTTACGCAAATAATGCGAAGCGTATGCGATATTCTGAAAAAGGTGTGATAACGGGCACGATTTTGCGCTTTTTTGGGATGCTTCAAAGAAAGTTGAGCCGCATCCGTGTATGTTACGCGTTTTTTAGCGTGTGCGGTTTTGAGTATGTACGAGTTTAACCTGGTGCTGCTGTTGCTTCAGCAGATGTGCGTGTTTCTGGTCATTGCCTGGCTGATGAGCAAAACGCGCCTGTTTATCCCGCTGATGCAGGTCACCGTCCGTCTGCCGCACAAATTCCTCTGCTACGTCGTATTTTCCATATTCTGCATTATGGGGACCTGGTTTGGTCTTCATATCGAAGACTCTATTGCCAATACGCGCGCTATCGGCGCGGTGATGGGCGGGCTGCTCGGCGGTCCCGTCGTCGGGGGGCTTGTCGGTTTAACCGGGGGGCTGCATCGCTATTCCATGGGCGGGATGACGGCGCTGAGCTGTATGATCTCCACGATCGTTGAAGGGCTTCTCGGCGGTCTGGTGCACAGCTATATGATCAAGCGCGGTCGCCCGGACAAGGTATTTAGTCCGCTCACCGCCGGTGCCATTACCTTTGTGGCCGAAATGGCGCAGATGGCGATCATTCTGCTGATTGCCCGTCCGTTTGAGGATGCGCTGCACCTGGTCAGCAGCATTGCCGCTCCGATGATGGTGACCAATACCGTGGGCGCGGCGCTGTTTATGCGCATCCTGCTCGACAAGCGCGCCATGTTTGAGAAGTACACCTCGGCCTTTTCCGCCACGGCGCTGAAGGTTGCCGCCTCGACGGAAGGGATCCTGCGCCAGGGGTTCAACGAAGAGAACAGCATGAAGGTGGCCCAGGTGCTCTACAAGGAGCTGGATATCGGCGCGGTGGCGATAACCGATCGGGAAAAGCTGCTGGCCTTTACCGGTACGGGCGACGATCACCATCTGCCGGGCAAGCCGATCTCCTCAGCCTATACGCTGCGCGCCATCGAAACCGGCGAGGTGGTGTATGCCGACGGTAACGAAGTGCCTTACCGCTGTTCGCTGCATCCCCAGTGCAAGCTGGGCTCCACGCTGGTGATTCCGCTTCGCGGCGAGAATCAGCGGGTGATGGGCACCATCAAGCTGTATGAGGCGAAAAACCGTCTGTTCAGCTCCATCAACCGCACGCTGGGGGAGGGGATCGCCCAGCTGCTGTCCGCGCAAATCCTCGCCGGGCAGTATGAGCGGCAGAAAGCCCTGCTGACGCAGTCGGAGATTAAGCTGCTGCATGCGCAGGTCAATCCGCATTTCCTGTTCAACGCCCTCAATACGCTCAAAGCGGTGATCCGCCGCGACAGCGATCAGGCCGCGCAGCTGGTGCAGTTTCTGTCGACCTTTTTCCGCAAGAACCTGAAACGGCCGTCGGAGATCGTGACCCTCGCCGATGAGATTGAGCACGTGAATGCCTATCTGCAGATTGAGCAGGCGCGTTTCCAGTCGCGTCTGCAGGTGTCGCTCTCCGTGCCGGACGAGCTGGCGTATCAGCATCTTCCGGCCTTTACCCTGCAGCCGATTGTCGAAAACGCCATTAAGCACGGTACATCACAGCTGCTGGGAAGGGGGGAGATAACCATTGCCGCCAGCCGATTCAACCATCACCTGGTGCTGGATATTGAAGATAATGCCGGGCTTTATCAGCCTTCCGCCTCCGGCGGATTAGGGATGAGCCTGGTGGATAAACGCCTGCGCGCCCATTTTGGCGATGACTGTGGCATTACCGTCGCCTGCGAGCCCGACCGATTTACCCGTATTACCCTACGACTGCCGCTGGAGGAAAACGCATGTTAAAAGTGCTGATTGTGGATGACGAGCCGCTGGCACGGGAAAACCTGCGCGTTCTGCTGCAGGAGCAGCCGGATATTGAGATTGTGGGGGAGTGCGCCAACGCCATTGAGGCTATCGGCGCGGTGCACAAGCTGCGCCCGGACGTGCTGTTCCTTGATATTCAGATGCCCCGCATCAGCGGGCTGGAGATGGTCGGCATGCTTGACCCGGACCATCGTCCCTACATCGTGTTTCTGACGGCGTTCGACGAATATGCCGTTAAGGCCTTTGAGGAGCATGCGTTTGATTATTTACTCAAGCCGATTGAAGAGAAGCGTCTGGATAAAACGCTCACCCGTTTACGCCAGGAGCGCACCGTGCAGGACGTCACGCTGCTGGCGGAGAACCAGCAGCCGCTGAAGTTTATCCCCTGCACCGGGCACAGCCGGATCTATCTTCTGCAGATGGATGATGTGGCCTTTGTCAGCAGCCGCCTGAGCGGGGTATTTGTTACCAGCGCGGAAGGGAACGAAGGGTTTACCGAGCTGACCCTGCGCACGCTGGAGAGCCGCACGCCGCTGATTCGCTGTCACCGCCAGTACCTGGTGAATATGGCGCATCTGAAGGAGATCCGCCTGGAAGATAACGGCCAAGCCGAGCTGGTGCTGCGCGCCGGGCAAACCGTCCCGGTCAGCCGCCGCTACCTGAAGAGTTTGAAAGAGGCGATTGGGCTGTAAAGCTGGTACACTGCGCGCCATTGCATCATCGACATTCGAAGGCACTATGCTAAGTAACGATATTCTTCGTAGCCTGCGCTACACCCTGAAAGCGAACAATAACGACATGGTGCGCATTCTTGCGCTTTCCGACATGGAATCCACGTCTGCCAGTTTTGACACGTGGATGACCAAAGAAGACGAAGAGGGGTTTGTCCGCTGCCCTGATATCATTCTGTCGGGCTTCCTGAACGGCCTGATTTACGATAAGCGCGGCAAAGATCCGGCCGCGCCAGAGCTGGCGCTGGAGCGTCGGGTGAACAACAACACGGTGCTGAAAAAGCTGCGTATCGCGTTCTCGCTGAAAACGGACGATATCGTGGCGATCATGACCGAGCAAAAATTCCGCGTATCCGTGCCGGAAGTGACCGCCATGATGCGCGCACCGGATCATAAAAACTACCGCGAGTGCGGCGACCAGTTCCTGCGTAATTTCCTGCGCGGGCTGACCCACCGGGTACATCACCCGAAGGCGTGATGTTTAGCCGGGTGGCGGCTTCGCCTTACCCGGCCTACAAAACCCGTAGGCCCGTGCAGGCGTAGCGCCGCCGGGCAAAAAAAAGCCGGAGATAATCTCCGGCTTTTTTGTTATTTCACCTGCTGGCCCGGCTTCGCGCCTTCGTCAGGGCTTAACAGAAAGATATCTTTCCCGCCAGGGCCTGCGGCCATCACCATCCCCTCAGAGATGCCGAAGCGCATTTTGCGCGGCGCCAGGTTCGCCACCATCACGGTCTGACGGCCGATCAGCACCTGCGGATCCGGATAGGCAGAGCGGATCCCGGAGAAGACGTTGCGCTTCTCGCCGCCCAGATCCAGCGTCAGGCGCAGCAGCTTGTCAGAGCCGTCCACGAACTCCGCGTTCTCGATCAGCGCCACGCGCAGGTCGACTTTGGCGAAATCGTCAAAGGTAATGGTTTCCTGAATCGGATCGTCCGCCAGCGGGCCGGTGACCGGTGCCGCAGCTGCCTTCACCTCTTCTTTAGAGGCTTCCACCAGGGCTTCAACCTGCTTCATCTCGATGCGGTTGTACAGCGCTTTGAAGGTGTTGACCTTGTGGCCGAGCAGCGGCTGCTGAATAGCATCCCAGGTCAGTTCGGTGTTCAGGAACGCTTCAGCGCGGGCTGCCAGCTGCGGCAGAACCGGCTTCAGCCAGGTCATCAGCACGCGGAACATGTTCAGACCCATGGTGCAGATCGCCTGCAGGTCGGCGTCACGGCCTTCCTGTTTCGCGACCACCCACGGGGCCTGCTCGTCCACATAGCGGTTGGCAACGTCGGCCAGCGCCATGATTTCGCGAATCGCTTTACCGAATTCACGGCTTTCCCAGGCTTCGCCAACCGCAGCGGCGGCATCGGTGAAGGTTTTATACAGCGCCGGATCGGCCAGTTCGGCAGAAAGCACGCCGTCAAAGCGCTTGGCAATAAAGCCCGCGTTACGGGACGCCAGGTTCACCACCTTGTTCACGATGTCCGCGTTCACGCGCTGCACGAAATCTTCCAGGTTCAGGTCGATATCGTCGATGCGGGAAGAGAGCTTCGCGGTGTAGTAGTAGCGCAGGCTGTCCGCGTCGAAGTGGTTCAGCCAGGTGCTGGCCTTGATGAACGTCCCGCGGGACTTGGACATCTTGGCGCCGTTCACCGTCACGTAGCCGTGAACAAACAGGTTGGTTGGCTTGCGGAAGTTGCTGCCTTCCAGCATGGCCGGCCAGAACAGGCTGTGGAAGTAAACGATGTCTTTGCCGATGAAGTGGTACAGCTCGGCGGTAGAGTCTTTCTTCCAGTATTCGTCGAAGCTGACGGTGTCGCCACGCTTGTCGCACAGGTTCTTGAAGGAGCCCATGTAGCCGATTGGCGCGTCCAGCCAGACGTAGAAGTATTTGCCCGGTGCATTCGGGATTTCGAAGCCGAAATACGGCGCATCGCGGGAGATATCCCACTGCTGCAGGCCGGATTCGAACCACTCCTGCATCTTGTTCGCTACCTGCTCCTGCAGCGCGCCGCTGCGGGTCCATGCCTGCAGCATTTCGCTGAAGGACGGCAGGTCGAAGAAGAAGTGCTCTGAGTCACGCATCACAGGCGTGGCGCCGGAAACCACGGATTTCGGCTCGATAAGCTCGGTTGGGCTGTAGGTCGCGCCGCACACTTCGCAGTTATCGCCGTACTGGTCCGGGGATTTACATTTCGGACAGGTGCCTTTGACGAAGCGGTCCGGCAGGAACATGCCTTTTTCCGGATCGTACAGCTGAGAGATGGTGCGGTTTTTGATAAAACCGTTCTCTTTCAGACGGGTGTAGATCAGCTCCGACAGCTCGCGGTTTTCGTCGCTGTGCGTGGAGTGATAGTTGTCATAGCTGATGTCAAAGCCAGCAAAATCGGTCTGATGCTCCTGACTCATTTCGGCAATCATCTGCTCCGGGGAGATCCCCAGCTGCTGCGCTTTCAGCATGATCGGCGTGCCGTGGGCATCGTCCGCACAGATGAAGTTAACCTCGTGGCCGCGCATTCGCTGGTAACGGACCCAGACATCAGCCTGGATATGCTCCAGCATGTGGCCGAGGTGGATTGAGCCGTTGGCGTACGGCAGTGCGCACGTTACCAGAATTTTCTTCGCGACTTGAGTCATAGTAGGCATTACTTCTTTTAACTGTGAAAAGGGTTTTTGATATTACCAAAAGGGGCATTATTAAGTAAGCACAAACCACGGCCTTTCAGGTAAACTTGTTCATCTAAGGTCTTATTCACAAGAACAAAGGAGTCGGGATGAGTTCTCAATCCCAGGCCAAATCACCGGAAGCCTTACGAGCAATGGTCGCCGGGACGCTGGCTAACTTTCAGCATCCAACCCTGAAGCACAATCTCACTACGCTGAAAGCGTTACACCACGTTGCCTGGCTGGACGACACGCTGCACGTTGAGCTGCAGATGCCGTTCGTCTGGACCAGCGCCTTTGACGCGCTGAAAGAGCAGACCAGCGCCGAGCTGCTGCGCATTACCGGCGCGAAGGCGATCGACTGGAAGCTGAGCCACAGCATCGCCACGCTGAAGCGCGTGAAAAACCAGCCTGGCGTCAACGGCGTGAAAAACATCATTGCCGTCAGCTCGGGCAAGGGCGGGGTGGGGAAATCCTCTACTGCCGTAAACCTGGCGCTGGCGCTGGCAGCGGAAGGGGCAAAGGTCGGTATTCTTGATGCCGACATCTACGGCCCGTCTATTCCAAACATGCTGGGCGCGGAAAACCAGCGTCCAACCTCGCCCGATGGGACCCACATGGCGCCGATCATGGCGCACGGTCTGGCGACCAACTCCATCGGTTACCTGGTGACTGACGATAACGCCATGGTCTGGCGCGGCCCGATGGCCAGCAAAGCGCTGCTGCAGATGCTGCAGGAGACGATGTGGCCGGATCTGGATTATCTGGTGCTGGACATGCCGCCGGGCACCGGTGATATTCAGCTCACGCTGGCGCAGAACATTCCGGTGACGGGTGCCGTTGTGGTGACCACGCCGCAGGATATCGCGCTGATCGACGCCAAAAAAGGCATCGTGATGTTCGAGAAGGTGGAAGTGCCGGTGCTCGGTATCGTTGAGAACATGAGCATGCACATCTGCAGCAACTGCGGTCACCATGAACCTATCTTCGGTACGGGCGGGGCAGAAAAACTGGCTGCGAAGTATCACACCCAACTGCTGGGACAGATGCCGCTGCACATTACCCTGCGTGAAGATCTGGACAGCGGCAAGCCGACGGTGGTCAGCCGTCCGGACAGCGAATTTGCAGAGATGTATCGTCAGCTGGCGGGACGCGTTGCGGCGCAGCTTTACTGGCAGGGCGAAGTCATCCCGGGCGAAATCGCGTTCCGCGCGGTGTAATACCTCTTCTTCGCTTAGTGCCGGGTGGCGGCTTCGCCTTACCCGGCCTACGAAATACGGTTTTGAAGGTCAGGTAAGCGAAGCGCCACCTGACTTTACCCAAGCCGATAGTGCATCAAATAATACTCTCCCTCCGGAGAATCCCCCGTCGCCTCAATGTGCCAGCCGTGCCGCTGGTAAAACGCGACAGCCCGCGCATTCTTCACCAGACACTTAAGCGAACCCGTACTGGTAAACGTCTTCTGCACCTGTTCCAGAAGCATTTTCCCGACGCCGTGGCTTTGATACTGCGGGTCAACAAAGAGGTTGTGCAGAAAATTATCGTTCGCCCAGACGGAGGCAAAGCCCAGGCGATGGCCGTTCTGCGTGGCAACCCAAATCACTTCGTCACGGGTGGCCGCGTCAAAGTCTTCAAGCTGCCAGTCTGAGCTGTCCAGCCATGGCCATGCCTCACGCCGGGCGTGGAGAAAGAGCGTGCGCAGGAAAGGACGATCGCTTTCCTGCCAGGGGCGGATCAGAATGGTCTTAGCGGTGATAGAAAATATCTCCGTTATAGGCTTTGTAGATTTTGCCGTCCGCATCGCCGATCAGCACGTAGTTCTCGCCCATGTAGGTCCAGTGGGTCCCGGCATCCGGAGCCGGCAGGTTACGCAGCTGGTACTGTTTGATGGTGTACTCCGGCGTTTGATACTGCGCCGGCGCCGTGTCGCCAATCTTGAATTTCGTGAAGTCAGCGATGAACTCTTGTTCTTCATAGGCCTTGATGCCGGAGGGTGCAGCGGCCGTTTGCGGGGCAGAGAATGCGGATCCCGCCAGAGACAGTAATACACCCAGAAGCAGCAGTTTACGCTTAGCCATTTTTTCTCCAGTGATATCGTTACAGATACTTTTCGTCTGCGGGACGTCGAAAGCGAAGCAGACAGTCCATTTTAAGTATCCACGCAGGGTATGTTTGAAAAAAAATGTAACAAAAGTGGACGATTTTGTGTAGCCCAATTGCGTGATGTTTATCAGTGTCGGGAATATTGTCGATGCATTATATTTTTAATATTTATCATTTCATTAATTAATTCTGAAAATAACTTTCCATATCAAAGTTAGAAAGCGAGGCGAATGCTTTCTCTCTGAAGAGCATTTAATATTGCCTCCGGATGAAGCGTGCTGACATCCGTTTTTTTAACCAGATCGAGTATAGGATCTGTTTTTTAAAACGCGGGTGAGGTGTGTTTTATAAGGACAGGAAGTTCATCTCTCATAAGCATAATTGATTACATTTCATGGGGTTGGATTGGGTCTTTTTACAGGCTTAACGATAAACGCAACGTTAAAAAGAAATATTTATATTAATGAAAAGTACAACTGCATTTTCGCTGTTATTTCTCAGTATTAGTCAGTTAACAGGGTGTGTTTTTTCACCTGGTCAGAACTTAAGTGTGTCAGGTAAGAAAGTTATTTCGGCGGAAGAGGCAAATTATCAGCTTGATAAGCGCGTGGAAATTTTTCCGCTGACCCCGGAGTGGATTGAAAAACTGCGCCCGCCCGTGTCGAAATCTCAGGCAAATCCTAATCTGGACAAGCAGATCAAAAACTGGGAATACCGTATTGGTGCAGGCGACATCCTGACGGTCACCGTCTGGGATCACCCTGAATTAACAACGCCCGCAGGACAATATCGTAGCGCGAGCGATACAGGCAACTGGGTCAACGCTGACGGTACGCTCTTTTATCCCTATGTCGGTAAACTGCGGGTGGCAGGAAAAACGGTTTCACAGGTACGTGAAGAGATTACGGCTCGACTGGATAGCGTCATTGAGAGTCCGCAGGTGGACGTCAGCGTAGCCTCCTTCCGTTCACAAAAAGCCTACGTCACCGGAGAGGTGGAAAAATCGGGTCAACAGCCGATAACCAATATTCCGCTGACGGTGATGGATGCGATTAACGCCGCGGGTGGGCTCTCGGCGGATGCCGACTGGCGTAACGTCGTGCTCACACACAATGGACAGGACGCCCACCTCTCACTCTATGCCCTGATGCAGCATGGCGATTTGACCCAAAATAAGCTGCTTTATCCTGGCGATATCCTGTTTGTTCCCCGGAACGACGCGCTGAAAGTGTTCGTAATGGGCGAGGTGGTGAAACAGAGCACCCTTAAGATGGATCGTAGCGGCATGACGTTGGCCGAGGCCCTGGGAAATGCCGGGGGGCTTAACCAAAATATGGCCGATGCAACCGGCATTTTTGTTATTCGCCAGGTATCGAAAAAAGGTGACACCGACAAAATCGCCAATATCTATCAGCTGAATGCGGAAGATGCTTCAGCCATGGTGCTGGGTACGGAATTCCAGCTTGAGCCGTATGACATTGTCTACGTCACCACGGCACCGCTATCGCGCTGGAATCGCGTGATCTCCCAACTGGTGCCCACCATCAGCGGCGTACATGACCTGACCGAAACCGTTCGTAACATCCGATCGTGGCCGTAGTCATGTTCCATTCGATCTTAGTGGTCTGCACCGGCAATATTTGCCGCTCACCCATTGGTGAGCGGCTATTGCGTCAGCAATTACCCGGCAGGCAGGTCACCTCTGCAGGTATTTTCGGACTAGAAGGACGCCCGGCGGATGCGAGTGCGCAGGCTGTGGCCTTGCGTCACGGCCTTTCGCTGGAGGGGCACGTTGCCCGCAGGGTGACGTGCAGTCTGTTGCAACAGTCCGACTTGATTCTGGTGATGGAGCCGGAACACCTTCGTTTTATTGCCACAATGGCCCCGGAGAATCGGGGAAAATCGCTGCTATTTGGACAATGGCTGGAAACCCAGGACATTCCCGACCCGTATCGCAAAAGCCGTGAAGCCTTTGAATATGTTTTCGGGCAATTGGGGAAAGCCAGTCAGGAATGGGCTCGTCGTTTGAGTTAACAAGGAATGAAGCCGTAATGTCGTCTTCTAAATCAGACAAATATAGTGCTGCGACACCGCAGAATAACGAAATGGATCTCATTCAGTTGCTTGCTGAGATGTTCGATCACCGGGTAATGATCGCGTGTGTTACGCTTCTGTTCACGGTATGTGCGGGGATCTACGCCTTCAGCGTCACGCCGGTTTATCAGGCTGATGCCCTGGTGCAGGTCGAAGCGAAGCAGGGCAACGCGCTGCTCAAGAACCTGACCTCGCTCAGATCCGATCTCTCACCCGATGTCGCTCCAGAACTTTTACTCCTTAAATCACGGATGGTCCTCGGACAGACCGTTGATCGGTTAGGGCTGACCTACGAGGTTAATAGGCGCTTGTTCCCCGTCATAGGGGCTTTCTGGGAGCACGTGCAGGGGCACAACCCCGCTGAAATCACGATTGGCTCGCTGAATATTCCGTCTGTGGAGGGGGATCCACAAACGCTTTTACTCACTGTTCTCGAGCAAGGGCGATATCGTCTTGAGGGACAAACGCTTGAGGCAGAAGGCGTTGTTGGAAAAGCGCTGCTTAAAGAGGGCGTCTCTCTTCTGGTGACCTCCCTCAATGCGGCACCGGGAACCCAGTTTACCCTCAACATCGTTACCAGGCTTGAGGCCATCAACGCCATTCAGAGCAGACTGACGGTTGTGGAGTCGTCGAAACAGAGTGGTATGATCGCCTTAACGTTAACGGGTGACGATCCCGGCAAGACCGCTACGGTACTTAATACGATTGCCGAAAATTTTCTCAGCCAGAACATTGCGCGCCAGGAAGCTAAAGATTCCCGTAGCCTCACGTTCTTACAGGATCAGTTACCTAAAATCAGTCGCGAACTGGATGAAGCCGAGGCGCGACTGAATGCCTATCGAGAGCAAAGCGATTCGGTCGATTTATCTCTTGAGGCAAAGTCGGTTCTTGATCAGGTGGTTAACGTGGAAAATCAGCTTAACGCGCTGACGTTTCGCGAGGCAGAGGTCTCTCAGCTGTTCAAAAAGGGCCATCCCACCTACCGTGCTTTACTGGAGAAAAAACAAACGCTTGAGCGGGAACGCGCGCGCCTGTATAGCCGCGTCTCCTCCATGCCATCCACGCAGCAGGAAATATTACGCCTGAGTCGTGATGTTGAATCCGGGCGCGCCGTATACATGCAGTTGCTGACGCGTCAGCAAGAGCTGAGCATCTCGCGCTCCAGCGCTATCGGGAATGTGCGGATCATAGACCCGGCGGTGACGCAGCCGGCCCCTGTCAAACCGCGCAAAGCCCTCATCATTCTGTTTGGTATGATGATAGGGCTGCTCCTCTCTGCCGGAACGGTTTTAGTGCGTTCCGCCTTCAAGCGGGGCATTACCTCGTCAGAACAACTGGAAGAGTTCGGGATGCCGCTGCTGGTAACGCTTCCGCGCTCGGTATGGTTATGGAAAAAAACGCACCTGCGCAGGAGAAACCTGTTTACTTCCCACTGGAAGCACAGGATATCCAACGTGCCTTTCCTGCCCATTGACCGTCCGGCTGATACGTTTGTCGAGGCGATGCGTGGGCTGCGCACCAGTTTGCATTTTACCATGATGGATACCGCAAACCGGGTTGTCGTGGTGTCTGGCCCCACGCAGGACTGCGGAAAGACGCTGGTCAGTACTTCACTGGCGTCGATTGTGGCACAGGCCGGACAGCGGGTGCTGTTTATTGATGCGGATATGCGTAAAGGGTATGTCCACAATGTGTTCAGGCTGAACAATCATCGGGGGTTGTCCTGCGTGCTCGACGGAACCGTTGAGTGGCAGGAGGCGGTCCAACGCTTTGAGAAAGGCGGTTTTGATGTACTGACTTGCGGACCCCAACCTACGCATCCCGTTGACCTGCTCATGAGTGAACGCTTCCAGGATGTGATGGCGCAGATTGAAAAGCGGTATGACATCGTGATTATCGACACTCCACCTGTGCTTGCCGTGACGGATGCTTTGCTGATCGCCAGAGCAGCAGCCACTACGCTGCTGGTCGCCCGCTTTGGTAAAACCAGCGTGAAAGAGATCGAGACCAGCCTTAAGCGTATGGAACGGATGAACGTAAAGGTGAATGGCGTGATCCTCAATGACATTGTGAAATCGGCGTCGCTCTATTACAACTCGGGGTATAGCGCTTACGACTATGGCTATACCCGGGAGTAACCCTGGCGCGACATTTCTTTACAGCGTGATGGTGTATTGCCCGTTAAGATGACCTTCGTTAAAACGCGAGGTCACAATGGATAACCGCAAATTCAATCGACTGCGCCGCTGGGCGCGGGAAGGGGTAATACTCGTTCTGCTGACGCTGGCCGTGACGTGGGGAGTTGATCAATACCGAAAACCGACACTCCCCGCCAGTTTTAGTGCAACACCGATGACGAGCATCGACGGAAAAATGCATGATATTGCGGCGCTCAGCCAGGAGCGTCCGCTGCTGATCTACGTCTGGGCGACCTGGTGCAGCATTTGCCGTTACACCACGCCTGCGGTTAATCAGCTGGCAGAAGAGGGCGGGAACGTGGTGAGTATCGCCATGCGCTCTGGTGATAACGCAAAGCTTGCACGCTGGGTTGACAAGAAACAGCTGAAAATGCCGGTGATAAACGATGAAAACGGTGCGCTGTCGCAGGCGTGGCAGGTGAGCGTGACGCCGACGTTAGTCATTGTATCGAAGGGAAACGTGGTCAGTACCACAACGGGTTGGACGAGCTACTGGGGATTAAAAATCAGGATGTGGTGGGCGGGCTTATAAGAATAACCCCTCTCCCGGCGGGAGAGGGGTTTTATATTACTTAGCCAGAACTTCCTGCGCGGTGCGCTCAACCAGAGACAGCAGGATTTTGATATCTTCCAGCGTCACGGTTGGGTTCAGCAGCGTCAGCTTCAGGCAGGTCACGCCGTTATGCTCGGTCACGCCGACGTTTGCACGGCCGGATTCCAGCAGCGCATCACCAATTTTCTGGTTCAGCAGGGCGATACCGGCATCATCTGCCTGCACCTCGCCACGGAAGCGGAACAGCACGCTTGCCAGCTGCGGCTGCATAACCAGTTCCAGCGCAGGCTGCGATTTCACGTACGCCGCAACCTGCTGTGCCAGGGTCACGCCGTGATCGATGATCGACGCGTATTGCTCCTGACCCAGCGCTTCCAGGCTCATCCACAGCTTCAGCGCGTCGAAACGACGGGTGGTCTGCAGTGATTTGGACACCAGGTTCGGCACGCCGGCTTCTTCGTCGAACTCAGAGTTCAGGTAAGCCGCCTGATAGCGCATCAGCTCATAGTGGCGCGCTTCTTTCAGCAGGAAGGCGCCGCAGCTGATGGTCTGGAAGAACTGCTTGTGGAAGTCCAGGGTGACGGAATCCACCAGCTCAATGCCGTCCAGGTAGTGACGATACTGCTCAGACATCAGCAGCGCGCCGCCCCAGGCCGCATCAACGTGTACCCAGATGTTCTGCTTCGCCGCCAGTTCAGCAATGGCGCGCAGCGGATCGATAGCGCCGGCATCGGTGGTACCTGCCGTTGCGACGATCGCCAGAATCTGCTCGCCGTTCGCATTGCACTGTTCGATTTTCGCCGCCAGATCGGTCAGATCCATGCGGGAGAATTCGTCCGTTTTCACCTGCACCACGGACTGGTAGCCCAGACCCATCAGCGCCATGTTTTTCTGCACAGAGAAGTGCGCGTTTTCAGAGCACAGTACGCGGATCTTACGCAGATCGCCCACCAGACCGTCCTGCTGAACGGAGTGACCCTGACGCGCAAAGAACGCATCGCGCGCCAGCATCAGGCCCATCAGGTTGCTCTGGGTTCCGCCGCTGGTGAAGACACCGGCGTCGCCAGCCTGATAACCCACGCGGGTACGCAGCCACTCGATCAGTTTGATCTCGATGATGGTTGCGGACGGGCTTTGATCCCAGGAGTCCATACTCTGGTTAGTGGCGTTGATCAGCACTTCCGCCGCCTGGCTTACGACCAGGCTTGGGCAGTGCAGGTGCGCCACACACTGCGGGTGATGAACGGACAGGCTGTCTTTCAGGAAGAACTCCACGGCGCGTTTAATCGCCGCTTCGTTGCCCAGCCCTTTCGGGTTGAAATCCAGCTTAATACGGTCGCGCAGTTCCGCGACCGTTTTGCCCTGGTACATCTCAGGCTGTTTCAGCCACTGCATCACAGCCTGAGTGCTTTGTTCAATCGCCTGCTGGTAAGCTTCAATGCTCTGCGCAGAGGAGAACAAAATTGGGTTTGAATCAGACATCGTAATCAATAACTCCGGTTACGCCGGGCGAACGCCCGCAGCAAGCAGTGCCTGCTCAAATTTATCCAGGAAGATCTTCAGCTCTTCATCGCTGATCAGCAGTGAAGGCAGCAGACGCAGAACGATACCGTTACGACCACCGCGCTCCAGAATCAGACCGGCTTCGAAGCACTTCTTCTGAATCAGTGCAGACAGCTCGCCGTCGCCCGGGAAGCAGCCCATGTGGTCAGCGGCTTCGTGCGGCTTAACGATCTCAATACCGATCATCATGCCCAGACCGCGAACGTGACCGATAACCGGATAACGTTTCGCCATCTCTTTCAGCTGGCCTTTCAGCCATTCGCCCTGTGCCGCCACTTTGCCTGCGATGTTCTGGTCTTTCAGGATTTTCAGCGTCGTCAGACCGGTTGCCATCGCCAGCTGGTTGCCGCGGAAGGTACCGGTGTGGTGACCTGGCGCCCATGCGTCGAACTGCTTTTTGATGCCGAGCACGGCCAGCGGCAGACCGCCACCGACTGCTTTAGACATCACGATGATGTCTGGCTCGATGCCCGCGTGTTCGAAGGCGAAGAATTTACCGGTACGGGCAAAGCCAGCCTGAACTTCGTCGAGGATCAGCAGAATGCCGTGTTCCTGAGTCACTTTACGGATGCGCTGCAGCCACTCAGCCGGAGCCGGGTTCACGCCGCCTTCGCCCTGAACCGCTTCCAGGATCACCGCAGCAGGTTTACGCACGCCGCTTTCAACGTCGTTGATCAGGTTATCGAAGTAGTAAGTCAGCGCTTTCACGCCCGCTTCACCACCGATACCCAGCGGGCAACGGTATTCGTGCGGGTAAGGCATGAACTGCACTTCTGGCATCATACCGTCTACCGCTTCTTTCGGTGACAGGTTGCCGGTCACGGACAGTGCGCCGTGGGTCATGCCGTGGTAACCACCAGAGAAGCTGATGATACCGCTACGGCCGGTCACTTTTTTCGCCAGCTTCAGCGCTGCTTCAACGGCGTCAGCACCGGATGGACCGGTGAACTGCAGGCAGTACTCTTTGCCCTGACCAGGCAGCAGAGAGAGCAGGTATTCGGAAAACGCGTCTTTCAGAGGCGTTGTCAGATCCAGAGTATGTAACGGCAAGCCGCTGGTAATGACATTTTGGATGCTTTTCAGCACATCAGGATGGTTATGGCCAAGCGCAAGGGTCCCTGCACCTGCTAAACAGTCAAGGTATTCTTTATTATCTGCATCGGTGATCCACACGCCTTCTGCTTTAGTGATGGCTAAAGGCAGTTTGCGCGGATAACTCCTGACGTTAGATTCAAACTCGGCCTGACGGGCCAGATAGGTTTCGTTGCTTTTGTGGGCATCTACGGTGTCAATACGGACTTTATCCGTCATCATATCACTCCTACAACCGCCGCTTCGTTATGAGCCACGATTGAATAAAAAGTTAAAAAACAGAAGGGGCCTGAAAAAAACGCCGCCAATATAGAGCCTTTTGCCACGGGGCTCAATGGTTAATTTGTTTACTGTTTTGTGACACGTGTGTATAGCGAGGAAATATCCCCTTTTTTAAAATGAAAATTGTATTTTATGCCAAATAAAAACAGCTAGTTACAGGCTATTTGCCCGGTGTGTAAAGTCGCAGAAAAGAGTGTGACAAATCGTGCCATTCAACGGCACAAAAGGAGGGAAGCTTTCCCTGTTTATCCGGCAGGTGCAGAAAACGGTGCTCACGTTGCCTGTGCAACGGAATCACGCAGTAAAAATGGACTTTCTACGCGCGTGGTTTCCTGATGTTCTTCACCGTTAATAATATGCAGGGCGCTCAGGCGACCAATTTCATAGTGCGGCAGTTGTACCGTCGTGAGAGGAGGAAGGAACAACTCCCCAATGCCCACCATATTGTCATAGCCGATCACCGCGACGTCGTCCGGTATACGAAGCCCTTGTCCCAGTAGCGTCTGGTACACCATAAACGCGATACGATCGTTACCGCAGATAACGGCGTCGAACCTGGGAATGCCATTCTGCATGTGCGCCAGCAACACGGCCGGAATGTCGCGATAGTGCTCATCGCCGAGTGCCATATAGCAGTGCTCCAGGCTGTCCGGATCGAGCCCCGCTTCACGGCATGCACGCTCCAGCCCCTGTCGACGGCGGGTTGTGGCCAGATGCCCCTCAGGTAAATGCAGGCAGAGAGGGCGTCGATAACCCTCCGCGAGTAACGCCCGCACGGCGGTATATTGCCCTTGCTCATCATCGGGAATATAGCTGGCGACCTTTTCGCCGTCGCTTTCGCAGTTGGCCAGCACGCAGGGAAGGGTGAGGAGTTTGGCCGGGAGAGGAACCTGACGTAACCCCATGGTGGTGTAGATAATTCCGTCGGGCCGATGAGAGAGGAGAAGGTCGACAATGGCGTCCGGATTGTCATCGGTAAACATATTCATCACGAAGCTGTTCCAGCCGTGCATTCTGGCCGTTTCTTCAATAGACAGCGTGATCTCCACCGAGAACGGCGTCGTCACCGTATCGAGCGCCAGTACCCCTATGGTTTTAGGCGAGGCATGCGCGCCGCGTATTTTCTTGGCGGACAGATCGGGCACGTAGCTGGTCTGCTCAATAGCCAGCTGAACGCGCGCCAGCGTTTCCGGCTTAAGGCGCTCCGGGCTGTTCAGCGCGCGGGAGACCGTCATCAGCGATACGTTAGCCAGCTTTGCGACGTCCTTCAGGGAAGCCATTGTCTTACTCCGTGAATGTTCTGCGTGAAAGGGTATACAACTAAGTCGCTGATGTAAAAGAAAGGCTGATGCCCAGGCCGGGTCATGTTTACCTCAGTGATGAATATTTGATCGCGATCTCATTCTCTTAATGTTAACGTTAACTTTCGTGATTAACATCTTAAATTTCAGCCAAACAGCATGAGAAAGCGTAAATGTTAACGTTACCATTGCGTCATTACTCCAACATGAGAATGTCATGATGAAAACGCATCACTCTCACAGCTACCCTTTATTAAGCGCATTACTGTTTTTCTTTTTTGTCACGTGGTCATCTTCCGGCTCGTTGCTCTCTATCTGGCTTCACCAGGAGGTGGGGTTAAAGGCAGGGGATACGGGGGTCATCTATGCCGTGCTGTCCGTCTCCGCGCTGTGCGCGCAAATCTGCTACGGCTTCATTCAGGACAAACTCGGCCTGCGAAAAAACCTGCTCTGGTTTCTGACCAGCCTGCTCATTCTTTCCGGTCCGGCCTTCCTGCTGTTTGGTTATCTGCTGCAGATTAACGTGTTACTCGGCAGTATTTTCGGCGGGATTTATATCGGGCTGACGTTTAACGGCGGGATTGGTGTACTGGAATCCTATACCGAGCGCGTGGCCCGCCAGAGTCAGTTTGAGTTTGGCAAGGCGAGGATGTGGGGATCCCTTGGCTGGGCGGCGGCAACCTTTTTTGCCGGTCTGCTGTTCAACATCAATCCGAAGCTGAACTTCGCGGTGGCGAGCTGCGCCGGGCTGGTGTTTTTTGTGTTGCTGGCGCGCCTAAGAGTCTCTTCCGCGCCGCACGCCATGCAGGAGGCGGTATCCGGCGGTAAGGTCACGCTGGAGGATGCCTTACGCCTGTTGACGCTGCCGCGCTTCTGGGCGCTGGTGTTTTTCGTTATTGGCACCTGTATTTACGGCGTTTACGACCAGCAGTTCCCGGTCTATTTCTCCTCACAGTTCCCGACGCTGCAGGAAGGAAACGCCATGTACGGCTATCTCAACTCCTTCCAGGTTTTCCTGGAGGCGGCGGGCATGTTCTGCGCCCCGTGGCTGGTGAATCGCCTCGGTGCGAAAAACGGCCTGATTTTCGCCGGAATGGTGATGGCGATGCGTATGGTGGCATCGGGTCTGGTTGAGGGACCGGTATTGATCTCCATTACCAAGCTATTGCACGCGGTTGAACTACCCGTTTTGCTGGTCTCCATCTTTAAATACAACAGCCTGCATTTTGATAAACGGCTCTCTTCCACCCTCTATCTGGTGGGCTTTGCCTGTACAAGCTCGGTGATTGCCTCGGTGCTGTCGCCGCTGGCAGGTTACAGCTATGAGAAATACGGCTTTGCCCAGTCCTATCTCATCATGGGGCTACTGGTCTTCAGCACCACGTTTATCTCCATCTTCCTGTTGCGCTCGGGTAAGTCCTCTTCTGACCCGCTCATGCCGCAACCTTCCACCATCTGATCGAAAGAGTAGAGAAATGATGTATTCCATTACGAAAGCAGAACAGGAACTGCAGTCCAGACGCGAAGGGCTTAATCTGCGCTGGTATCCCCGTTACCACCTCGCAGCGCGCGCTGGCTGGATGAACGACCCGAATGGCCTGGTCTGGTTTGACGGCTGGTATCACGCCTTTTATCAACACCATCCGTATTCGACCCAGTGGGGGCCGATGCACTGGGGCCATGCGCGCAGCAAAGATTTAGTCCGCTGGGAGCACCTCCCGGTTGCGCTGGCCCCGGAGGGACCAGACGACAAGGACGGCTGTTTTTCCGGCTCAGCGGTGGTGGATGGCGACACGCTGGCGCTGATCTACACCGGCCACAAATTCCACGGCGATCCCGGCGATGAGGCTAATCTCTACCAGGTGCAGTGCCTGGCAACCAGCCGTGACGGCATCCAGTTTGTGCGGCACGGGACCGTCATTGATACACCGCCCGGGCTGCATCACTTCCGCGATCCGAAGGTATGGCGTGAAGGGGCGTGGTGGTACTTGGTCGTTGGCGCGCGCGAGGGGGATACGGGCCAGGTGCGTGTGTACCGGTCTGCCGATCTGCGCGAGTGGCAGGACAGGGGCGTGCTCGCGGTGGCTGAAAAAGAGCTGGGTTATATGTGGGAATGCCCGGACTTTTTCACTCTCAATGGTAAACGCGTGCTGATGTTTTCGCCTCAGGGACTGGCGGCAGACGGATTTAAACATCGCAATCTCTTCCAGAGCGGCTATCTGGTAGGCGAATGGCAGCCTGGTCAGCCCTTTATGCGTGAAGGTGAATTTGTGGAGATGGACTACGGGCATGATTTCTACGCGCCGCAAAGCTTCCTGACGCCGGATGGCAGACGCCTCGTTATCGGCTGGCTGGACATGTGGGAATCTCCCCTTCCGGAACAGGAGGACGGGTGGGCTGGCATGCTCTCTTTACCGCGCGAACTGACGCTGAGCGCGGATAACCGCCTGCAGATGCGGCCAGCCCGAGAAGTGGAAAGCCTGCGCGGGGCGTGGTTCCCCTGGCCGATAAGTACGCTTAATAACCAGCAGATGACGCTGGTGGAACACTGCGATGCGATGGAGGTCATTCTGCAGTGGGAGTGCGCCAACAGCAGCGCGGAGCAGTACGGCATTCGTCTTGGCGACGGGTTACGCCTTTATGTTGATGCGCAGATGCAGCGCCTGGTGCTGGAGCGAGACTATCCGCAGTATGGCCTGTGCGGGACCCGAAGCGTCGCGCTTAACCTGAGCAACGCGCTTAATCTGCGTTTGTTCTTTGATAGCTCCTCCGTGGAAGTGTTTGTTAACGAGGGTGAGGCGTGCCTCAGCAGTCGTATATATCCTGATGCCGACTGCAGCGAGCTCGCATTATTTGCCTGGGCGGGGGGCGCGTCGCTTATTCATGGCGGGGCGTGGCAGCTGGAGTAAATCTATTAACGAGCTAAAAAAAAGCCCCATAAACATGGGGCTACGTAAATATTATCAGGTGGTAGCGTCCTGCAAAGATCACATTTTTGATAATTGTGCGTTTACAACTCTCTCTTTTTCGACAACCAGCTGCATAATATAGCTACCCTTGTGCCATGAACCCTTATTTGGCTTCCAGCCTTTCGAAAGCAGATATTCAGCAGCATCAGAGACAGGCTTATTCATAACGTGATCCGCTTCACCTGATAACTTTTTTAAATCACCGCTTACTTTGGCTGCCTTGCTATCACAACGACCGGCAGCATCCATAACCTGCGTGCAGCCTTCAGGAAGGCGCCTGTGCGCTGACTGTGCAAGTTGAGCAGCATTCTCTAAAGCCTGTTTTTCAGCCGCAGCGTTAATGGCTGTGGTGCGGTTTTGCTCTGCACTATAACAAGCATCTTTACTCACTCCTTTGCTTTGACAATCAGCCATCCGTTGAGCTGGTGAGGAACACGCAGCAAGAGATAATATAGCCGCTACCATCATTAACTTTTTCATTATTGCCTCAGTAATTACAATTATAAATATAGGTGCCTAACATCAAGCCGATCCATATCCCTAATAAAATAAAAGTGAGATACAAAACAGCGGAAATAAAAATGTACTTTGTCATTTTTGTGCTAGCAGCAATGTATTGAGTTATAGCCAGCTAATTAAACTCAATGGTGAGTTTTTAGCTGATTGGCGGTTTGCTGGCATTTTAATTTAATAATGTTAAATCACCATCCGTAAGATGCGGACGCCGCAACAATTTCATCACCGTTGGATGTACCTGATGTAGAGAGGGTAGCGGCTATATTCTCAGCGAACTTATGACGGTAACCGACTGCGTAACCTTGCGCATCTTTGAAGTTGGCAGCACCGACGGCAACCGCGTTATCTGTATCAACGTAATGCAAACCAGCAAGAGAAGCAGCGCCAGCGATACCAGCACGATATTCCTTGCGATCCTCATTCTGCTGATTCTCCAGAGAAGAGAACTTAGCGTTATTTTGACTCTCTAACGCAGTAATACGTGATTCATGATTCGCTAATTGTGCGCTGTGATTCTGAATCGTCGTTTCTTGTGCTTGCTGGCGTGACTGAACGTTAGCAACAGCAGCTTTGTTAGCAGCGGCTACCGTTTGTGCATCAACCGCTAAAGATTGCGCATAAGCGCCCGTATTAAATGCCTGAGTCGCTTTGTCAGAGGCATCCTGAAGGGCGTGATCTTGTCTATCCTGATCGGCGTCGAAAATGCTTTTATCTACCTTAGCTGCCAGCGCTTGAGTGTTAGCATCTGCTTTGTTGTTCGCATTGGTAGCGGTGAGTTCAGCTTTATCTACTCTTGTGTTTGTATCAATGATTGCTTGACCGTTAGTAATAACGCCTTGTAAAGCCGCATCTGCTTTATTATTAGTGTTATCAATCAATATATTCTGTTTGTTATCAGTGATTGTCTGATCTGCTTTGTTATCGTCGACTTTCTGATTAAGGATAGCGTTAGCTTGAGTGTTAGCGTTTACGCCATCTTGAGCGGTGTTAGCTGTATCTTGTGCTTTATTAATAGCTGTATTTGCTCTGTCAATATCGCCTTGAAGGTTATAGATTTGCCCGTCTTGCTTAATGTTACTCCCCTCGATGTTATCAAGGTTGTAGGCGGTTTTATCGGTACCCTGAATTTGAATGTGAGCACCTGGATTATTGACGTTATCGTCAAGGTTTACGTTTACTTCCGCTGCATTTGCAGTATTCATTGAACCAGCGAACACAAAACCAAAAACAGCGATAGCTGTTGTATTTAAATAGTTCATTTTAAAGCTCTCATCATCACTACAAGAAAAAATAAAGTAAGGGCGCTATCCTGGCTGGAAGATACAACGTCTTGTTATATCTGAGCTAATTCACGATTAACGGTGGAAATTTTGGTTTGATAACTTATTTCGTAACGTGTAGTAACTATCTATGAATGTGTAATTTTGATTATTGATCTAAATCATAAATAGCAGGAATAGCTAAACGAGTCGATCCAGAAAGGCCCGGCTTAATAATCTTATAATACAATAAGATAGCCGTTCATAATGGATGGGGGTGAAATTAGATATAAAACACCAATACATTAATTGTATTTAAGTGTTTTGATTAAAATGGGTTAATAATACACATAACAGTTTATGTAAATTTATGATTTTTTGCCGATTATTTATTATCGAACCTTTCGTCAGCTTCGAATGAAAATGAACTCAGATCATTTTTGTTCCGGGATATACCAGGAAAAAATATTTATGTTGAAGACGCTAGCGAAAAAGTGTTTAGGGAGATTCACAACGCGAACGCTGCCGTGATAAATCAAAACTCCTTGCGCCTGGCCTGTGGCCACGGTTACACTGATTGAGAACATTGATTTTAATAAATCATTGTTTTAAAAGTATTTTGACTCGGGGTGCCCTTCCACGTGAAGGCTGAGAAATACCCGTATTACCTGATCTGGATAATGCCAGCGTAGTCCCGGCGATCATCTAAGATATGAATCAAAGATTTGCATGGTTTTTTCTCTTCATTTTTTATGTTGTCACTCTCAGAGACAAACAAAATGACACACCCCGATCAATCACACCATTATCCGTAACGGGATCTACTACGTCAGCTTTCGCCTGCCGGGTCATAAATATTTCTGTCGGTCGTTAGAGACAGATAGCCACAGCCACGCGCAACTCTTGATGTCATTTGCATTTCCATCCATTCCATTAGTCAAACGTGGAACCATTCACCCGGTTCAGTTTGGTCAACGTCTTTCTGACTTCTGCAGCCGCTTAAAGCAACAGAATGAACACTGGCTGGTTCAACAATTCCTCAATAATGAGCAGAGCAATAATCAGCCGATGGTTGCTCAGGAATACCGCGAGGTTATTGCACTTTCAGAAGATGAGAAAGAACAAACAGAAGCACAGTCAAAGGATGTGTTAACACTGGCTGGCGCTTGGAATATGTACAAAAAAGAGAAGGCCCTGAACTGGACGAAGGCAATCTCGCAGGCCAATGAGCGCTTTATGGAGATCCTGTTGATTGTCTTGGGTTCATCAACTGATGTAACCACGATTACAAAGCAGGACATTAAGCAGGTGATGGAAGTTGTAGAAAACCTGCCTAGGCGTGTTGTGCAGCCTTATCGGCCGATGACGGTTCATCAACTCATCGGGTGTGATGATGTTCCGTCAGAAGATTTGGTTGGCGCTGAGTTATCCACAAGCATTTGAAAATTTACAAATCGCTGTTTAAAACCTTCCTGACTGACAATAAAGATATTCTGGTTAAATCTCCGACTGATGGAGTAGTCGCCGCACCGTCGAAAGCGAGGTTTGGAACTTGCAGTGCAGCAGAAATGAGAAAGTTTGTGGGATGGGCACGAAAACAGCCTGATGGCTGGCAGAAGTGGATCACCTTGCTGTTGGCGTACACGGGAGCCAGAAGAGGGGAGACCGCCAAGCTGGAGAAATCACAGATCAAACTTGATGAAGATAGCCAGCGGCACTATCTCCTGATCGCTGAAGGAGGACAGGGTAAAACTGAGAACGCTACAAGGCAGGTGGCGATACATCCCAAACTGATCGAGTGGGGGTTCATCGATTTTGTGAACCGCCAATAGAAAAAGATATTCTTCTCTCCTGTGTCGGGTAAGAACATGCCGTAGATCGGCAAAGTTTTAGGAGATATTAGAGATCAGCTTGGTATTCCGTACCTTGATGATTATGGGCAGCGGCGATTAGTGCATAGTTTCCGGCATACCATGATTTAAACCTTTTTCGCTGGTTGGTTTGGTAACCTGGCGCACTTGCAACAAGTGGTAGGACATGAGAAAAGCGCCTCAGAAATCACTAGGCGCTACCTGCATACGTTCCCCTTGTCCTCAGTTTCTTATGTGATTGACGGCTTGTATTGGGAATCTTAACGGCTCCGCGCGTTGTCTTACCACCAACGGGCTTTATGCTTCTATTATCTAAAAGTGGGGAAAGGGTAAGGGGAAAAGGCTGGAGACCTCCAGCCTTTGGCGGTCATCTCACCTTCTTGAAGATGAGCAGAATCAGAGGTACGCAAACAGCGAAACCAACAATGGAGGCCAACGCTGAATCAGAGTGATTTTGCGATAGTTCCTTAATAAACCACGTGAATTGAGAAGGCGTAAACTCCCCGCCTTGGCTCATTGTCTCTGAAAAGTTAAGTGCGAAGACCAGATCGAAATACAGCACGATTACGTAATACGCTATGCAGATCAGCGCAATGCTAACCCACCTGATCCAGAACTTTTTATTCATCATCGTATGTACTTCCCAACGATCCGCCTACTGTGCCGCCTGAGTATGGAGAAATTGAGCCAGCAACAGCAGCAGAATCAGCCGATACTTGTTGGATTTTTGCACTTCCCCCAATTGGTTGAGGGCTTTTGTTCTCAATGTTTGGATACTGCTGCTTGAACGTACTTGTCATCTCGATGACGAGCATTGAGGAGTAATCTGCACTCTTTTTTTCAAGGTAACTTTGCAGTGATACCGGGATAGTGAAATCTTCTTCTATCTCAATTGGTAGCTGTGTAGTCCTGGAGGTGTAACCGTGTTCGAATACCTTTGAACCAGCAAACTTGATCCCCTCGACTGAGTGAGTAGTACAGTTATTCCCTGTTACGTCATACTTATCAATCGTGCGGCCTCTACGTATTGTGCCGTCCTGCATCTTTGGTGTTTGAATCGGTGATACACCGTTATTCCATAATTTTTCGAAGAACTTACGGATTAATTCAGGATCAGCATCATCAATCCGAAATGCACGAGCACCCATTTCATAAAGTTCGTAACGGTAATACTTCCGTGCATCTTCATCTTGGAAGATGTCTAAAATCCCATCTCCGGTTAGCGTGCTTCTGTCTGTGCGTCCATAGCGTCCATAGGTGTAAAGGTAGATCGAGTTATTCTCATGCACCGAAACGAAAGCATGACCTGCACTTGTTGTTTCAGTCCAGATGTAAACGCCTTTCAATAGCCGGTTATCTGTTGGTTTGCAGGTGTCAGCGAAGCTATCAGTTTTAGGAGCGGCAATCGGGCCAGGGAGAACGGGAAATTCAACGATGTGAGATTGGGTGGTTTCGGCTTTTGCTGGTTCTTTAGAAAATTCGTAAGTGTCGAAGATGGACGGAATAAAACGTGATTTGCAGGGGCAAGAGCTACGGCTATGCAGTGTTCCGGCTACTCTTTTACCGTGTATGTCTTGGTTTTCAAGCCCTCCCACTATGCGGAATCTACCCGCATGTTTACCACACGTCACTTTATGCCCTTCACAGGCCATGTCTTTATCGAAAAACTGATGATCGGTACATCCTTCAATAATCCGACCACCGCAAACAGTCTTATCGCCCCTGAATAAGTAGTGACCAATAGCCATTTATTTTTATCCTTGTGCTGCTTTGAAATCCTTCATGAAAGTGTAGGTTTTTGGGGCTGGCGAGTAAATGAGCAGTTGTAACAAAGTGATAGATGGTTACTCGCAACATGCCGCTGATGCAGTGGATCCTAGATGGCAAGGGCGATGATGCGATTATCAACATGTCAGCGCTGGCGCGTCGGCTGGGGTGTAGTCGTTCCAACCTGCTTGACCGCATCCATACGCATGGATTCGACAGCGCTATTAGGTACTACTTGAGCGAACAGCGACAACGGAAACTGAAAACATGAGAACCGGGTTAATCCCGGCTTTTTTAGCGCTTTTTATTCGATTGAGAAACAACCGAACCAGCTAAGGTTTTAGTAACCTCGCTTGAACGTGGGTTTTTCAAAGCTGCTGATGCTTTGGCTTCCATGTTCGCGCCAGTCTGATTTTTTGTTCCTGCTTGTGATAGCACCGAACCCGCTAAACTTTTCTGAATCGCAGAGGCGTTTGGGTTGTTTAGAGTCTCTGCTGCCAAATGAGCTATATCTTTCGAGGATTGCTTATCATTGTTCGCCATTTCAACACCTATTCACGAGATGGATTTTTGGGTATATTGTATTTTTTATATCAATAAACACAATATGTAGTAGTTATGATAGAAGCGAAGCGGCAAGCTTAGCAAGCTCGTAAAAAAAGTTTTACTGGTTTTATGACCAGTGTCAATTGTTTGATAACTGACCGTTTACGAAGTGGTAGAGAAGTCATATAGGTAGTGTGCAGGCATAAGCTTGTAATACTCAGGACAAACCAAATGGCAGATAACTTACAGCGTCGGCAGCCAGAAGATAAACGTTTCATCAGCTTGAGTGAATCTTGGGAAGTGGCATATTGGACCCAAGCGTTGGATGTTACTGAATCTCAGCTTAGGGCTGCTGTTAGAGCTGTTGGTAATGGCACCGCTAAGGTAAGAGCATATCTAGGTAAATAGGTTTGTGAAGGCATCTTCAATTGTGCTGTTGAGGCTGGAGAAACCCGGCCTTTTTTGTGTTCGGTGTTTGGTACTGTGAGCCACAACCTGGGACATAAGCTGGCACACAGAGCATTTTTTAGGGTTGAGTCTTTGGCTTCCCGCTGGCATGATCCAGAACAGCGATTAACGGGACGTTAATCGCAAGCTTTTGATTTTGTTTATTTGACTCGGGGTGCCCTTCTTCGTTGAAGGCTGAGAAATACCCGTATTACCTGATCTGGATAATGCCAGCGTAGGGGGCCAAAATTTGGCCTACTTATCATGAGATTGCATCTCTTTTTGTCCGTGCGTAATGCACTTGAGGTACAAAAAGGGCTTGTCCATGAGGTTAAAATCGCTTCCGTACACTTTCAAAAGGTACGGTAACTACTACATTCAGATTCGCTTATCTAATGGGCGGTCATACAAAAAATCACTTTCTACTGACAGCTATCGCGAAGCATCTGCTTTGATGATTAGCATCATTCCGCACATTCCTTTTGTTAAATCATTAGCTACGCCGCTTCCAGTGTTCGAATCATTCTTAGCAAATCTGATTGCCTCAGAACGCAAGGCTGGGAGAAATCCACTCATACCCCACCAGCAGATGATTGTTCCTGCTGTAATCGTAGAATCTCAACCGCCAGCCGAAGCGGAAAAAGTGCTAACCCTTTCGGATGCGTGGGCGATGTACAAAGATGAAAAAGGGAGCAACTGGACGCAATCGATCTCAATGGCAAATGAACGTTACATGGAAGTATTGTTAACTGTCTTGGGAAAGAAAACTGATGTAACGGCGATCACTAAACAGGACATTAAACAAGTGATGGAAGTTGTTGAAAGCCTCCCTAAGCGCGTTGTTCAGCCTTACCGCTCAATGACCATTCAGCAACTGATACAATGTGATGACGTGCCACCGGATGATCTGGTTGGTGTTGAGGCCATCCATAAGCATCTCAAATTATACAAATCACTGTTCAAAACTTTCCTCACAGAAAACAAAGACATTTTATCTAAATCGCCAACTGATGGCGTTGTGGCTGCACCTTCTAAAGCAAGGTTTGGCGCATACAGCGCAACAGAAATGAAAAAGTTTGTGGGGTGGGCGCTTAAACAGCCTGATAACTGGCAAAAGTGGATCACATTGCTGTTGGCATACACCGGAGCCAGAAGAGGCGAGATTGCCAAACTGGAGAAGTCACAGATCAAATTCGATGAAGACAGCCAACGGCATTACTTCCTGATTGCAGAGGGAGGGCAGGGGAAAACAGAAAACGCCACGCGGCAAGTGGTAATCCATCCTAAGCTGATCGAATGGGGATTTATGGATTATGTTGATCGCCAATGGAAAGAGCGGATTTTCTCAGAAGTGGCTGGTACGAACATGACAAAAATAGGCAAAATGTTTGCTGATCTCCGTGATCAACTTGGTATTCCGTATCTGGATGATTACGGGCAACGGCGATTACTGCATTCGATCCGCCACAGCGTCTGTTCTTCTGCTATGGCTGGTTGGGTGAAAAACATTTTGCACCTACAGCAGACAGTAGGCCATGAAAAGAGCGGCGGAATCACGAAACGCTATCTGCATACATTCCCGCTTTCCTCTGTTTCTTATGTGATTGATGGTATTGATTGGGAGTCCTAAATACGCTCACCAACGGGCTTATTGGCTGCTATTGTGCAAAATCTGTTAGTTGCGCATTTTCTGCCCCCTGGATAACCTAAGATTAATCTTAATCACTCAAGGGTGAGCATGGCTATCGGGAAGAGACAGAATCAAGAGGAATCACCCAAAGACGAGTTAGATCGCTTGCTGGATGAGCTTGAACTCACACAGGCGCAACGGGAGTTTATCGAGTCCATGTGTTATGAGAACGGCAGTGATAACCCTGAAAAGGAATCACTATGAGTATTTACTTCAATGAGCACAGTAGCGCGATTGGATGCTGGTTAATCAAGGGGGATTATTTGCAAATTGATCGAGGCCCCAACATTCCAGGCGGCTTGTACAAAATCAACGACAATAAAGTGAAATTCCCATTCGACTACAAAGAGGTTGAGGGGGTGATTGACACAGAGAAACTCACTTTCACCGTGAATGGTCAAGCGTACCCAATGAGGAAAATGAAAACTAATCCGTGGGATGTTTAGCGGTAAAGGGGGCTATGCCCCCTTGTGTTATTTCTTCAAGTCACCAGTACATTGATACTCCATAGTGACCATTGTTTCCATACATCCGCTTGAGGATGGTTGAGAACAAACTGAGGTATAGCCGCCGAATGGCTCAGCACCAGAATAGCCCCATGCAGCGCAACGCTGTGCTGCTGCTTGAGCGCCTTGTTGAACGTTCACTTTAGGGGATTCGAACATCCCGAAGGAATAGCTCATTTTTACAGTCCCATCGGCCTTACTACCACCAGTCGGAACTAATTGTTTCTGTACAGCACACCCAGAGAGAAGCAGAGTTGAAGCTACTAACACTAATAAACTTTTGCGCATTGAAATCATTCCATTTGATAACTATTTCTAGTTGTTTTTCCGAAAGATTTTTATCTTAAAGCATTATTTCATTGAAATTAAGTGGATTCTGATTGAAATGTTATCAATCTCTCAATGCCCTTAGCCACATCATTAAAAGGTGTAGTTGTTGGGCTGGCACTTTAACCCGTCTTCCGGCTTCTACGTTGTACATCGCGAGCGCTAACGCCATAATGCTGCTGTTCGGCATTTCCTTCTCTCCGTTGGGAATGTTGAATACGGCGGGGGCTGGCTTCTTGGTGGTTGGCGGCCCCTGCCACTTGCTGATCAACTGCTCTTCTAAGGTTTGTTGGTAACAGGTGACGCTGTATCGTCGTCCCTGCAAACTTCACTACCTGCGTATAAACGCACACCGTAGCACCACACCAGATAAAGCTGGTGATTAGCTCTTCTTCCTTTTTCAATACTCATCTCCGAGAATTGCACCTAAGAAAAATTCTGTTTGCTCTTCACTGCCTTTGATGCTGTAACACTCGATAGCCTTTCTCACCTCGCTTTCGTCCGTATAACCAGCCAGCCATTCTATCAGGCTTTCTAAATACTCCTCCGCTCTGTTCACGTCGTGATCTTCTGGTAACACCTTGATAGCGTCTGCCATGAAACAGGCTTCTACGTGGTCGTAATGAAACAGCAGGGCAAGAATACTTTCTTGTTGCCATTGTTCAGGCGTTTTCAATCCGTAATTGTTAGTCATTTGATACTCACCCACTTATGATCCTCTCTTAATGCCTGTTGAATACTTCGTTCGTAGTGCGTCCACTTTGGCCTGAGTGATCCCCAGGTAGGCGCGTGTGTGTTCGGTGGAGCGATGCCCCAACATTTTACTAATCACCTCTAAATCCTCATTGTTATTATGGGCAATTGTTGCCACGGTCTTACGTGCGCTGTGCATACTGATCACTGCTTCCTGTGGAATCAAGCGCTGCATTTTGAGCTTATCCACTGCATACTGAATCTCTGCATGGATTTTAGAACGGCTGATCGGCTTACCCTTGCTCCGGTTGCTGTCATTCTGAAATACATACACGTTATCCCCGCGCTCGTTGTAGCGAGCCTTGAGCACCTCCCTTGCTGTCTCCGTCAATTCCACTTCTACCGCTTCTTTGGTCTTGTCTTGGGTGATACGTAGCACCTTGCTACCGATATCCAGTTCATCCCAGCGCCAGGATCGCATGTCTACACCGCGAAGCTGTGTCTCAACTCCTATAAGGAAGAGATCCGCCACTGTCTGGCTCTTCTTCGTGATTTCTTCCACTACCATCTTCACCTGATCGGCGCTCTCAAGTCCGTCTGTACGCTTTGCACCCTTACTGATTGCCATTTCTCTACCTCCTTAATCTGTCTTTATGGTGTAAAAATTGATCAAAAACAGATAGATAGCAAGATCATTTTATTGGTATTTGCATAAATGTCTTATTGGTGGGGTTTCAAGGGTATTAAGTGGCATTAAACGCGATTAAAGCCGATTTAGGGGAGCGCGGTTGCTTGACGTGCTTAACGGCGTGATCGAGGCCACCCCAATTCCACCGCCAGCCAGTGCCGAATATCAAGCCATTGATTTATAACGATTTTATTTTTATCGCTTGTGTTTCATGGAAATTTATTTTTGTCAATTTATTTATTTTGGCGGTGACGATTTGCACCAGAAACAGCCGAAAAAAGGCGATAAAATCGAGGTTGATCATAAGTGTTTGTTTCTAATAGAAGATGAATAGGACAGATAGCCTGAATGTCCTATCGGAGCGGGATATTGCATGGTAAATGAGAGTCATTATCAATTGACGTGATTGCATCAAGAAATGATTAGAATACTAACTAATTGGCGGGTTTCAGCATGGAAAAAAGCGAATTGTTACTTTATAACATAAAACGAGAGAACTCGTTCGACAAATCCGGCACGCGTGCAAAGTGGTTTTCATGACAAACAGCCTGTATCCCGCACTACACAACGGTTTAGCTAAGTTGAGCATTCTTACAATGAAAGTGAACAATCCACTTTGACCTACATCTACGCCGATTCTTTACCTGTCATTTAAGATAGGTTTTGACCTTAATAATGTATGGATTTGATAGGGATAACCTAATATTTTCCTCTGGCTGTTCTTAGGATTGTTGCATGTGCGATTCGTAGTGAGCAGGGCGACGATCTACCGTTGGGTGAAATGGCGTTTTTTGCTATCTTGGCGGTAGGTTAGTCCACTGTGACATACGGGGTAGGTCTGAGTGATATAGGGGGGTAGGTCAGGCTGACCTGGGGGGTAGGTCACGGTGATACACAATAAGATTAACTATAATACTAATAATAAGATCAGTTATTAGATCAGTGCCTTTTGCGCTTGTCGCAAAGATCATTTGCTTGGCGTCTATCGCCGTCACTCCTGGCAAGCAGCCTTACTCCGCTACCTTTCGGGCTACGTTGGCTGGCCTCGTTCCGCTCACGACGCAGCAAAGCGTTATCTATACATTCTGTATGGTGCAATGGCGTTAGCCACCGTGAAAACGGTTGCACATGATCACTTCGCCGTGGGCGAATCTCTCTGCGCTGTGCGCGGTATGTAACCATCTACTAACCATCTAACGATGCTTACCAGATGCTAACTCTACCTACCTCCTCTTAACTTCCCTACATCCTTTCGTCTGTAGTGATGTTAATTCTCGAAGGTAGAGCAGCAGGGCTAAAGCTCACTGTTCACCGTGCTACGGTTCCACTTCACTAAGCCAACATATCCAATCATCTACACCTGTCCGATCTCGCTACCGCTCAATCTTCTGAGTGCAGATTCTTGGTGTTGGTGTGGGATAAGTGCCAGAGGGCGGCAGTGATGCGAATAGAGCGCCTCAGACGCGCTGTAAGCGGTTTTGAGAGGGGAGGGAATGCAGATGTAGCCTCAATACATCAGAACGCCGCAGAGAGCGTTACAGGCTGTTTTGTGAGTTTCTTGTGGCTATCTTCTCTGGTGGCAAGTTCTACCACAAATTTCAATTGACAGCAACCATCCATTTTTTGTATAAAGCACGTAATGCGCTTGACTTTTTAGAAGTTATTGAAAAATAGCTTGACAACAGGTGTGCTTTTAGTGTACTATTAAAAGTATGGTGATAATCATTATCATCTAATCCACATCCAACAACATTCCATCACGCATAAATTGCAGCCTCCACCAGGTTTTTGGCGTGGGGGCTTTTTTGCGTCTGGAGAAAACCAAACAGGAGCAAACAACATGCGTTACTTCAACGTTGACCAAATCTACGCAGATTTGATTACAGGCCGAACAACACGAACACTTGTTTACAGTTCACTTGTCCGAGCGCGTAAGAGTGAACAAACGGACAGGGTGGAAATGTTCGAGGAAGCGATTCGACGCTTTGACGAATGGCGAGCAACGCCAAATTTCACCCCAGTGACCAGCTAACCCAGGAGGAAACCAGAATGATCGAGAAGAAAACCAAACTACCGCCGTCCACATCGTTAATGATACCTGATGCCACATTTCAGATTCTGTTCAAAGAAGCTAAGCGCCGAAAAATGAGCGTAAGCGCACTCCTTCTTGAAGAATGCCAAAGTCTGGCGGTCAAATACTCGAAAGCTGGCGCGTAATAACCACGTTCCAGCATTAACACCCACCCACGAATGAGAAGCGGAGAAAACCAAATGAAGAGCATTCGTAACTTACTGAGCATACACAGGAGCAAACAACAATGGCAAAAACCCTCGCCCAGATTCAGGCAAAACACGAGCACACGTATCAAGATGAAGACGGAAAAACTGTAACATCGCAAACCTTCATAAAGGACTTCACCTTCTTCGAAGACATTGAATACCTTTATTCAAAAGACTGCCCCGATGGGATAAAAATCGACAGCCATCACGTCGCTCTGTATTGCCGCTTTATGAGTTATCAAGCGAACGGTGATAATTGCTACGAGAGCCACGCTACGTTAGCGAGAAAACACAAAACATCACCTTCGACGGTGAAAAGACGGATTAGCGACTTGAAAAAGCTGGGGCTGGTGACAACAGAACCGAATCCCGATCCCAAGTATGACACCCTTCAGTACACTGCATTACCGCTTACTGATGCTCACGTTATCCCAGCAGATCAACTACCAGCAGCGCCCATTAGGATTTCTGACGTAGTGGCAGAGCCACCTGCACCCACAGCCGCGCCTAATCCTGATAAGACAGCAGCGGAACATTCTGTTCCTGATTTTGATGATCTTCCGTTTGTCTGGGATGCTCCACAGTATCAACCAACACCAACGATCCCCACTCAGCAGAACAAGCCAGAACTTCCCTGGGGCGGTGTAGCTATCTGCAAACCGAATGGCGATCCCATTGATGCCGCTTTGAAATGGGCGCTAACAGAGACAATGGGCGATGAGGAAGCAGCCTACCAACTTATTTCCCAGACAGCGACCAAACATCTTGGACGTGAGATTATTTTAACCGTACCAACGAATGAAACCATCGACGAATGCGAGGATCTACCATTTTAAGGAGGATTATGAATAGCCTTTACCTACTGAACGAAGATACAAAGTTTCAACTCGGATGCAATGACATTTGCAGACGCATCTATAACCACCTTGCCAGCCTCCAAAGAAGCACAGGCGGGTGGTGATACAAGGGGCGTAAAGCCCCTTTTTCCGTTTCTTGGGTGGGGTTCAAAAAGGGGGTATGCGTATTTTCAAGGTGAAGAAGCGATAACCGGAAGGGCGGGCTTGCGCCAGCAAGCAACTTCCCCTAAGCTGGCAAAAAGTATAGAGATTCAATCTTCATGACTCGGGGTGCCCTTCTTTGTGAAGGCTGAGAAATACCCGTATTACCTGATCTGGATAATGCCAGCGTAGGGAAGTCAGATGCCTTCCCGGTCATCGCTTCTTCACGCAAGGCAGGAGCGAACCCATGCAGCCTGACCTGCTCGATTTACACGTTTTACACCACTTCCGCACCCGTTCTCCGCTGACCCACTGTATGACGAATGACGTCGTACAGACCTTTACGGCCAACGTTTTGCTGGCGCTTGGCGCATCTCCGGCGATGGTGATCGAGGCCGAAGAGGCCGAGCAGTTTGCCGCGATAGCCGATGCGCTGCTGGTTAACGTTGGCACGCTGACCGCGCTGCGCGCCCAGTCGATGCGTCGTGCTATTGAAAGTGCGGTAGCGGCAGGCAAACCCTGGACGCTGGACCCGGTTGCCGTGGGTGCCCTGTCGTTCCGCACCCGGTTTTGCCATCAAATCCTTGCCCTGAAACCGGCGGCCATTCGCGGCAATGCTTCCGAAATTCTTGCCCTCGCCGGGATGAGCGCGGGCGGGCGCGGCGTCGATACGACCGATACCGCCGCCAGCGCGGTGCCTGCTGCCCAGGCGCTGGCCCGGCAGATCAATACGATTGTGGTGGTCACCGGCGAGGTTGACTACATCACGGACGGGCAACGCACCCGAACGGTAACCGGCGGTGACCCGCTGATGACGCGCGTGGTGGGAACCGGGTGCGCGCTCTCTGCCGTTGTGGCGGCGAGCTGCTCGCTGCCGGGTGACCGGCTGGATAACATCGCCGCCGCCTGCGGATGGATGAAGCGGGCCGGAACGGTGGCCGTTGCGCACTCGCGCGGCCCGGGCAGTTTTGCCAGCGCGTTCCTCGACGCGCTCGACACGCTGGAGGAGCAGGCATGAAGCGGATTAACGCCCTGACCATTGCCGGCACCGATCCCAGCGGCGGCGCGGGTATCCAGGCAGACCTGAAAACCTTCTCGGCGCTGGGCGCGTACGGCTGCTCGGTGATTACCGCGCTGGTGGCGCAAAACACGTGCGGCGTGCAGTCGGTCTACCGCATCGAGCCAGATTTTGTTGCCGCGCAGCTGGATTCGGTGTTCAGCGACGTGCGTATTGATACCACCAAGATCGGCATGCTGGCCGAAACGGACATTGTGGAAGCGGTGGCCGAACGGCTTAAGCGCTATCAGGTGCAAAACGTGGTGCTGGATACCGTCATGCTGGCAAAAAGCGGCGATCCGCTGCTCTCCGCCTCCGCCGTCGAGACGCTGCGCAATAAGCTGCTGCCGCAGGTGGCGCTCATCACGCCCAATCTGCCGGAAGCCGCCGCGCTGCTGGGCGCGCCGCACGCGCAAACTGAACGGGAAATGAAAGAGCAGGGCAATGCGCTGCTGGCGATGGGCTGCGGGGCGGTGCTGATGAAGGGCGGGCATCTTGATGATCCGGAAAGTCCGGACTGGCTCTTTACCCGCGACGGCGAAGTACGCTTTACCGCGCCGCGCGTGCAGACCAAAAATACCCACGGCACGGGCTGTACGCTCTCGGCCGCGCTGGCGGCGCTGCGCCCACGTCATGAAAGCTGGGCCGATACGGTTAGCGAAGCAAAAGCCTGGCTCTCGGCGGCGCTGGCAAAAGCCGATACTCTGGAAGTCGGTCACGGTATTGGGCCGGTACACCATTTTCATGCATGGTGGTAAGCCAGTATACTGGCAGAATACATCACGCCTGAGAAAACAGAGATGGAACAAGCGCATACCCGGTTAATCGCTCAACTGAATGAACGGATCGCCGCGCCCGATAACACGCCGCTGTACCTGAAGTTTGCCGAAACGGTAAAAAATGCGGTGCGCAGCGGGGTGCTGGAGCACGGGAATATTTTGCCCGGCGAGCGCGATCTGAGCCAGTTGACCGGGGTGTCGCGCATTACCGTGCGTAAAGCGATGCAGGCGCTGGAAGAAGAGGGCGTGGTGACGCGCGCCCGTGGCTATGGCACGCAAATCAACAATATCTTCGAATATTCGCTGAAAGAGGCGCGCGGTTTTTCCCAGCAGGTGGTGCTGCGCGGCAAGAAGCCGAATACGCTCTGGGTCAACAAGCGGGTGGTGAAGTGTCCGGAAGAGGTGGCCAACCACCTGTCGATCTCCCCGGACAGCGAGGTCTTTTTGCTCAAGCGCATTCGCTATGTCGATGACGATGCGGTGTCGATTGAAGAGTCCTGGGTCCCCGTCGGGTTAATTCCCGACCCGGATGCGATTGGCATTTCGCTCTATGACTACTTCCGCAGTCAGAATATCTACCCGCAGCGCACCCGCTCAAGGGTGAGCGCCCGCATGCCCGACAGCGAGTTTCAGGCGCACATTAAGATGGATGAAAAAATACCGGTGCTGGTGATCAAGCAGGTCGCGCTTGACCAGCAGCACCGGCCGATTGAGTACAGCATCAGCTACTGTCGCAGCGATCTATACGTCTTTGTGTGCGAGGAGTAGTGCCTCGCGCGTCGGGGCGCAATCGCCGCCGCGGTGGCTGACCACCCATGACGCCACGGCATTCCCCAGCAGAACGGCATCTGCCAGTGACCATCCCGCAGCCAGCCCGGCCAGCGTGCCGCCCGCGTGGCTGTCGCCTGCACCAATGGTATCCATAACCGTCGCCGGAAATGCCGGAACAACGCCCGAGGCGTCACCGTCATACCACGTAGCACCGTCTTTATCATGGCGCACAATCAGCGCGGCGCCAAAGCGCTGCTGCCACACTTCACCCAGGTTTTCAGCCTCCACACCCAGTCTTTCAGCCGCGAGTTCCGCTTCCTGACGATTGAGCGACACGATTGGCCTGCAGGCCATGATTCTCTCCATCAGCGCATCAGGAACATCCGCGATGCGTGGGCCGAAATCGATAAAGGCCGTCACGTCACGTAACCCTTCCAGCCAGCCTGTCAGCAGTTCGCCGCACGGCGAGGCCAGCTGGTAGCCGGAGAGATAAACCAGGCTGTTTTGCGGAACGTGAAGCGCATCCAGCCAGCGCTGCTGCCACTGGTTTTCCACGCCGCTAAAGGACATAAAGGTGCGCTCGCCGTCAGGCTCCACCAGCGCCAGACACCAGCCGTTGTCGCCGGTTTCAGCCTCTACGGCGCTGTGCAGATCCTGCTTCGCCATGGCGTTGCGGATAATATCCGCCCACACGCCATGGCCGACGGGAAGGGCATTTTGCGCGGCGATCCCGAGGCGTTTCAGGGCGATGGCAATGTTCAGCGCGCAGCCGCCAATATTCACGCCCTGCTGCTTAAGTTCGATATCGCACCCGCGCCAGGGCAGGGCGTAGGCGTCGGCGATGACGTCAATCACCGCCGCGCCCAGCACCGTCACCGGGCGCGTGGCGTGCAGATTTTCGAGACGTTGGGCAAATGCCTTCATATGCCCTCCCTTTGCTCCCTGAAGTGCAGCAGTTTCTCGCAATAATGGCCGAAGTTGAGCTGGTTGACGGCGTCGAGTTCGGCTTTGAGCGCCGGATCAATCGCCTGCACGCCGTGGAGCGCGCCGCAGATGGCCGTCGCCATGGCGCCAATAGTGTCCGTATCACCGCCCAGATTGGCGCATAAGATGGCGCAGCGGTTCGGGTCGGTTCCTGCCAGTTCCACCATCGCAATGGCCGCCGGAACGGACTCAATGGTGCTGGTTCCCGCGCCAATCAGCTGATAAACCTGCTCGCTGGCGGACTCAATACCGTTGGCTTCCCGTACGGTCTTTAGCGCCAGCTCAATACGTGCCGCCAGCGACGCGCTGAAGGTGGTGGTTTTCATCTCCTGCGCATAGCGGGCGATCCCCGGCAGGGCATCAACGATGTTCTGCCAGCTTTCGCCGTCGATGGCGCGGGAAACCGCCCAGGCCATCACCACCGCGCCGGCAATCGCGAGGTCCGATTTATGGGTCGGGCTGGAGGCCTGCGCCACCTGTTCAACAAAGTGTTCCAGCCGCGTCGCCGGGAGCAGGCAGCCCAGCGGGGAGGCGCGCATCGCCGCCCCGTTCGTCACGCCGTTGTTTTCCAGCGCGCTGACCGGCTTCCCGTCACGAATCGCATTCAGCGCGATTTTTGAGGTCGGGCCGAGCACGTTCTTGTTGAACGCGTCGAAATCGAGCGCCCAGTTCAGGATATGCTTGCCGATAACATCCGCGTTAATCTCCCCGTCGCACTCAATGATCGCATCGGCGAGGCACAGCGCCATTGAGGTATCGTCGGTGAACTCTGCCTGCCCGAAATAGCAGGCCGCGTTATTTTCTGCCGGGCCGGGTAAAAAGCGGTCGATCCAGCCAAAGTGGGCCTTGACGCGCTTTCTCGGCCACAGCTCCGACGGCATGCCCATCGCATCCCCTAACGCCTGCCCGTAAAGGGCACCGAGAACACGTTCTTGTTTCATTTAACTTCCCCTTGTGTCAGCGCGGTATCGCCATCAACCACCGCAATTGCAGCGATCTCTTTGTCCGATTCGCGGAAAAACAGCATAAACAGCACGGCAATCACGGCAATCATGATTGCGCCAAATGTCCACATTCCGGCCCAGTTGAAGGTCAGCCCCTTCACCGGCTCTTTGTAGGCGAACATTTTTTCCATCATCACGCCGCCCAGGCGGTAACCCAGCAGGCTACCAAAGCCCTGGCAGCAGAGCGTAATCAGGCCTTGCGCGGCGGTACGCATGTGCACCGGCGCTTTTTTATCCACGTAGATGTACGCGGTAACGTAGTAGAAGTCGTAGCTCACGCCGTGCAGCAGAATGCCGAGGAACAGCAGGGCGTAGGTGTAGTACTGTTCCGCACCGCCGTAAACGAAGAACCCGTAGCGGATGGCGGCCGTGATCAGACCCAGCAGTAAGACCTTCTTAATACCAAAGCGTTTGGTAAAGAACGGCAGCGCCAGCATAAAGAAGATTTCAGAGAACTGGCCGAGCGTCATCCAGCCGGTGGCGTTTTTCATCCCCACTTCAGTGAGATAGCCGTTGGCGAAAATGTAGTAGAAGGCCAGCGGCATGGCGAACAGGAACGAGCAGAAAAAGAACACGAGGAAGTTTTTGTCGCGCAGCAGGATCAGCGCGTCCAGCCCCAGCATCACTTTGAAGTCCAGCTTGCCGGTACTTTTCGGCGGCGTGTTCGGCAGGAACAGGGCAAAGACGCCGAGCAGGGCGGAGCTGGCGGCCGTCATCAGCAGCGGAATATTGGTATCGGAAATATCGCTATAGCCCAGCATCTGCGGCAGGAAGCCGCACGCCAGCCCGGAGGCGATCCAGCCGATCGTACCCATCACGCGGATGCGCGGAAAATCGGCCTCGACGTCGTCCACGTTGGCGAAGGCAATGCTGTTGGTCAGCGCGATGGTGGGCATGTAGGTCAGGGAGTAAACCAGCAGCAGCGGGAAGAAGGTACTGAACTGGGTTTGCTGTGCCGCGAAGTACATCAGAATCGCGCCGGCAAACATCAGCACCGCCAGTACTTTCTGTGCGGCGAAGAAGCGGTCCGTCAGCGATCCGACCAGAATTGGGGAGAGGATAGCGGCAATGGCGGTACAGGCATAAGACCAGCCGATTTCCCCGGCGGTAAAACCGCTTTTGCTCAGCCACAGCCACAGCGGCACAAACCACGCGCCCCAGATAAACCATTCAACAAACATCATGAATGACAGTTGGACTTTCATTTTCATTTTTTAATCCTGCATGTCAGAGAGGGTACGCCTTTAACATACCATTCAATAATACCTTTTAAATACCTTTGTGGCGATTGTTTGATCAATGTAACAGTTTTGTTGTACACGAATCGAGCCAGCAGATTGTGCTGAAAAAAATTGCAAAGGGTGGAAAATCTGTTAAGTCGGTACCAGGCTTAGTCTGCCCATAAAAGATGGGACTGGATAAACGCACACCGACATGACGTCGAACTTACGGGAGTATCACATGACTGATATTGCGCAGTTGCTTGGCAAAGACGCCGACAGCCTTTTACAGCATCGTTGTATGACCATTCCAGCCGACCAGCTGTATCTGCCTGGTCATGACTACGTTGACCGCGTGATGGTCGATAACAACCGTCCGCCTGCCGTGCTAAGAAATATGCAGACGCTCTATAACACCGGTCGGCTCGGCGGCACCGGATATCTCTCTATTCTGCCGGTAGACCAGGGCGTTGAGCACTCGGCGGGCGCCTCCTTCGCGGCGAATCCGCTCTATTTCGATCCCAAGAACATTGTTGAGCTGGCGATTGAAGCGGGCTGTAACTGCGTGGCGTCCACCTACGGCGTGCTGGCCTCCGTCTCGCGTCGCTATGCCCACCGCATTCCGTTCCTCGTGAAGCTGAACCACAATGAAACCCTGAGCTACCCCACCGAATATGACCAGACGCTCTATGCCAGCGTCGAGCAGGCGTTCAATATGGGGGCGGTTGCCGTTGGGGCGACCATCTATTTCGGCTCAGAACAGTCTCGTCGTCAGATTGAAGAGATCTCTGCGGCGTTTGAGCGCGCGCACGAGCTGGGTATGGTGACCGTGCTGTGGGCGTACCTGCGCAACTCGGCGTTCAAAAAAGACGGCGTGGATTACCACGTGTCGGCCGATCTTACCGGCCAGGCGAACCATCTGGCGGCGACCATCGGCGCGGATATCGTGAAGCAGAAAATGGCCGAGAATAACGGCGGCTATAAGGCAGTGAACTTTGGTTACACCGATGACCGCGTTTACAGCAAGCTGACCAGCGATAACCCGATCGACCTGGTGCGCTACCAGCTGGCGAACTGCTACATGGGCCGCGCAGGGCTGATTAACTCCGGTGGCGCGGCGGGCGGCGATACTGACCTGTCAGACGCGGTGCGTACTGCGGTTATCAACAAGCGCGCGGGCGGCATGGGGCTGATCCTGGGCCGTAAGGCGTTTAAGAAATCGATGGCTGACGGCGTGAAGCTGATCAATGCGGTGCAGGACGTCTATCTGGACAGCAAAGTCACGATTGCCTGACCTGAGGGCTAAGCGTAGGCCGGGTAAGGCGTAGCCGCCACCCGGCAATACCATCAGCGCAAAAGCACACAGTCTGGCGGCAACCGACACTGTAGCGCGCCGGGCAACACCTCAATGCGGAACTGCGTCCCGCTGAGCGGTTCCCCGTCGAGGTTAAAGGTCATCCCGTGCGGAGCATTTACCTCAAACCATGCGGATTTCCCGTCAATGATATTCGGACTCTCTTCCGGCTGCGTCAGCGTGGTAAACAGCGCGGGCAGCAGGCCGTCACCCGTGAAAATCCGCAGCTGTAGCTGACCGTCATTGATCAGCGCCTCCGGGCACAGCTGCTGCCCGCCGCCTGCCTGACGCCCATTGCCAATGCCAATGACCAGCGCGTGGCCCTGCCACTGGAAATCTTCGCCGCGAATTTCGCAGCGGTCAGGCTTGAGGGTATCCATGCGCATCAGACCGTGGATCAGATACGACACGCCGCCCAGCGCCGCCTTGAGTTTTTCCGGCGTTTCGCTGGTGATGCGCGTGCCGAACCCGCCGGTGGCCATATTGATAAAGCAGGTTTTGTCATTCACCTGCGCAATATCTACCGCGGTCGCTTTACCGAGGATCGCCAGCTGAAGCGCTTTCTCTAACGCCTCGGGGATCCCGGCGCTGGTGGCAAAATCATTGGCGGTGCCGAGCGGTAAAATACCCATCACCGAGCGGTCTGCCGGGGGCAGGTCGATCAGCGCTGACGCGATCTCATTGATGGTGCCATCGCCGCCGCCGGAAATGATGGTCTCAACGCCAAGCCCGAGGGCTTCATTGATATAGCGTGCCGCGTCGCCTTTTTCCCATGTTACTCTTACGTGGATGCGCGCGCCGTCGTCACGCAAACCCTGAATGGCCTGACGCAGCAGATCGTTGCCTGCACTTTTGCCGTTGAGAATCAATAAACTGTCTGGATAGGTTGCCATCCGCGCTGCTCCCTTTTTTAGCGTTAGTAAGAGTGTATAGCAGAGAGGGAAAAAGCGGGTAAGAACAGGATGAAAGGAACAAAACAGGCACAAAAGCGCGTTACACTTCAGCGATGAGATTAATGTAATCACAGGAAAGTGATGATGAATAAAATTTTGGTAAGCGCGTGCCTGATGGGCTTCAGGGTCCGTTATAACGGAAGTGAAAAAGCGCGAATGAACGAGCAACTCGCTCGCTGGCAACAGGAACAACGTCTGGTTATCCATTGCCCTGAATTGGCTGCCGGGCTGCCTGTACCGCGTCCTCCGGCAGAGATTATATTCGCTGATGGCAAAGACGTGATGCACGGGCAAGCCAGAATTATGGAAAATACCGGGCAGGATGTGACCGAACATTATCAGCTTGCAGCCTGGCTCGCGCTACGCGCTGCTCAGGCGTCGGGGTGTAGCGCTGCATTGTTAACCGATGGCAGCCCAACGTGCGGCAGTGAGTTTATTTATGACGGATCGTTTCGCGGTATACAGAAAGCGGGGAGGGGGGTTGCGGCGTCGTTGCTCGCTGAGAATGGGATCGCCGTGTTCTCAGAAAAGCAAATCGACGAACTCATTGCCTGGGTTGAGGAGAGAGAAGGTAAAAAATAAGCCCGCGTAAGGGAGATTACGCAGGCTAAGGAGGTGGTTCCTGGTACAGCTAGCATTTATGGGTTATGTTTTTCAGCGCGTGGGATAATACCCGTATTGAACGAAGCGGTATGTGATCCGATTCTAAGAATTATCCCAGCGCGAAAAAATTTCCCTGATTGACTATTTGCCGTGTGGATTACGTGTGCTTTCACCGTTGAAGTTACGCATCAGCAGCGCGAACTTCAGCTCCACCTCTTCCGGAACCGGCAGCCAGACGGTGTGCCCGTCGCCCGGCGCGACCTCAATCGCTTCGCCTTTGCCGTTTTCCAGATGCTCCAGCGTGAAGTTCATGTTGCCCTGCGGGGTCATCAGCTCCAGGCTGTCGCCTTTGGTGAATTTGTTTTTCACCGCAACGGCCGCCAGCGCGCCTTTGCGCTCGCCGGTGAAGTCGCCGACAAACTGCTGGCGCTCGGAAACGGAGTAGCCGTGCTCGTAGTTCTGGTAGTCGTCGTGGGTATGACGGCGCAGGAAGCCTTCGGTATAGCCGCGGTGCGCCAGGCCTTCCAGCGTTTCCAGCAGGCTGGTATCGAACGGTTTACCGGCCGCCGCATCGTCGATGGCTTTACGGTACACCTGTGCGGTACGCGCGCAGTAGTAATAGGATTTGGTGCGCCCTTCAATCTTCAGGGAGTGCACGCCCATCTGGGTCAGGCGCTCGACGTGGGCGATGGCGCGCAGATCTTTCGAGTTCATGATGTAGGTGCCGTGCTCGTCTTCAAAGGCGGTCATGTACTCGCCCGGACGTTTGGCTTCTTCAATCATAAACACGCTGTCGGTTGGTGCGCCGATGCCCAGCGTAGGCTCGACGTTGGTCACCGGAATAGGCTCGTGCTTGTGGACGATGTTGCCGATGTCGTCCTCTTTGCCTTCCTGGACGTTATATTCCCAGCGGCAGGCGTTGGTGCAGGTACCCTGGTTCGGGTCGCGCTTGTTGATATAGCCTGAGAGCAGGCAGCGGCCGGAGTAGGCCATGCACAGCGCGCCGTGAACGAAGATTTCGATTTCCATATCCGGCACCTGGGTGCGGATCTCTTCGATCTCTTCCAGCGAAAGCTCGCGGGACAGGATGACGCGGGTCAGCCCCATCTGCTTCCAGAACTTCACCGTCGCCCAGTTGACGGCGTTAGCCTGTACGGAGAGGTGAATATCCATCTCCGGGAAGTTCTCCCGAACCAGCATGATTAAACCCGGGTCCGACATGATCAGCGCGTCCGGCCCCATATCCACCACCGGCTTCAGGTCACGGATGAACGTTTTCAGCTTGGCGTTGTGCGGCGCGATGTTGACCACCACGTAGAATTTTTTACCCAGAGCGTGCGCCTCGTTGATGCCGAGCTGCAGGTTCTCGTGGTTGAATTCGTTATTACGCACGCGCAGCGAGTAGCGCGGCTGGCCCGCATACACGGCGTCGGCGCCATAGGCGAAAGCGTAACGCATATTTTGCAGCGTTCCCGCCGGGGAAAGGAGTTCCGGTTTAAACATGTTTGTTCTCGTTCTGATGACAGGTCAGATCCGCGTGCACCTGGTGCAGCGGTAAGGGGAGATCCCCCACATTAAGGGCGGGCATTGTAGCGCTGCGGGGCAGGGAGGTAAAGTTATTGTGCCGGGTGGCGGCTTCGCCTTACCCGGCCTGGATTGACCAGCGGCTCACTAGGCAATCCTGCACGCATCCGCTTCCCAGCGATACCCCACGCCATACACCGCGCGGATAAACGACTGCTCGGCGTCCAGCGCCTCCAGCTTGCGACGCAGGTTTTTGATGTGGCTGTCGATGGTGCGGTCGGTCACCACGCGGTAATCGTCGTACAGGTGGTTCAGCAGCTGTTCGCGGGAGAAGACTTTTCCCGGCTCGTGGGAGAGGGTTTTCAGCAGGCGGAACTCAGCAGGCGTCAGGTCCAGCAGCTTGCCGCGCCAGCTCGCCTGGAAGCGGCTTTCATCCACAATCAGCGGGCTTTCGGCGTCCAGCACCTGAAGCTCGCGCTGCGGCCTGCAGCGGCGCAGAATGGTTTTCACGCGGGCGACCACTTCACGCGGGCTGTAGGGTTTGCAGATATAATCGTCAGCGCCGATTTCGAGCCCCAGCAGGCGGTCAATCTCTTCAATTTTGGCGGTGACCATAACGATCGGTACGTCGGAGAAGCGACGAATTTCCCGGCACAGGGTCAACCCATCAATCCCTGGCAGCATTAAATCAAGCAGGATCAGGTCCGGCGGGGTCTGGCGCACGTAGGGCAGCACCTGGTCGCCGTGGCCGATCAGTGACGGGGCATAGCTGGCCGCGCGTAAATAGTCGATCAGCAGCTGTCCCAGCTTGGGTTCGTCTTCGACGATCAAAATGCGCGGCGTGTTTTCGTCAATCGGTAACTCGGTCATACTTCTCTCGATAAATCCCGTTCCAGAGGTAACTCTACTGTAATGCTAACCCCGCCAAAAGGCGAATGGGCGGCGCGGATCGTGCCATTATGCGCCTCGACGATGTTAACGCAAATCGCTAGCCCCAGGCCGGAGCCGCCGCTGGCGCGGTTGCGGGAGCCTTCGGTACGGTAAAAGCGCTCGAACAGTTTTTCCAGCTGCGCGTCCTGCACGCCGGGGGCGGAATCCGCGAAGGTGAGGGCGAAGCGCCCGTTGTCCTGCCTGCCGGAGATATGCAGCCCGCCGCCGCTGTCGGTGTAGCGCAGGCTGTTTTCCAGCAGGTTGTTGAACAGCTGCATCAGCCGATCTTTGTCGCCAAACACCACCGCGCTGTCCGGCAGGGAGAGGTCGATTTTCAGGTTGCGGCTGGCAAAGCGCTCGCGGAAGGCGCCGCTTGCCACTTCCAGCACGTTAATGACGTCTACGGGCGCCTTCTGGTAGGCCAGCGCGCCTTCGTCGGACATGGAGAGCTGGTGGAGATCGTCCACCAGCTTGGTGAGCGTGCCCACCTCCGCCTGCAGGGAAGCCACCGATTCCGGCGTAAACTGGCGCACGCCGTCCTGAATGGCTTCGAGCTCGCCGCGCAGCACCGCCAGCGGCGTACGCAGCTCGTGTGAAATGTCGGCCATAAAGTCGCGGCGCATCTGCTGGTTCTTCTCCAGGGTGCTGGCGAGCTGGTTAAAGTCCTGCGCCAGCTTGCCCAGTTCGTCCTGGCTGCGGGTATCGACGCGGGTGGTGAAATCCCCGGCGGCCAGCTTGTGCGTGCCCTCCACCAGCCGTTTCACCGGGGCGAGCAGACCGCGCGCCAGCGGGAAGGTGGCGAGCGCGGCGAGCAGCGTGGAGAGGGCGACAATCAGCCAGCTGGTCCGGCGCTGCTGGCGGTCAAAGTTGATGTCGGTGTTGCGCGTCAGGCGCTCCACCGGCGAGGCGATAACCCAGCCGACGGTCGCGTTATTCACTTTAATCGCCCGACGGGTGCCGTCCGGCGGTATCGGCGCGCGCGGGCCAACCAGGGGGCGCATGTCCTGGTCGATCACCCAGAACTGGGTGCGCCAGCCGTGCGGCGGCATGCCCGGGCCCGGACGGTCATCACCGGTATCGTGCTCCAGCGAGCGCAGAATCTGGAAAATAAAGCGGTCGTTATTGCGCAGAAAACGCCAGTTGCCGTGCTGGGCGTACTGTTCACTCAGCGCATCGCTTAAGCCCTGCAAACGCTGCTCATTGCCATGCTTGATGTAATCAATAAAGCCGCGCTCAAAGCTGACCCGCACCGCCCAGTGCATGGTGATCAGCAAAACGATACAGGTGGCAAAAATCGCCAGAAAGAGCTTGCCGGTAATACCCGGACGCCAGAATTTCATGAGCCACTCCTTTTGCCGCGCCTAATCACGACGTTCTTGCTGGTATCATCCGGCACGCGGGCGAAGATGAACGCGGGCAGGGCGATGATGACCGCCATGCTGAGGTAGGTATACATAAAGACCTGATGCGCCACCGGCGTGTCGACGCTGAGATGGTGCTGGCCGTACATGCCGAGCAGCAACCCCGCGATCGTCACGCCCACGCTCATGGAGAGCTGCATAATCATCGACAGCAGGCTGTTGCCGCTGCTCGCCAGATCGTCAGGCAGGTCCTTCAGCGTCAGGGTATTCATCGACGAGAAGCGCATGGAGTTGATGATCCCCTGGCAGAACAGCACCAGCGGCAGGACGTAGTACCAGCCCATCAGCGCCACGGCCATAAACAGCAGGCTGACCAGCGCCAGCCCCAGCGTGGCGGCCACCAGCACGTGACGGTAGCCAAAGCGGTTCACCACCTGCACCACCATGCGCTTCATCCCCATGCTGCCGAGCACCATTGGGATCATCATCAGGCCCGCGTGGAATGGCGAAAAGCCCATGCCAATTTGCAGAAAAACGGGCGTCATAAACGGCAGCATGCCGCTGCCGACGCGTCCGGCAAAGCTGCCGAACAGCCCGAGACGGTAGGTAGGGTTTTTAAACAAGTTCAGGCTGAACAGCGCCTGGTCATTCCCGCGAGCATGCCACAAATACCCTGCAATGGTGGAAATGCCGATAACCACCAGCAACCCGAGCATCAGGGTGGAAATCCCCAGCCCCTTTTGCCCGTCGAGTGCCAGGGTAAGCGTGGCCATGCCCGCCGCCAGCAGAATAAAGCCGAAGAAATCAAAGCGCCGGGTCTGCATTTTGTAGTTCGGCATCAGCGTCAGGGTGGCGATGGCGCCGATGATGCCAACAGGAAGATTGATTAAGAAGATCCAGTGCCAGGAGGCGTACTCCACCAGCATACCGCCCAGCGCAGGCCCAAGCAGCGGCCCCACCTGACCGGGCAGGGTGACAAAGGTCATCGCCGCCATGTACTGCTCGCGCGGCACAATCTTCATCACCGTTAGTCGCCCGACGGGCACCATCATCGCCCCGCCGATGCCCTGCAGCACGCGCGCCATGACCAGCTGGTCGAGGGTGTTGGCCTGCGCGCAAAACAGCGAGCCGGTGGTAAACAGCACGATGGCGGTAAAGAAGATATTCCGCACGCCGACCTTATCGGCCAGCCAGCCGCTGGCGGGCAGCATCACGGCAACCGTCAGCACGTAGGAGACAATCACCATGTGCATATGCAGCGGGCTCTCCCCGAGGCTTTTCGCCATGGAGGGGAGGGCGGTGTTGACGATGGTCGTATCCAGCGACTGCATAAAGAAGCCGAAGGCGACTATCCATAATTGCCAGCGAACGTTGCTGGGAAGCTCTGTCATTTATCCGGTCACCGTAGTTCTGTTTTTACGTGAAAAGCGCAGCCGCAGGCGGTCGAAGAACAGATAGACCACCGGCGTGGTGTACAGCGTCAGCAGCTGGCTCATCACCAGGCCGCCGACAATGGTGATCCCCAGCGGCTGGCGCAGCTCTGAGCCGTCGCCGCCCGAGATCACCAGCGGCAGCGCGCCAAACAGCGCCGCCAGGGTGGTCATCATAATCGGACGAAAGCGCAGCAGGCAGGCCTGGAAGATGGCCTCTTGCGGCGAGAGGTTGCCGTTGCGCTGGGCGTCCAGCGCGAAGTCCACCATCATGATGGCGTTTTTCTTCACGATGCCGATCAGCAGCATGATCCCGATGAGTGCGATAAGGCTGAACGGCGCGCCGAACAGCTCCAGCGCCAGCAGTGCCCCCACGCCCGCTGACGGCAGCGTCGAGAGGATGGTCAGCGGGTGCACGTAGCTTTCATACAGCACGCCCAGCACAATATAGACCGTGGCGATGGCGGCCAGAATTAAAATCACCTGCGAGTTCATCGTCTCCTGGAATACCTGCGCGGTCCCGGCGAAGCTGCCGCGCACGGTGGACGGCACGCCAAGCTGGGTCATCGCGCGGTTGATCGCGTCGCTGGCCTCGGAAAGTGACGAACCGGCGGGCAGGTTAAAGGAGATGGTCGACGCCGCCGACAGCCCCTGATGGTTCACCGACAGCGGCGCGTTGGCAGGCTGCCAGCTGGCAAAGTACGAGAGCGGAATCGCCTTGCCGTCGTTGTTGATGACAAACATTTTGTCCAGGGCGCTGATGTCCTGGGTGTAGCGCGGGTCAACTTCCATCACCACCTTGTACTGGTTCATCGGCTGGTAGATGGTGGAGATCTCGCGCTGGCCAAAGGCGTTGTTCAGCAGGCTGTTGGCGGCTTCAACGTTAATGCCCAGCCGCGACATGGTTTCACGGTCGTAGGTCAGGGCCATCTCGGCACCGTTGTCCTGCTGATCGGAGTTTACGTCCGCCAGTTGGGGCAGGGCGGCCAGCGCCTTGCGGATCTTCGGCTCCCACTCGCGCAGGGCGGCTAAGTCGTCCGAGAGTAACGTGTACTGATAGCTGGCGTTCGCCTGTCGCCCGCCGACGCGGATATCCTGAACGGCCATCAAAAACAGGTTGGCTCCGGGCTCTTTGGCGAGCTTCACCCGCAGGCGGTCAATCACCTGCTGGGCGGTTTCGTTGCGCTCGCCGCGCGGTTTCAGGGTAATAAACATCATCCCGCTGTTGACGCGCGACCCGCCGGTAAAGCCAGTGACGTTATCCACGGCTTTGTCTTCCCGAATGATCTTCATAAAGTCCTGCAGCTTGCCGCGCATCGCCTGGAAGGAAATGCTCTGGTCCGCCTGAATGCCGCCCATCAGCACGCCGGTATCCTGCTCCGGGAAAAAGGTTTTCGGGATGGAAATATACAGCCACACGTTGAGCACGATGGTGCCGATCAGCACCAGGCCGACCAGCCTTGTGTGGTTCAGCACCCACTTCAGCGATTTGCCGTAGCCTTCCTGCATCGCCATCAGCACGCGGCCAAAGCCTTTGCGGCGCGGCTGCGAGTGCGGCTTGCTGCGCTTGAGCATCCAGCCGCACATCATCGGCGTCAGCGTTAAGGAGATGACCAGCGAAATGCCGATGGCGACGGAGAGGGTGACGGCAAACTCGCGCAGCAGCCTGCCCGGCAGCCCGCCCATCAGCAGCAGCGGCAGAAAGACCGCGACCAGCGACAGGCTCATGGAGAGCACCGTAAAGCCCACCTCGCGCGTGCCCTGCAGCGCGGCCTGCAGCGGCTTCACGCCCGCTTCCAGATGGCGGGAAATGTTTTCCAGCACCACGATGGCGTCATCCACCACGAAGCCGGTGGCAATCGTCAGGGCCATCAGCGACAGGTTGTTGAGGCTAAACCCGCACAGATACATGGCGGCAAAGGTGCCGATCAGCGAGACCGGCACGGCCACCGCCGGGATCAGCGTCGCGCGGCCAGATCGCAGGAACAGGAACACCACCAGGATCACCAGCGCGACGGAAATCACCAGCGTTTGCTCCACCTCTTCCAGCGAGGCGCGAATGGTCGGGGAGCGATCCTGGGCAATTTGCAGATCGATTGCTGCCGGGATGGTCTCCTGCAGCTCCGGGAGACGGGCGCGAATGCTGTTCACCGTCTCAATAATGTTGGCCTCCGGCAGCTTGCGGATCATCAGCAGAATCGCCGGCTTGGCGTTGGTCATCCCGGCGTTGCGTACGTCCTGCACCGAGTCGGTGACGCTGGCCACGTCGCTTAAGCGCACCGCCGCGCCGTTGTTATAGTGGATGATGAGCGGCTGATATTCCGCCGCGGTTTTCAGCTCGTCGTTGGTGTGGATCTGCCAGCGGTGGCTGTTGTCCTCAATCGCCCCCTGCGGTTTGCGCACGTTGGCGTTGCTGATGGCGGAGCGCACGTCGTCCAGCGACACGCCCTGGTTGAACAGCGCCTGCGGGTTTAACCCCACGCGCACCGCGGGCAGGGAACTCCCGCCGACGCTCACGTCCCCGACGCCGTTAATTTGTGAGATGGTCTGCGCCAGCTGGGTGGACGCAAAGTCGTACAGCTGCCCCTGCGAGTACGTATCCGAGGTCAGCGTCAGGATCATGATCGGCGCATCGGACGGGTTGGCCTTGCGGTAGGTCGGACGGCTCGGCATCCCGCTCGGCAGCAGGCTCTGTGCGGCATTGATGGCCGCCTGCACGTCGCGCGCCGCGCCGTTGATATCCCGGTCGAAGCTGAACTCCAGAATAATGCGCGTGCTGCCCAGCGAGCTGCTGGAGGTCATCTCGTTGACCCCCGCAATTCGCCCGAGCGAACGCTCCAGCGGCGTGGCAACGGACGAGGCCATGGTTTCCGGCGAGGCGCCCGGCAGCGAGGCGCTGACCATGATCACCGGGAAGTCCACCTGCGGCAGGGGGGCCACCGGCAGCAGCCGGAAGCCCAGCACGCCGCAGAGGGTAATGGCGAGCGAGATGAGAATCGTCGCCACCGGGCGATAAATGAAGAGGGCGAAAAACTTCACTTATGCCTCCTCTTCACGTTTCGGGAAGCGGCTTTTGGTCCACAGCGCCAGGCGGTCAAACAGTAGGTAGATCACCGGCGTGGTGAACAGCGTCAGCACCTGGCTCACCAGCAGACCGCCGACCATGCCGATACCCAGCGGACGGCGCAGCTCCGCGCCGACGCCCGTGCTGAGCATCAGCGGCAGCGCGCCCAGCAGGGCGGCCAGCGTGGTCATCAGGATGGGGCGAAAACGCAGCAGGCAGGCCTGGAAAATCGCGTCGTGCGGCGACATGCCCTGCTCGCGCTCGGCAGCCAGGGCGAAGTCGATCATCATGATGGCGTTTTTCTTCACGATGCCGATGAGCAGGATGATGCCGATGATGGCAATCACATCCAGCTCGCTGCCCGCCAGCATTAATGCCAGCAGTGCCCCCACGCCCGCCGTCGGCAGGGTAGAGAGGATGGTGATCGGGTGGATAAAGCTTTCGTACAGCACGCCGAGCACGATGTACATCGCCACGACCGCCGCCACGATCAGCCAGATGGTGTTGCCCAGCGCGGCCTGGAACGCCAGGGTGCTGCCCTGGAACTGGGTCTGAATATCGGACGGGAAGCTGAGATCTTTCTCAGCCGCCTGAATGGCCTCCACCGCTTCACCCAGAGAGTAATTGTCCGGCACGTTAAAGGAGATGGTGGTGGACGGGAACTGATCCAGATGGTTAATCGACAGGGGGGTATAGCGTTCTTCCACTGTGGCGATAGCGCTCAGCGGCACTATGCCGCCGTCTTTGCTGGTCAGGCGCACCGAGTCCAGCCCCGCCAGGCCGGGCGTGTTCTCCGTGTTGTGCTCCAGCACCACGCGGTACTGGTTCGCCTGGGTGTAGATGGTGGAGATCAGGCGCTGACCGAAGGCGTTGTACAGGGCGTTATCCACGTCCGCCATGGTGATGCCCAGACGGCTGGCGGCGTCGCGGTTGACGTTCACATACGCCGCCAGCCCTTTGTCCTGCCAGTCGCTGCTGACGTCGGCGAGCTGCGGCAGGGTTTTGAGTTTATCCACCAGCTGCGGCACCCAGGTGCTGAGCGCGTCCAGCGAGGTGGCCTGCAGCGTGAACTGGTACTGCGTGCGGCTGATCTGGGTATCGATAGTCAAATCCTGAATCGGCTGCAGGTACAGCTCAACGCCCGGCACGCGGGCGACGGCGCTTTGCAGCCGCTCAATGACGGCGTTGACGCGATCGTCACGCTCATCCAGCGGCTTGAGGTTGATCTGCAGACGCGCGCTGTTAAGCGACGGGTTGGTGCCGTCGACGCCCACGTAGGAGGTCAGGCTCTCGACCGCCGGATCTTTCATGATAATCTCAGACACCTGCTGCTGGCGCTGGGCCATATTGGCGAAGGAGACTGACTGCGGGGCCTGAAGCGTGCCCTGAATAATGCCGTTGTCCTGGATGGGGAAGAAGCCTTTCGGAATGAAAATCCACAGCATCACGCTGAGCGCCAGGGTGCCGAGCGCCACGCCGAGCGTCGCCCACGGGTGGTTGAGGACTTTCGCCAGCACGCGACCGTAGGCGGCAATAATGCGCTCGAACATGCGCTCGGAGGCGCGCGAGAAGCGGTTTTGCTTGCGCAGCGACGCATGGCTCAGCATGCGGGCGCACATCATCGGCGTCAGGGTCAGCGACACCACGGCGGAGATCAGAATGGCGACCGCCAGCGTCACGGCAAACTCGCGGAACAGACGCCCGACGATATCGCCCATAAACAGCAGCGGGATCAGCACCGCAATCAGCGAGAAGGTCAGCGAGATAATGGTAAAGCCGATTTCTCCTGCGCCTTTCAGCGCGGCGGCCAGCGGTTTTTCACCTTTCTCGATATAGCGCGAGATGTTCTCGATGACGACGATGGCGTCATCCACCACGAACCCGGTGGCGATGGTGAGCGCCATCAGCGTCAGGTTGTTGATCGAAAAATCGAGGAACACCATCACCGCAAAGGTGCCGACCAGCGAGAGCGGTACGGCGACGGCGGGAATAATGGTAGCCGGAACGTTGCGCAGGAACAGATAAATGATCATCACCACCAGCGCAATCGCCAGCATCAGCTCAAACTGGGTGTCGGTGACCGACGCGCGAATGTTGGTGGTACGGTCTGAAAGCACCTTCACGCTGACCGACTTCGGCAGGCTTTCGATCAGCTGCGGCAGCATGGTACGGATGCTGTCGGCGGTTTCGATGATGTTTGCGCCCGGCTGGCGCTGCACGTTCATCACGATCGCCTGCTGCCTGTTGGCCCAGGCTCCCAGCCAGCTGTTTTCCGCGCCTTGTTCTACGGTCGCCACGTCGCCCAGACGCACCGGCGCGCCGTTCTGGTAGGCGATAATCAGCTGACGATATTCGTCGGCGGACTGCATCTGGTCGTTCGCCGAGAGCGTGACGGCGCGGGTTGGGCCGTCCAGCGAGCCCTTCGCCGAGTTGACGTTGGCATTGCTGATGGCGCTGCGGATGGTCTCGCTGGTGAGCCCCAGCGCGGCGATGGCCTGCGCGTTAAGCTTGACGCGCACCGCCGGGCGCTGTCCGCCCGCCAGGGTGACGAGGCCGACGCCGGAGACCTGAGAAATTTTCTGCGCCACGCGCGTTTCGACCATGTCTTCGACCTGGGTCATTGGCATGGCGGAGGACGTGACGGCCAGCGTCATGATCGGCGGATCCGCCGGGTTCACCTTGCTGTAGACCGGCGGGTTAGGCAGGTCTGACGGCAGCAGGTTGGTGGCGGCGTTGATGGCGGCCTGCACCTCCTGCTCGGCGACATCCAGCGAGAGCGTCAGCTGGAACTGCAGCGTCACGACGGATGCGCCGCCGGAGCTCTGGGAGGACATCTGTTTTAGCCCCGACATCTGGCCGAACTGACGCTCCAACGGGGCGGTAATGGCGGAGGTGACAACATCCGGGCTGGCGCCGGGATAGAGCGTCACCACCTGAATGGTGGGATAGTCCACCTCGGGCAGCGCCGAGACGGGCAGAAAGCGATAGCCGATAATCCCGGCGAGCAGGATCGCCACCATCAGCAGCGTGGTGGCGACAGGACGGAGGATAAACAGGCGTGACGGCCCACCTGTGGAGCCCGGCGGCAGCACCTGCATCAGGAGGTCGCTCCCTGTTTCGCCGGTTCCACCACTTCCACTTTGGCGCCTTCGGTCAGACGGTCAATGCCGTCGGTGACCACGCGGTCGCCTGCGGAAAGCCCGGCGCTGATGACCACCGTCTGGCTGTCCTGAATTCCGGTTTTTACGAGGTGCTTGCTGACCTTATTGTCGCTGTTAAGCACCCAGACAAAGTTGCCTTCATTACCCATCTGCAGCGCTGCGGTGGGGATCACCACCGCGTTCTCTTCGGTCGCGACCAGCATACGTGCATTGACGAACTGGTTCGGGAAGAGGGCATCGTCCTGGTTATTAAAGCGCGCCTTCAGCTTGATGGTGCCGGTGGTGGTGTCGATCTGGTTATCCAGACTGAGCAGAGACCCTTCACTCAGCTTCTGCTTGTTGGTGCGGTCCCAGGCTTCCACCACCAGGCCTTTACCGGCTTTTTGCGCCTGCATGACGGTCGCGATATCGCTTTCCGGCAGGGTAAAGACTAAATCAATCGGGTGGGTCTGGGTGATCACCACGATGCCCGTGGTGTCGCCGCTGGAGATTTGGTTGCCGATATCGACCTGCTTCAGGCCGACGCGTCCGTCAATCGGCGCGGTGATGCGGCTCCAGTCCAGCTGCAGCTGGGCGCTGGCCACCGCGGCTTCGTCGGCTTTGATCGTGCCCTGCGTTTCACTGACCAGCGACTGCTGGGTATCCAGCTCCTGACGGGACACCAGGTTTGTTTTCACCAGCTGCTGGTAGCGGGCTAAATCGCGCCGGGCGTTGGCGAGGGTCGCGTTGTCTTTCGCGAGCTGTCCCTGCGCCTGGGCAAGGGCGACCTTAAACTGGCTCGGGTCGATTTCCGCCAGCAGATCGCCCGCTTTGACCTGCTGACCTTCCTGGAAGTGGATCGCGATGAGCTGGCCGTCGACGCGGCTGCGCACCGTGGCGGTGTTGGCAGCGGTAATGGTCCCGAGACCGGTGAGATAGCGAGGAACGGCTCTATTCACCGCCGTCGCCGCCTGAACCGGCGCCAGCGCGCCACCGCGCATGCCGTGACGACCTCCACCCGTTGGGCGCTGGACCTGGCTGGTGGCGCCGGCCGGTGCGGCGGTGTTCGCGGATTGACTGTGCCAGTACCAGGCGGCGGCAAGGGCCACCACAATGATGCCAGCGGCTATTGCCCAGCGGGATTTGTTACTGCCTTTCATCGTTATACGTTCTCATCCTGAATACTTCGGGGAATGATACTAGTTTAGTCAGGCAACATAGCGGAAAAATGGAGGAAATATGGAAGACTGTCGGGAATTGTCTGAGTGTTGCCGGGTGACCCTTCGCTTACCCGGCCTACAAGGTAAATGCGAACGGCAACGGATGTTGCCGTTTTTGGTGTTTTGTGGGAGAGGGCACCAGACCGCACTACAACAACATACGTTTTGTAGGCCGGGTAAGGCGAAGCCGCCACCCGGCACAACCGCACTAGCTAAACATCACCTGCGCCCAGCGCGCCAGACCAGCGGTAACGGAACCAAAGTCATCGCCACCCGCGATAGGTATTCCCGGCAGCTGTTCGGCCAGCGCTTTCTTGATCAGCGGTGAACGAGCGCTACCGCCGGTCAGGTAAATCACGTCCGGCTTCTCTTTGCCGTTCTCCAGCGCGAGCTGCACCTGTTCCAGAATGCGCTGTAGCGGCTGGGCAAGCGCCGTCTCCAGCCCGTCCTGCGAAATGGCAGTGACCAGTTCGTCACTGATAAACGGCAGGGAGACCGCATGTTCAGCGCGGTCGGACAGGGCGATTTTGCTCTCTTCCGCCGTACGCACCACGCGGTAGCTCAGACGCTGACGCCACACTTTATAGAGCAGGGCGACCTTTTCGCCGTCCTGGGCATCGCGCACCAGATCGTTAAGGAAGCGGCCGTTGGCGGTGCTGTAAAAATCACTCTGCGCAGGCACGTCGTTGATGGCAATCGCGTTCCACCACGGCAGGATCGGCAGGGCGATGCCTTTTTCGGTTTGCCCCCCCATGCCGAGCAGCGGCATCAGGCTCTTGAAGGCCAGGGCGATATCCAGATCGTTACCGCCCACGCGGCAGCCGCTGTGCCCGAGCAGGCTGTTTTCACGATCGCGACGGCGATGCCACTGCGGCCCCATCAGCAGCAGCGAGCAGTCCGTCGTGCCCCCGCCGATGTCCACGACCAGCACGCGCTTCTCTTCCGTCAGAGTGGCTTCGAAGTCCAGCCCTGCGGCAACCGGCTCATACTGGAATACCACGTCGCGGAAGCCGGCGCGGTGCGCCGCGCGCTCCAGGATCCCCTGCGCCTGCTGGTTGGCCTCGTCGCCGCCCAGCCCCTGGAAGTTGATCGGGCGGCCAATCACCGCCTGGGTAATCGCATCGGAGACCTGCGTCTGCGCCTGCTGGCGAATATGCAGCATCATCGCGCACACCAGGTCTTCGAACAGCGCGACCTGCTGCGGCTTCAGGCCGCTGGCGCCGAGGAAGGATTTTGGCGACTTAACGAAGTAGACCTCTTCGGGGTCTTCAATGTAGTGCCCGAGCGAGGAGAGGCCGAACTGCACGCTGGAGGGCGTAACGTCGATATCTTCCTCGCGGTTAAAGCTGACCGCCCGGCGCAGCAGCGCCTGGGTCTCCGCCGCCGTGGCCGGAACCTGATGGTGGCGAAACAGCCACTCGCTCACCGCTTCACGCGTCGGTGCGCAGAGCATTGACGGCAGCAGCGTGCTCTCTTTTTCCATCTTCAGGAGCCGTGGCTGCCCGTCTTGCATAATCGCAACCGAGCAGTTTGCCGTACCGTAGTCAAATCCAATAAACACGATGAATCCCCATGCCGGTGAGAAGGGGCGAGACTTTAACGAAATGTCTGCATGGCGACAACAGGAATATGAAAGCAAGGCAAAACAGGGTCTTTACGTTTATGCTGATAACACTAAAAAAGGAGCAACGATGTATACCCTCACCTGGCTTCCCCCTTATGACTGGCAGTGGATGTTTGGTTTTCTTGGCGCGCGCGCGGTAACGGGCATTGAAACCGTCACCAGCGATTACTATGAGCGCAGTTTTGCCTGCGAGGGGCATCAGGGGATTTTCCGCGTGACGCCGGATATTGCCAGCCATACGCTGAGCGTGACGCTCAGCCCGGGGTTAATTCCGGTTGCGCAGGCGTGTCTTGAACGCATCGAACGCCTGTGCGATCTCCGCTGTAACCCGCAGCAAATAGCAGAAACGCTGGGCGAACTCGGTGCTGCAAGGCCAGGCTTGCGTTTACCGGGGGCGGTGGATGCGTACGAGCAGGGCGTCCGGGCGATCCTCGGGCAGCTGGTGAGCGTGGCGATGGCGGCGAAGCTGGCGTCACGCGTGGTGGCGCTCTGTGGCGAACCGGTGGCGGATTGTCCGGGCTATCTCTGCTTCCCCACGCCCCAGGCGCTGGCGGCAGCGGACCCGCTGGCGCTGAAGGCGTTGGGTATGCCGCTAAAGCGCGCGGAGTCGCTGATTCATCTGGCGCAGTCGGTTATCGACGGAACGTTTCCGCTTTCCCCGCCCGCGAATACAGAAGAGGGGATGAAGGCGTTACAGCAGCGGCCGGGGATAGGGCGCTGGACGGCAAATTATCTGGCCCTGCGCGGCTGGCAGGCGAAAGATGTGTTTCTGCCGGATGATTACCTGATTAAACAGCGCTTCGCCGGAATGACGCCCGCGCAAATTCGTCGTTATGCCGAACGCTGGAAGCCGTGGCGCTCCTACGCGCTGCTGCACATCTGGTATACCGACGGCTGGGCACCGTCAGTTGATGGCGAAATAGCTGGTGTTGAGCAGAAGATCTAATGGCTGCGGCTCGGCGATGGTGTCACCAAAGATAAAATCGATGCCGATGCCGGAGAGCGTATCCATCATGATGGGCTGGTTACAGGGGCCCGCGATAGTTTTCATTCCCACACGCTGGGCGTGGCCCTGAACAATGGTCACCATCATCTCATCCATCAGATTGCCATACACGTTGGTTACCACCTCTGCATCCAGCATCAGATAGTCGGCCATATTCGCGGTCAGGTGGGTAAAGACGTTCATGTCGCGTCCCACCTGGCTGAAGATCACGCGGCAGCCCGCCTGGCGAAGCTTTTGCAGACCCCGATGCAGGTTCTTATCCGGGTTGCACACCACATCGGCAGAGATAACCAGATGCAGCAGACGGCCCGGCATCGGGCTTTTATCCAGCAGATCGAGCAGTTCATCGACCAGCGTCACGCTGGCTAAACCGGCCTCCGAGAGCGGCAGCGCCACGCCCATGCCTTTACTGGCGATCTGGGTGGCATAGGTGCGGAAAAATTCGCTAAAGATCCGTCTGTCGAGGGCGTGCAGAAGCTCAGGCTCGGCCAGACCCGAGCGGAAGGCATGCTCTTCCTGAACTTCGCCCTGGCTGGTCCACAGGCGTAACGACAGCAGCCAGAAATTACTGCTCTCCGGGATGCGCGGGGAGGCGACGCTGCGGGCAATCATCATCAGATGATTGTCTTTAATCATGTGCCACTGTTCATCAAGCGACATCATGCTGCGCGTGTGGTGATCCCGCTCCTGCTGGGGTTCATACACCGTCACCATGCCGCGCCCGCTGTTTTTTGAGGCGTAACAGGCAATGTCCGCCTGCGACATGATTTCCGACGCCTGATGGTTATTTTCATCAATCAGCGTGATGCCGGCGCTGGCGCCGATCCGGTGCAGGCGGCCTTCCCACATAAAGTGATAGTCGTTGATGGCATGAATCAGGCGACCGGCGATATAGCGCGCGCTTTCCAGGTTGCAGTCCGGTAACAGTAACCCGAACTCGTCCCCGCCCAGACGCGCCAGCACGTCGCTGGAGCGGAGCATGGTCAACATCAGGGAAGCCAGTTCCCGCAGCAGGGCATCACCCGCGGCGTGGCCAGCCGTGTCGTTGACGGCTTTGAAGCGATCGAGGTCGATAAACACCAGGGCATGGCGCTGGCGCGTTTCGCGAACGGTCTGCAAGAGCCGTTTGAGATGGTTTTCGAAGCTGACCCGGTTTGCCAGATGGGTCAGGGCATCGTGGGAGGCGCTGTAGCTTAGCTGGCGCAGCATTTTGCGCGACTCGGTGACGTCCTGAATGACGATCACCGAGCCAATATTCTGTCCATCCAGCGTGCTGAGCGGCGTAATGCTGTAGTGGATATCATAATTGCCGCCGGTACGGCAGTTCAGCACCACATCCTGATCGATATCGGAACGGGACATATCGCCGCTGTGAATATTCTCCATCAGCGGCCCTTTTTCACCGAAGGTAATGTGTAACACCTTCAGGATCGGCTGGCCGATAGCCTCGGTCTGCAGCCAGCCGCTCATTTTCTCCGCGACCGGGTTCATAAAGGTGACGTTCATGTTGATATCGGTGCACAGCACCGCTTCACCGATGGAGTCGAGGGTAATGTGCAGACGCTCTTTTTCCTGGAAGAGGGCCTCGTTAAGCTGCTTAACCTCGGTCATGTCCATGTTGATGCCGAGCAGCCGTTCAACTTCCCCCTGCTTATTGAGCACCCGGTTCGCCAGGGAGCGAATATGACGCACGCCTTCCTTCACGCGGATGCGGAATTCCAGCTTAAACGGCAGACGGGAAATCAGGGAGTCCCGCAGCACCTGCTCGGCGTGGACGCGATCCTCCGGCAGCATCGTGTCGTGCCAGAGCTGCCAGGTGGGCTTGATGTGCGGCGGTATTTCATAGAGCTCAAACATCCGCTTATCCCAGCTGATAATGTCGGGTTCCAGATCCCATTCCCAGATGCCGATGCCCCCGGCTTCGTTAGCCAGCGTAATGCGCTCCATCAGGCGCTTATTGACCCACTCGGTCTGCTTCAGATCGTTAATGTCTTCAATCTGGGCAATAAAATAGAGCGGCGAGCCGTCGGCATGACGCACCACGGAGACGGCAAGAAGCGCCCAGACCACTTCCCCGTCGCGGGTGTAATAGCGCTTTTCGAGGGAGTAGGTATTGATCTCGCCGTTGACCAGCTGTTCGAGCTGCTCGAGGTCGGTATTCAGATCTTCTGGCCAGGTGAGCTGCTGGAAGGTCAGCGACTGAAGCTCCGTCTGGCTGTAGCCGAGGAAATTGCACAGCGCCTTGTTAGCCTGAAGCCATTTGCCTTCAATGCTGACCAGCGCCATGCCGATGGCGGAATATTCCATCGCGTTACGAAAGCGCTCTTCGCTTTCGGTGATGTGTTTGCGTTCGGCGCGGAAGGCGTACATCACCATGGTCATCACGTTAGCGGGCAGGAGCAGCATCAGGAACGGCAGCCAGGGGGCGTTCAGCATCGGCCCGGCGTGCTGGGTGGTCAGCGCCAGAGGATTGCGGGCAATCATCAGCGACACCACCATCACGGTGACCAGAAACACCATGAACGCTTCCATCCGCGGCAGGCGCACGGCGCTCCACATCAGCAGAACGATCACGCAGGTGAAGGGCCACGGCAGCCAGGTGATGGCTGCCCAACTGAGGGCTAACGTCACGGCCAGCGTGGTCAGCGTTTCCAGCAGCAATCGCGGGTCACGGTGGCGCAGCAGATAATGCGGCTTAAATAACAGCCCCAGTGGCACCAGCGCCAGCGCGCCAATGGCTTCTGACAACACCCAGACGAAGAAATTACGCAGGGGCTCAGAGCCGGGTGCCAGCAGAGACACCAGAATGCCGCCCATCAGTGGCGGCACCAGCGCGCTGCCGATGGCCACGCGGATCCAGTCGTTCAGATTCTGCAGCGGGTTGTACCACGGGAGCCATTTACGCAGGAACAGCGCGCCGATAACGGCCTCAATGACGTTGACCGCAGGGTAGATGAGGCTGACCGACCCCCAGGAGAACAGCATCCATGAGGCCAGAATATTGCCGAACGAACAGGCCAGGGCAATGCCCGGCCACATTTTTCCGGCATGGCGGTAAAACGCCACCATCATAATGGCGGTGGGAAACCAGAGCGGGGCCAGCAGGGTGCCGAAGCGGGTGAGCTCCAGCGAAAATAAGGTAAAGATAAAGGTGACCAGGCCCAGACAGACAAGTCGTAATAAAGGATGTGGGGTGGTCACCAAAACCCGCTGGTATTGTTTATTCATTACCGCTTTATCCAGAGACGCCATGCCGTCAGGGAAGAAGATGTCCGAACGCGTGAATTTGATAATTTGGTTTATGCTAGTACAAACAATTTACAATTCATATGGTGACCGCTCAGAATTTGACAACACAGACTTATTAAATACTTACTCCGTGAAAAAAAACGGGTAAGCGGCGAAAAAATGCGCATTTAAATTTCATTCAGGGAATAACTCGCCAGTTTTCGGTCAGTCTCGCAGAACCTGAGTATTCGACTGGTATCACGCCCGCGAAATCCCTATAATTGCCGCGTTTGACGCTCCGGCGTCGTCCTTCCTTTACATCCAGGTTAATCAGGTCGCTAAATTTATGACTGATAAGTCTCATCAGTGCGTCATTATAGGCATCGCCGGCGCATCGGCTTCAGGTAAAAGTCTAATTGCCAGTACGCTTTATCGCGAACTGCGTGAACAAGTAGGTGATGAGCATATCGGCGTCATTCCCGAAGACAGCTATTACAAAGATCAATCCCATCTGTCGATGGAAGAGCGCGTTAAAACGAACTATGACCACCCTAATGCGATGGATCACAGCCTGCTGTTCCAGCATTTAGAAGCGCTTAAGAGCGGCCAGGCGATCGAACTGCCCGTTTACAGTTACGTAGAACATACCCGCACCCAGGAAACGATCCGCATCGAGCCGAAAAAGGTCATTATCCTTGAAGGCATCCTGCTGCTGACCGACGCCCGCCTGCGTGAATCCATGAACTTCTCGATTTTCGTCGATACCCCGCTGGATATTTGCCTGATGCGCCGCATCAAGCGTGACGTTAATGAACGCGGCCGCTCAATGGACTCCGTGATGGCGCAATACCAGAAAACGGTCCGCCCGATGTTCCTGCAGTTTATTGAGCCCTCCAAACAATACGCCGATATCATCGTGCCGCGCGGGGGTAAAAACCGCATCGCGATCGATATCTTAAAAGCGAAAATCAGCCAGTTTTTTGAATAAGCCGCGTGAATTGTGTACCGTTCAGAGATAACCTGGTTTTACCCTGAGCGCTTACCGGCTCAGGGTACGATGCATGAAAGGAGAAAAAGGCATGCGTCTTTGTGATCGCGATATTGAAGCCTGGCTGGATGAAGGCCGTTTGTCTATTACCCCACGTCCACCTGTTGAGCGTATCAATGGGGTGACCGTCGATGTCCGGTTGGGGAATAAATTCCGCACCTTTAGCGGCCATACCGCACCGTTCATTGACCTCAGCGGACCGAAGGACGAAGTCAGCGCCGCGCTCGATCGCGTGATGAGTGACGAAATCGTCATCGAAGATGGCGAAGCCTTTTATCTGCATCCGGGTGAACTGGCGCTGGCGGTAACGTTTGAATCCGTCACCCTGCCTGCGGACCTCGTCGGCTGGCTTGACGGCCGTTCTTCGCTGGCGCGACTGGGACTGATGGTACACGTGACCGCGCACCGTATCGATCCAGGCTGGTCGGGCCGTATTGTGCTGGAATTCTTCAATGCCGGTAAATTGCCGCTGGCGCTTCGTCCGGGGATGATGATCGGCGCGTTAAGTTTTGAACCGCTGTCAGGCCCGGCAGACAGGCCGTATAACCGCCGTCAGGACGCAAAATATCGCGACCAGCAGGGTGCGGTTGCCAGCCGTATTGATAAAGACTGATCGTTAGTCCATTGAGGATGCCATGAGAAGAGTTCTGACAACGCTGATGATTTTGCTGGTGGTGCTGGTGGCTGGCCTTTCGGCGTTGGTTCTGCTGGTTAACCCTAACGACTTCCGCGCGTATATGGTGCGGCAGGTTGAGGCACGCAGTGGTTATCAACTGAAGCTGGACGGGCCGCTGCGCTGGCACGTCTGGCCGCAGCTCAGCATTCTCTCTGGCCGCATGTCGCTCACGGCGCCGGGGGCGTCCCAGCCGCTGGTGTCCGCAGACAACATGCGCCTTGATGTGGCGCTGATCCCGCTCATTTCCCATCAGCTGCAGGTGAATCAGGTGATGTTGAAAGGCGCGGTGATTCAGCTCACCCCGCAAACTGAAGCTGTCCGTGATGCCAACGCGCCTGTGGCACCGCGTGAAAATACCCTGCCTGATGAACCGTCTGATACTGGCTGGTCCTTTGATATTGGCAAACTGAAAGTGGCCGATAGCGTGCTGGTTTTCCAGCATGAGCACGAAGAGCTGGTCACCGTTCGCAACATTAATCTGCAGATGGAACAGGATGAGCACCATCTTGCATCGGTGGAATTCAGCGGGCGCGTGAACCGCGATCAGCGGGATCTGACGCTGTCGTTGAATGCTAATGTGAATGCGTCAGACTATCCGCATCAGCTCACGGCGAACATCCAGCAGCTTAACTGGCAGCTGACGGGGGCCAATCTGCCCACCCAGGGGATCGCCGGTCAGGGGACGCTGCAGGCCGTGTGGCGTGAGGAACAAAAACAGCTGGAGCTGGATAATCTCAACCTGCAGGCAAATGACAGTAGCCTGAAGGGACAGGCGAGCGTCACCTTTGAAGAGAAGCCGAAGTGGGTGCTGAATCTGCAATTTGACAAGCTCAACCTGGAAAACCTGTTGCCACCTCTGCCAGCCAGCGCCACGGACAGCGAGGCGACGCAGACGGGGCAAAGCCAGACACCGGTATCACGTCCGGTTATTTCGTCGAATCTCGATCAACCTGACTATAACGCTCTGCGCGGATTCACGGCGGATATTCTGCTGAAAGCCACCAGCCTGCGCTGGCGCGGCATGGACTTTACCGACGTGAGCAGCCAGATGTTTAACCATAACGGTTTGCTGGTGATCTCCGAACTGAGCGGCAAGATGGGCGCAGGACACCTCTCGCTGCCCGGCACGCTGGATGTCCGTAAAGACGTTGCCAGCGCCGAATTCCAGCCGCGTCTCGATAACGTTGAGATAGGCACCATCCTGACCGCGTTTAACTACCCGATCTCTCTGACGGGGCAGTTGACGCTGGCGGGGGATTTCTCCGGCACGAAAATTGATGCCGATGCTTTCCGCCGCGAGTGGCAAGGGCAGGCGCATCTTGATCTGAAAAACTCCCGTATGGAAGGGCTTAACTTCCAGCAGCTGGTACAGCAGGCGGTGGAGCGCAGCAGCGATGTGAAAGCCCAGGAGAGCTACGACAGTGCCACGCGCCTCGACAGCTTCACCACGGACCTGACGCTGAACAACGGACAACTCTCTCTCGACGGAATGCAGGGTACCTCTTCACTCTTATCCTTAACGGGCGAGGGTAAGCTGGATCTGGTCAAAGAGACGGCGGACACGCGCTTTAACGTGCGGGTACTTTCCGGCTGGCAGGGGGAAAGCAAGCTCATCGACTTCCTGAAAGAGACGCCGGTCCCATTGAGCGTATACGGCAAATGGCAGGCCCTGAATTACAGTCTGCAGGTGGATCAGATCCTGCGTAAGCATCTGCAGGATGAAGCGAAACGTCGACTCAGCGGCTGGGCGGATCGTAATAAAGATTCACAGGACGGCAAGGATGTGAAGAAGCTGCTGGATAAGCTTTGATGCCTGTTGCGCCGGGGGGGGCTTCGCCTTACCCGGCCTACAAAAACCGAACGCCGCAGGCCGGGTGAGCGAAACGCCACCCGGCTTTTTTACACCTCAAAATCCAGTTCTTCCTCTTCCCGCAGCGGTATCAGCTGAACCTTCTGCACGCGATGGTTTTCAATCTGGAGCGTTTTAAGCCGATAGTCGCCGACCTGAACCTCTTCCCCCGGCTGTGGGATACGCTGCAAATACTCCATCAGCAGACCGGCAATGGTGTGGTATTCCCGTTTATCATCCAGCGGTAGCGGCACATACTGCACCAGGTCTTCCAGCGGCATATGGCCGTTAGCCGTCCACGAGCCGTCGGCGTTTTTCTGAATGTCGTGGCGGGCGTCTATCTCATCCACCTCGTTTGGCAGATTACCGGCAATGGTTTCCATCACGTCGCTGAGCGTGACCAGCCCTTCCACCGAACCAAACTCATCCACCACAAAGGCAAAGTGGGTGCGCGCGTTACGGAATTGCTCAAGGGCGGAAAGCAACGGCAGCCCCTCCGGGAAGACCAGCGGCTGGCGAACCAGGGCGCGGAGATTGAGCGGCTCACCGTGGAGCTGCTGCTGGAGCAGATCAATGACATGTACCACGCCCAATAGCTCCTCTTCCGCTTCCCCGCCGGTCACCACCACGCGGGTGTGCTGGTTTTTATCCAGCAGGGCGCGAATGTGCGCTTCCGGGGCCGTCAGGTCAATATGCTCAATGTCATGCCGCGACGTCATAATGCTGCTGACCGTACGCTGGTTCAGATTGAGCACTCGCTCAATCATCCGTCGTTCCTGCGGGTCAAAGATCTGCCCGTCGCTGTGGTCGGCCAGCATGGCGGAGGATTCGGCGTCCAGCTCCGCATCCTCTTTCTTGCCGCTTAACAGACGCATGACCGTGTCGGCTGTGCGCTGACGCAGAGTCTGATTGGCGGAAAGGAAGCGACGGCGGTTGAATATCGCCAGCTGGTTAAGCGCTTCAATCATGACGGAGAACCCGATGGCGGCATAGAGGTAGCCTTTCGGAATATGGAAGCCAAAACCGTCGGCCACCAGGCTGAAGCCAATCATCAGCAGGAAGCTCAGGCAAAGGATAACGATGGTCGGGTGACTGTTCACGAAGCGGGTCAGTGCCTTGCTGGCCATGACCATCAGCGTGATGGCAATAATGACCGCGGCCATCATCACCGCAAGGTGGTCCACCATCCCGACGGCGGTGATCACCGAGTCCAGGGAGAAGACCGCATCCAGCACCACGATTTGCGCGACCACCGGCCAGAATTTTGCTCCGCGGCGCTGGGTCGGGTTCTCGCTGTCTTTGCCTTCCAGCCGCTCGTTGAGCTCCACGGTGGCTTTGAACAGCAGGAATAGCCCGCCAAAGAGCATGATCAGATCGCGGGCGCTAAAGCTCAGACCGTGAATGGAGAACAGAGGCTGAGTGAGCGTGACCAGCCAGGAAATAGAGGCCAGCAGCAGTAAGCGCATCACCATCGCCAGCAGCAGCCCCGTTACGCGCGCGCGATCGCGCTGGGAAGGGGGCAGTTTTTCAGCAAGGATGGCGATAAAAACCAGATTATCAATCCCGAGCACCAGCTCGATGACAACCAGCGTAACCAGCCCGGCCCAGATTGAGGGATCGGCAATCCATTCCATAGTAGTAGCAATACCTTCTGTAACATGACTAATGACACAATTCGATCATGGATAAAGCTGTGGGAAAATGCAATGTCAGTATGAGATTTCTCTCAATAATCATTAAATTAAAACTGGCGGGTATAATAGTTTTAATTTATCCAGGAAATCTGTATTTATCCGAAATAACAAAATTAAGAAATATCGCATTAAAAGATGTTCAATCATAACGCTGTCAACATAAAGAAATTCTTAAAAATAAAGTGCATTTCTAAATAAATTCTTAAAAGTTGACGTTCGGAACCCGTTTTCTTGCCTGTTTTGGGATTAACTGTTACAAGATTATTAGCCTAAAAAAGGATAACTCCCGTTAAGGATTGATGTTTTTTTTGGGCGATTAACGAAATAGTGCCTGCGTATTTTGAATGCTTCATTTATTTCACCAGCAAAAAATTCTTGCGGTTTTTTGCCTGTAATTCATTGTGTTATAGCGTATTGGTAGCTGGAAGCCAAGGGCGGTAGCGTGCCTGAATGTGTGTGGGTGGGCCATGATTACGTTGTCAACAGTGACTGGCCAAATAGCGTTTTTTTTAGGAATGATGCCACTTATATTTTTATTTAATTAGCTACATTCTTAATGCATTTTAGATTCACACGTATTTAAATTGCACAGGATAATTACTCTGCCAAAGTGATAAATAATCAATGATGAACTCCAAAATGAAATTGATGCCATTATTGGTGTCTGTGACCTTGATGAGCGGTTGCACGGTCTTTCCCGGAAGCAATATGTCTACAATGGGCAAGGATGTGATCAAGCAACAGGATGCCGATTTTGATCTCGACAAAATGGTGAATGTTTATCCACTTACGCCTCGTCTGGTCGAACAATTACGCCCACGTCCAAACGTTGCCCAGCCAAATATGTCACTGGACCAGGAAATTGCTTCCTACCAGTATCGCGTAGGGCCTGGAGACGTCATTAACGTGACCGTCTGGGATCACCCCGAACTGACCACGCCAGCGGGCCAGTACCGTAGCTCAAGCGACACCGGTAACTGGGTGCAGTCAGATGGCACCATGTTCTATCCCTACATTGGTAAAGTCCATGTAGCAGGGAAAACGCTTGCCGAGATCCGCAGTGATATTACCGGCCGCTTAGCGCAGTACATCGCCGATCCGCAGGTGGACGTTAATATCGCCGCATTCCGCTCGCAAAAAGCCTATATCTCCGGCCAGGTGAACAAATCTGGTCAGCAGGCCATCACCAACGTTCCTCTGACCGTGCTGGACGCCATTAACGCCGCAGGCGGGTTAACCGACGGCGCCGACTGGCGCAACGTGGTACTGACCCACAACGGGAAAGAGCAGCGCATTTCGCTGCAGGCGCTGATGCAAAACGGCGATCTGACCCAGAACCGCCTGCTTTATCCGGGCGACATCCTCTATGTACCACGCAATGACGATCTTAAAGTCTTCGTGATGGGTGAAGTGAAGAAACAGAGCACCCTCAAGATGGACTTCAGCGGTATGACGCTGACCGAAGCGCTGGGCAATGCTGAGGGTATCGATCTGACGACCTCTAACGCGACCGGTATCTTCGTGATCCGTCCGCTGAAAGGTGAGGGCAGCGCGAAAGGCAAGATTGCCAACATCTACCAGCTGGATATGTCCGATGCGACCTCTCTGGTGATGGCGACGGAGTTCCGTCTCCAGCCATACGACGTGGTGTATGTCACTACCGCACCGGTTGCCCGCTGGAACCGTCTGATCAACCAGTTGCTGCCAACCATCAGTGGCGTTCGCTACATGACGGATACGGCGCGCGACATTCATACCTGGTAATCCGCGATGTTTAACAAAATTCTGGTGGTATGCGTGGGGAACATTTGCCGTTCCCCTACGGCTGAACGGTTGTTGAAACACTACCAGCCCGAACTGACCGTTGATTCGGCAGGGCTGGGTGCACTGGTCGGTAAAGGTGCCGATGAGCGCGCAATGAGCGTGGCGCGGGACCATCACCTCTCTCTCGACGGGCATGTTGCCCGCCAGGTCACTGGCCGCATGTGCCGTGAGTATGACCTGATTCTGGCGATGGAAAAACGCCATATTCAAGCGCTGTGCGATATCGCTCCGGAGATGCGCGGTAAGGTGATGCTGTTTGGACACTGGGACAATGAGCGTGAAATTCCCGATCCATATCGCAAAAGCCATGAGGCTTTCGAGGCGGTTTACACCTTACTTGACCAGTCTGCCCAACAGTGGGCGCAGGCACTGAAAGCTCAGCAGGGATAACAATGACAGAAAAAACAAAACCTTCTGCCGCCCCGACTTCGGGCAGTGATGAAATTGATATTGGGCGCCTGGTTGGCACGATTATCGAGGCAAAGTGGTGGGTGCTGGGCATTACCGCCGTGTTTGCCGCGGCGGCCGTCGTCTATACGCTGTTCGCCACCCCTATCTACAGCGCCGATGCGCTGGTGCAGATCGAGCAGAATACCGGTAACTCGCTGGTGCAGGACATTGGCTCTGCGCTGGCGAACAAGCCGCCGGCCTCTGACGCTGAAATCCAGCTCATCCAGTCACGTCTGGTGCTGGGTAAAACGGTTCACGACCTTGGGCTCGATATCTCCGTCACCAAAAATACCTTCCCAATCTTTGGTGCGGGCTGGGATCGGCTGATGGGCAGAAGCAACGACACGGTGAAGGTCACTGACTTCGTGCTGCCAAAAGGGGCAGCCGATCAGACCTTTACCCTGACGGTGCTTGGCCCGAAACAGTATCAGTTGACCAGCGACGCGGGCTTTAGCGCGCGCGGTGAAGTCGGACAGATGCTGAGCAAAGACGGCGTCAGCATGATGGTCAGTGCGATCAACGCCCAGGAGGGTGGGGAGTTTACCGTCACCAAATTCTCCACGCTGGGGATGATCAACAACCTGCAAAACAACCTGACCGTCACCGAAAACGGTAAGGACACCGGCGTGCTGAGCATGACCTTTACCGGGGAAGATAAGGATCAGATCCGCGACATCCTGAACAGCATTACCCGCAACTACCTTGAGCAGAACGTTGAGCGTAAGTCGGCTGAAGCGGCGAAAAGCCTGGCGTTCCTGTCGAAACAGCTCCCGGAAGTGCGCGCCCGCCTGGATGATGCCGAGAACAAGCTGAACGCCTACCGTCAGGATAAAGACTCTGTCGACCTGCCGCTGGAGGCGAAATCGGTCCTCGATTCGATGGTCAACATTGACGCTCAGCTCAACGAACTGACCTTCAAAGAGGCGGAGATCTCCAAGCTTTACACCAAACGTCACCCGGCTTACCGCACGCTGCTGGAGAAACGCCGCACGCTGGAAGAGGAGAAGGCGAAGCTCAATGACCGTGTGACCGCGATGCCGAAAACGCAGCAGGAGATCGTGCGTCTGACCCGCGACGTGGAGTCAGGACAGCAGGTTTACATGCAGCTGCTGAACAAGCAGCAGGAGCTGAAAATCACCGAGGCAAGCACCGTGGGTGACGTGCGCATCGTCGACCCGGCGATTACCCAGCCTGGCGTGCTGAAGCCGAAGAAAGCGCTGATCATTCTCGGCAGCATTATTCTCGGCCTGATGCTCTCCATCGTTGGCGTGCTGCTGCGTTCGCTGTTCAACCGCGGTATCGAAAGCCCGCAGGTGCTGGAAGAGAACGGTATCAACGTCTATGCCAGCATTCCGCTGTCTGAGTGGCAAAAATCCCGTGACAGCGTCAAAACCATCAAAGGCGTTAAGCGTTACAAACAAAGCCAGCTGCTGGCGGTGGGTAACCCAACCGACCTGGCGATTGAAGCGATACGCAGCCTGCGTACCAGTCTGCACTTCGCCATGATGCAGGCTAAAAACAACGTCCTGATGCTGACCGGTGTTAGCCCGTCAATCGGTAAAACCTTTGTCTGCGCCAACCTGGCGGCGGTGGTCAGCCAGACCAACAAGCGCGTGCTGCTTATCGACTGCGATATGCGTAAGGGCTACACCCATGAGCTGCTGGGCACCAACAACGTCAACGGTCTGTCGGAGATCCTGCTTGGCAAAGGTGACATCAGCCAAAGCGCAAAACCGACTACCGTGCCGAAATTTGACCTGATCCCACGTGGGCAGGTGCCGCCTAATCCGTCCGAGCTGCTGATGAGCGAACGCTTTACCGAGCTGGTTGAGTGGGCGAGCAAAAACTACGACCTGGTGCTGATCGATACGCCGCCGATTCTCGCCGTGACCGACGCTGCCGTTGTGGGTCGCCATGCGGGTACGACGCTGATGGTGGCGCGTTACGCGGTGAATACCCTGAAAGAGGTGGAAACCAGCCTGAGCCGCTTCGAGCAGAACGGGATTGAGGTGAAAGGGGTGATCCTGAACTCCATCTTCCGCCGCGCGACCGGGTACCAGGATTACGGGTATTACGAGTACGAATATAAGTCTGACAGCAAATAACAATCCCCCTCACCCTAACCCTCTCCCGAGGGGAGAGGGGCGGGGTGAGGGATCAGGGGAAGATCATGACCACACAACGCCCTTTAGTTTCAATCTATATGCCGACATGGAATCGTCAGCAGCTGGCGATCCGCGCAATCAAGTCGGTGTTACGTCAGGATTACGATAACTGGGAGCTGATCATCGTTGATGACTGCTCTTCCTCGTATGAACAGCTGCAAAAATTCGTGACTGACCTCAACGACCCGCGGGTGGTCTATACCCACAACGAGATTAACTCCGGCGCCTGTGCTGTACGTAATCAGGCGATTATGCAGGCCAAAGGGCAGTATCTGACCGGCATCGACGACGATGACGAATGGACGCCGAACCGCCTGTCTATTTTCCTGTCGCATAAAGAGCAGCTGGTCACGCACGCGTTCCTGTATGCCAACGACTATGTCTGTCAGGGCGAGGTGTACTCGCAGCCTGCCAGCCTGCCGCTCTATCCGAAATCACCGTACTCTCGACGCCTGTTCTACAAGCGCAACATCATTGGTAACCAGGTCTTCACCTGGGCGTGGCGCTTCAAGGAGTGCCTGTTCGATACCGAACTGAAGGCCGCGCAGGATTACGACATCTTCCTGCGGATGGTGGTGGAGTATGGCGAGCCGTGGAAAGTGGAAGAGGCCACGCAGATCCTGCACATCAACCACGGGGAGATGCAGATCACCTCGTCGCCGAAGAAGTTCTCGGGCTACTTCCATTTTTACCGCAAGCACAAGGACAAGTTTGACCGTGCCAGCCGTAAATATCAGCTCTTTACCCTCTATCAGATCCGCAATAAGCGCATGAACTGGCGCACGCTGCTGACGCTGTTGTCCATACGTAACGGCAAGCGCCTGGCTGATGGACTTCGGGGGAAATAATGTTTCTGGAAGATTGCCGCGCTAACAGCTGGAGCCTGCGCCCTTGCTGCATGGTTCTGGCGTACCGCATCGCGCATTTTTGCTCGGTGTGGCGTAAGAAAAATATCCTGAACAACATCTGGGCGGCCCCCGTGCTGGTGCTGTACCGCATCATTACCGAATGCTTTTTTGGCTATGAAATTCAGGCCGCTGCCACCATTGGCCGTCGCTTTACCATCCATCACGGCTATGCGGTGGTGATCAACAAGTTCGTGGTCGCCGGGGATGATTTCACCATCCGCCATGGGGTGACCATTGGCAACCGTGGGCCAGACAGCCTGGCCTGCCCGGTCATTGGCAATAACGTCGAGCTGGGCGCGAACGTGGTGATCATTGGCGACATTACGATTGGTAACAACGTCACGATTGGTGCGGGCAGCGTGGTGCTGGACACCATTCCGGATAACGCGCTGGTGGTGGGAGAAAAAGCCCGCGTGAAGGTGATTAAATGAATATTCTGCAATTTAACGTACGCCTCGCAGAAGGCGGAGCGGCAGGGGTGGCGCTGGATCTACACCAGCGCGCGCTGCAAAAAGGACTTCAGTCTCGTTTTATTTATGGCTATGGCAAGGGCGGCAAGAAAAGCGTCAGTCACGATAACTTCCCGCAGGTGCATAAGCACACGCCGCGTCTGACCTCGATTGCCAATATCGCGTTGTTCCGTCTGTTTAACCGCGATCTGTTTGGCAACCTGAATACGCTTTATCGCACGGTGACCCGCACTACCGGCCCGGTTGTGCTGCATTTTCACGTGCTCCACAGCTACTGGCTGAATCTGGAAGAGGTGGTGGCGTTTTGTCAGAAGGTGCAGGCCCACAAGCCCGACACCCGCTTCGTCTGGACGCTGCACGATCACTGGAGCGTAACCGGCCGTTGCGCGTTTACCGACGGCTGCGAAGGCTGGAAAAACAACTGCCAGAAATGCCCGACGCTGAGCAACTATCCGCCGGTGAAGGTGGATCGCGCGCACAAGCTGGTGGCCGGAAAGCGCCAGCTTTTCCGCGACATGCTCTCGCTCGGCTGTACGTTTATCTCCCCGAGCCAGCACGTGGCCGATGCCTTCAACAGTCTGTACGGGGCAGGGCGCTGCCAGATTATTAACAACGGCATCGACGTGGCGACGGAAGCCATTCTCGCCGACCTGACGCCGGTGGCGCAAACCACGGGCAAACCGAAAATCGCTATCGTTGCGCATGACCTGCGTTACGACGGGAAAACCAACCAGCAGCTGGTGCGCGACATGATGGCGCTGGGTGACAAAATTGAGCTTCACACCTTCGGCAAATTTTCACCGTTCGAAGGGGCTAACGTGGTCAACCACGGGTTTGAAACCGATAAGCGCAAGCTGATGAGCGCGCTGAATGAAATGGATGCGCTGGTGTTCAGCTCCCGCGTGGATAACTACCCGCTGATCCTCTGTGAAGCGCTCTCCATCGGCGTGCCGGTGATTGCCACCCACAGCGATGCGGCACGTGAGGTGCTGGAAAAATCCGGCGGGAAAACTTTTGCGGAGCAGGAGGTTCTGCCGCTGGTGCAATTGCCGAAGGCGCAGATCGCTCAGGCCGTTTTTGGCACCGACCTGGAATCGTTCCGCAACCGCAGCCGCAAGGCCTACAGTGGACAACAGATGCTGGAGGAGTATGTCTCGTTCTATCAGAATCTGTAGTTATCTGCTGCTGCCGCTGATTTACCTGCTGGTCAACGTTAAGATTGCCCAGCTCGGCGAAAGCTTCCCGATAACCATCGTCACCTTCTTGCCCGTTCTGCTTCTGCTGTATGTCGATAAAATCAACCTGAAGAAGCTGATGATTGCCTTAGGGTTGGGTACGGGCCTGACGCTTTTTAACTATATCTTCGGCCAGTCGCTGGATGCCAGTAAATACGTCACCTCGACCATGCTGTTTGTTTATATTGTCATTATTATCGGCATGGTCTGGAGTATTCGCTTTAAAACGATTTCTCCGCACAATTATCGGAAAATCCTCAGGTTCTTTTATATTGCCGTTGCGTTAATTGTTATGCTTGCTGCTATGGAGATGGCGCAAATTATTCTTACCGGCGGCAGCAGCCTGATGGAGATAATTTCGAAATATCTCATTTACAGCAACAGCTATGTATTGAACTTCATCAAGTTCGGCGGGAAGCGTACCACGGCCCTCTATTTTGAACCGGCGTTTTTCGCTTTGGCGTTAATCTCAATTTGGCTCAGCATCAAACAGTTTGGTATCAAAACGCCTAAGACCGATGCTATGATTCTTGCAGGAATCGTTCTGTCTGGATCGTTCTCAGGGGTAATGACATTTATCCTGTTTTACCTGCTGGAATGGGCGTTTCAGTACCTGAACAAAGATGCGATTAAGAAAAAACTGCCGCTGGCGATTATCTCCCTGACGGTATTTATGGTGGGCGTGATATTTGCCTTCCCCTACATCTCAGAACGTCTGGGTGATTTGGGAACGGAAGGGTCCTCGTCCTATTATCGCATCATTGGACCACTGGTGATGGTGGGTTATTCCTTAACCCATATTGATGGTGTAGTAAGATTCGGCTCACTTTACGAATATGTTGCATCATTCGGAATCTTTAACGGTGCGGATGTCGGTAAAACCATAGACAATGGTCTGTATCTGTTAATTATTTATTTTTCGTGGTTCGCCGTACTGTTGACGCTGTGGTATCTGTTTAAAGTTTTCAAAATGATGATTAACGCGTTTGGTGATAACCAGAACTTTCGCGTGCAACTTTATCTGTTTACGCCGGTGTCGCTGTTTTTTACCGGGTCAATATTTAGCCCGGAATATGCTTTCTTGATTGTCTGTCCGTTTATTCTGCGCAAAGCGCTTAATATTACGCACGTATGACGAAATGAGGTGATTTATGTTTCTTAGCGTCATTACTGTCGCTTTTCGTAATTACGAAGGGGTGGTAAAAACCTGGCGCTCGCTGCGCAACCTGGCACGCGATCCAAGCCTCACCTTTGAGTGGATTGTGGTCGACGGCGGCTCGAACGATGGCACGGCAGAGTTTCTGGAAAAACTCAACGGTGAGTTCAACTTACGCTACATCAGCGAGAAAGATAAAGGCATCTACGATGCAATGAACAAAGGCATTAACATGGCGCAAGGCCGTTATGCCATCTTCCTGAATTCGGGTGATATCTTCCATGACGACGTGGCGCTGTTTGCCCGTCAGCTGGCGCGCCAGAAAGAGGACGCCATGTATATTGGCGATGCGCTGCTTGATTTTGGCGACGGACATAAAGTGTGCCGCAGCGCGAAGCCGGGCTGGTATATCTACCACAGCTTACCGGCCAGCCATCAGGCCATTTTCTTCCCGGTAAAAGGTCTGAAAAAACAGCCTTACGATTTGCAGTATAAAGTGTCATCCGATTATGCACTGGCCGCCAGTCTGTATAAGTCAGGTTACCCGTTCCGCCGAATTAAAGGGCTGGTATCTGAGTTTTCAATGGGGGGGGTGTCAACCTCGAATAATCTGGAGTTGTGCCAGGATGCCAAAAACGTGCAGCGTAAAATATTACGCGTGCCGGGATTCTGGGCGGAATTATCTTATTTTTTACGCGTGCGTACCACGAGTAAAACGAAAGCCTTATATAACAAAGCCTGAATATAAGGAAACGTAATGCAGGATCTGAACGGTTTCTCCGTACCGAAAGGTTTTCGGGGGGCGGGCGGTATTAAAGTGCAGCTATGGTGGGCCGTTCAGGCCACCTTATTTGCCTGGTCACCACAAATACTGTACCGCTGGCGAGCATTTTTATTGCGTCTGTTTGGCGCAAAAATAGGAAAAAACGTAGTCATTCGGCCTTCGGTGAAAATTACCTACCCCTGGAAATTAACGCTTGGGGATTACGCCTGGGTAGGGGATGACGCGGTGTTATATACCCTGGGCGAGATTACGATTGGCGCGAATTCGGTGGTTTCACAGAAATGTTATTTGTGCACCGGCAGCCACGACTTTATGAGTCAGCATTTTGATATTACCGCTTCGCCTATTGTGATTGGCGAAAAATGCTGGCTGGCAACGGATGTTTTTGTTGCACCGGGTGTTTCTGTTGGCGATGGCACGGTCGTTGGTGCCCGCAGCAGCGTTTTTAAATCGCTACCGGCAAATAAAGTTTGCCGTGGCAACCCCGCAGTGGTGATACGCGAACGCGTTGAAACTGATTAAATTCATAAGTAGAGGAATATAAACATGTCTAAAGTCGCTCTCATCACCGGCGTTACCGGGCAGGATGGTTCTTACCTGGCAGAGTTACTGCTGGAAAAAGGTTATGAAGTACACGGTATTAAACGTCGTGCGTCTTCTTTCAACACCGAACGTGTCGATCATATTTATCAGGATCCTCACGCGGCGAACCCGAAATTCCACCTGCACTACGGCGACCTGACCGATACCTCCAACCTGACCCGTATCCTGCAGGAAGTGCAGCCGGATGAAGTCTACAACCTGGGCGCGATGAGCCACGTTGCGGTCTCCTTCGAATCCCCGGAATACACCGCTGACGTGGACGCCATGGGTACCCTGCGTCTGCTGGAGGCGATTCGCTTCCTCGGCCTTGAGAAGAAAACCCGTTTCTACCAGGCATCCACCTCTGAGCTGTACGGCCTGGTGCAGGAAATTCCACAGAAAGAGACCACGCCATTCTATCCGCGCTCTCCGTACGCCGTAGCGAAACTGTACGCTTACTGGATCACCGTGAACTACCGTGAATCCTACGGCATGTACGCCTGTAACGGCATTCTGTTCAACCACGAATCTCCACGTCGCGGCGAAACCTTCGTGACCCGCAAAATCACCCGCGCTATCGCCAACATCGCGCAGGGTCTGGAATCGTGCCTGCACCTCGGCAACATGGACTCCCTGCGTGACTGGGGCCATGCCAAAGACTACGTGAAAATGCAGTGGATGATGCTGCAGCAGGAACAGCCAGAAGACTTCGTGATCGCCACCGGCGTGCAGTACTCCGTTCGTCAGTTCGTTGAAATGGCTGCTGCGCAGCTGGGCATCAAGCTGCGCTTCGAAGGCACCGGCGTGGAAGAGAAGGGCATCGTGGTTTCCGTGACCGGCCATGACGCACCGGGCGTGAAGCCAGGCGACGTGATTGTGCAGGTTGACCCACGCTACTTCCGTCCTGCTGAAGTGGAAACCCTGCTGGGCGACCCAACCAAAGCGCACGAGAAGCTGGGCTGGAAACCAGAAACCACCCTGCAAGAAATGGTATCCGAGATGGTGGCCAAAGATCTTGAAGCAGCGAAAAAACACTCCCTGCTCAAGTCTCATGGCTACGAGGTTGCCATCGCGCTGGAGTCCTGAGAATGACAAAACAACGTATTTTTGTCGCCGGTCATCGCGGAATGGTAGGTTCCGCGATTGTCCGCCAGCTGGAACAGCGCGGTGACGTAGAGGTGATTGTCCGTACCCGTGACGAGCTGAACCTGCTCGACAGCCGTGCGGTACAGGACTTCTTTGCGAACGAACGCATTGACCAGGTGTATCTGGCGGCGGCGAAGGTGGGCGGCATTGTCGCTAACAACACCTACCCGGCGGATTTCATCTACGAAAACATGATGATTGAGAGCAACATCATTCACGCGGCGCATCTGCACAACGTGAACAAGCTGCTGTTCCTCGGCTCATCCTGTATTTACCCGAAAATGGCAAAACAGCCGATCGCCGAAAGCGAGCTGCTGCAGGGTACCCTGGAAGCCACCAACGAGCCGTACGCGATTGCCAAAATTGCCGGGATCAAGCTGTGCGAGTCCTACAACCGTCAGTACAACCGCGACTATCGCTCGGTGATGCCGACCAACCTGTACGGACCGCACGACAACTTCCACCCGAGCAATTCGCACGTGATCCCGGCGCTGCTGCGCCGCTTCCACGAGGCGACCGCGGAGAACGCGCCGGATGTGGTGGTGTGGGGCAGCGGTACGCCGATGCGCGAATTCCTGCACGTGGACGACATGGCTGCGGCCAGCATTCACGTGATGGAGCTGGATCGCGAGGTGTGGCAGGAGAACACCGAGCCGATGCTGTCGCACATCAACGTGGGCACCGGCGTGGACTGCACCATTCGCGAGCTGGCGCAGACCATCGCGCAGGTGGTGGGCTACAAAGGCCGCGTGGTGTTTGACGCCACGAAACCGGACGGCACGCCGCGCAAACTGCTGGACGTGACCCGTCTGCATCAGCTGGGCTGGTATCACGAGGTGTCACTGGAGCAGGGGCTGGCCAGCACCTATCAGTGGTTCCTGGAAAACCAGCATCGCTTCCGGGGGTAACGATGTTTTTAAGTCAGGAAGATTTTGCCACGGTAGTGCGTTCCACTCCGCTCATCTCAATTGATTTGATCGTGGAGAACGAACGCGGCGAGTTCTTGCTGGGGAAACGAACCAACCGTCCTGCACAGGGCTTCTGGTTCGTGCCCGGCGGGCGCGTGCAAAAGGATGAGACGCTGACCGATGCGTTTGAGCGTCTCACTCTGGCGGAACTGGGCCTGCAGTTGCCGATGGCAGCGGGCCAGTTTTACGGGGTCTGGCAGCACTTCTATGACGATAACTTTTCGGGCACCGGGTTCTCCACGCACTACATCGTGTTGGGGTTCCGCCTGAAGGTGAGTGAGGCAGACCTGCGTCTGCCTGATTCTCAGCATGACGACTACCGCTGGCAGACGCCAGAGGCGCTGCTGGCGAGCGACAATGTGCATGACAACAGCCGTGCCTATTTCCTCGCTGAACGTCAGTCCGGGGTGCCGGGCTTATGAAGATCCTCGTATACGGAATCAACTACTCGCCGGAATTAACCGGCATCGGGAAATACACCGGCGAGATGGTCGAGTGGATGGCGAGCCAGGGACATGACGTGCGGGTCATTACCGCGCCGCCGTACTACCCGGAGTGGAAAGTGGGGGAGCGCTACTCAAGCTGGCGCTACCGTCGCGAAGAGGGTGCAGCGACCGTCTGGCGCTGCCCGCTGTATGTGCCTAAGCAGCCCTCGACGCTGAAGCGCTTGATTCATCTCGGCAGCTTTGCCCTGAGCAGCTTCTTCCCGCTGATGGCGCAGCGTCGCTGGAAGCCGGATCGCATTATCGGCGTGGTGCCGACGCTGTTTTGCACGCCGGGCATGCGCCTGCTGGGCAAACTCTCCGGCGCGCGCACCCTGCTGCACATTCAGGATTATGAAGTGGACGCCATGCTGGGCCTGGGGATGGCAGGCAAAAGCAAAGGCGGCAAGGTGGCGAAGCTCGCCAGCGCGTTTGAGCGCAGTGGCCTACACAACGTGGACTACGTCTCAACGATCTCGCGCTCCATGATGAACAAAGCGCAGGAGAAAGGCGTCCCGGCGGAGAAGGTGATCTTCTTCCCGAACTGGTCCGAAGTGGCGCGTTTTCGCGACGTGACTGAGCAAGACGCTCAGGCGCTGCGCGCGCAGCTCGGTTTGCCTGAAGATCAAAAAATCATTCTTTACTCAGGCAATATCGGCGAAAAGCAGGGGCTGGAGAGCGTGATCGAGGCGGCTCAACTGCTGAACGAACATCCATGGATGTTTGTGATTGTCGGGCAGGGCGGTGGAAAAGCGCGGCTGGAAAAAATGGTAAGCGTTCGCGGCCTGACCAACGTGAAATTCTTCCCGCTTCAGTCTTACGAGGCATTGCCTGCGCTGCTGAAGATGGGCGACTGCCATCTGGTGGTGCAAAAGCGCGGCGCGGCGGACGCGGTGCTGCCGTCCAAGCTGACCAACATTCTGGCCGTGGGCGGTAACGCGGTGATTACGGCCGAAGCCGAAACTGAATTAGGCCAGCTGTGTGACAGCTATCCGGGGATTGCGGTGTGCGTAGAGCCGGAATCGGTTCCGGCGCTGGTCACCGGCATTGAACAGGCACTTGCCATGCCAAAAGTGAACACGGTGGCACGTGAATATGCCGAACGCACGCTCGAGAAAGAGAACGTGCTGAGCCAATTTATTGCAGATATACGGGGATAAATCATGAGTCAAACCACTTTGTATCCGGTTGTGATGGCTGGTGGCTCTGGTAGCCGGTTGTGGCCGCTGTCCCGCGTGCTCTATCCAAAACAGTTCCTCTGCCTGAAAGGGGATCTCACCATGCTGCAGACGACGGTAAACCGTCTCCACGGCGTGGAGTGTGAAAGCCCGGTGGTGATCTGTAACGAACAGCACCGCTTTATTGTTGCCGAGCAGCTGCGCCAGCTGAACAAACTCACAGAAAATATCATCCTGGAGCCTGCCGGACGCAATACCGCACCGGCTATCGCCCTGGCGGCGCTGGCGGCAAAACGCAGTAGCCCGGACTGTGACCCGCTGATGCTGGTCCTGGCGGCAGACCACGTGATCCAGCAGGAAGAGGCCTTCCGCGACGCGGTGCGTGCGGCCATTCCTTACGCTGAGCGCGGCAAGCTGGTGACCTTCGGCATCGTGCCGGATCTGCCGGAAACCGGCTACGGCTACATTCGTCGCGGCAACGTGACGCCTGGTGAAGGCGACAGCGTGGCGTTTGACGTGGCGCAGTTCGTTGAAAAACCGAATCTGGAAACCGCGCAGGCGTATGTCGCCAGCGGGGAATATTACTGGAACAGTGGGATGTTCCTGTTCCGCGCCGGACGCTATCTGGAAGAGCTGCGCAAATATCGCCCGGATATTCTGAGCGCCTGCGAGAAAGCGATGGCGGTGGTGGATCCGGATCTCGACTTCATCCGCGTGGATGAAGAGGCCTTCCTCGCCTGTCCGGAAGAGTCCATTGACTATGCGGTAATGGAACGCACGGCTGACGCCGTCGTGGTACCGATGGATGCGGGCTGGAGCGATGTTGGCTCCTGGTCCTCCCTGTGGGAGATCAGCGCCCATACCCCGGAGGGTAACGTCCATCACGGCGATGTCATTAGCCACAAAACGGAAAACAGCTACGTCTACGCCGAGTCCGGCCTGGTCACCACGGTTGGGGTAAAAGATCTTGTTGTGGTCCAGACCAAAGACGCCGTGCTGATTGCCGACCGTAACGCCGTGCAGGACGTTAAAAAAGTGGTGGAGAAGATCAAGGCGGATGGCCGTCACGAGCACCATATTCATCGCGAAGTCTACCGTCCGTGGGGCAAATATGACTCCATTGACGCCGGTGACCGCTATCAGGTGAAACGCATCACCGTGAAGCCGGGCGAGGGGCTGTCGGTGCAGATGCACCATCATCGCGCCGAGCACTGGGTGGTGGTCGCGGGAACCGCCAAAGTCACCATTGACGGTGAAGTGAAACTGCTGGGCGAAAACGAGTCCATCTATATTCCGCTGGGGGCGACGCACTGTCTGGAGAACCCGGGGAAAATTCCTCTCGACTTAATTGAGGTGCGCTCCGGCTCGTATCTGGAAGAGGACGATATCGTGCGCTTCCAGGACCGCTACGGGCGAGTGTAGCTCTCTGCATCATGCCCGGTGGCGCTGCGCTTACCGGGCCTACGAATGACAAAAAAATTAATTTGGCCATTTAGTGGTCAGGACCGACTGTTGCCTGAAAAAGGGGTCATCATGGATAAATTAACCTGTTTTAAAGCCTACGATATTCGCGGCAAGCTGGGCGAAGAGCTGAATGAAGACATTGCGTGGCGCATTGGCCGCGCGTACGGCGAATACTTAAAACCGCAGACCATCGTGCTGGGCGGCGACGTGCGTCTGACCAGTGAATCCCTCAAGCTGGCGCTGGCGAAAGGGCTGCAGGACGCGGGCGTAGACGTGCTGGACATCGGCCTGTCCGGAACCGAAGAGATTTACTTTGCCACCTTCCACCTGGGCGTGGACGGCGGTATTGAAGTGACGGCCAGCCACAATCCGATGGATTACAATGGCATGAAGCTGGTGCGCAAGGGCGCCCGTCCTATCAGCGGCGACACCGGCCTGCGCGACGTGCAGCGTCTGGCGGAAGCCAACGATTTCCCGCCGGTGAACGAGGCGAAGCGCGGCAGCTACAAAAAAATCAACCTGCAGAAAGAGTACATCGACCACCTGCTGGGCTACATCAACGTGGCAAACCTGAAGCCGCTGAAGCTGGTGATTAACTCCGGCAACGGCGCGGCTGGCCCGGTTGTCGATGCCCTTGAAGCGCGCTTTAAAGCACTGAACGTGCCGGTGACCTTCGTCAAAGTGCACAACACCCCGGACGGCAACTTCCCGAACGGCATTCCTAACCCGCTGCTACCGGAGTGCCGTGACGACACCCGCAACGCGGTGATTGAACACGGCGCGGACATGGGTATCGCCTTTGACGGCGATTTTGACCGCTGCTTCCTGTTCGACGAGAAAGGGCAGTTCATCGAGGGCTACTACATTGTCGGCCTGCTGGCGGAAGCGTTCCTCGAGAAAAACCCTGGCGCGAAGATCATTCATGACCCGCGCCTCTCCTGGAACACCGTCGACGTGGTGTCTGCCGCAGGCGGCACGCCGGTGATGTCCAAAACCGGTCACGCCTTCATCAAAGAGCGCATGCGCGAAGAAGACGCCATCTACGGCGGCGAGATGAGCGCACACCACTACTTCCGTGACTTTGCCTACTGCGACAGCGGGATGATCCCGTGGCTGCTGGTGACTGAACTGCTGTGCCTGAAGGGGAAAACCCTGGGCGAGCTGGTGCGCGACCGTATGGCGGCGTTCCCGGCGAGCGGAGAGATCAACAGCAAGCTGGCACAGCCTGCCGAGGCGATTGCCCGCGTGGAGCAGCACTTTGCCATCCACGCGCTGGAAATTGACCGTACCGACGGCATCAGCATGGCGTTCCCGCAGTGGCGCTTTAACCTGCGCTCGTCCAATACCGAGCCGGTGGTGCGCCTGAACGTGGAGTCCCGCGCTGACACCGCGCTCATGGAAGCCCGAACGAAGGACATTCTGGCGCTGTTGAATCAGTAATAACTGCCCCTCCCGGTGGGAGGGGGAACCGAATACAGGAACAACGATGACGAATCTAAAAAAACGCGAACGAGCGAGAACGAATGCATCGTTAATCTCTATGGTGCAGCGTTTTTCTGATATCACCATCATGGTCGGTGGATTGTGGGCGGTGTGTCGGATCAGCGGGCTGCCGTTCTTATATATGCATCTGCTGATGGCCCTGATTGCGCTGGTCGTGTTTCAAATGATCGGCGGTATGACCGATTTCTACCGCTCGTGGCGCGGCGTCAAAATGACCACTGAACTGATGCTTCTGCTGCAGAACTGGACCCTGAGCCTGATCTTCAGCGCAGGCCTGGTGGCATTTAGCCATGATTTTGATAATCGCCTCGTGACCTATCTGAGCTGGTATCTGTTGACCAGCGTCGGCATGGTGGTGTGCCGTTCCCTGATCCGCTTTGGCGCGGGTTGGCTGCGCAACCGGGGCTATAACCGTCGCTTCGTGGCGGTGGCAGGCGATCTGCCGGTTGGGAAAGTGCTGCTCGACAGCTTCCGCAAAGAGCCGTGGTTAGGCTTTGAAGTGGTCGGGATTTATCACGACGCAAAGCCTGGCGGTGTGCCTGCCGACTGGGCGGGCAACTACGATCAGCTGATTGACGATGCCAAAGCCGGCAAAATTCACAACGTCTACATCGCCATGCAGATGAAAGACGAATCCCGCATTAAGCAGCTGATGCGCGAGCTGGCGGATACCACCTGTTCAGTGATCCTGATCCCGGACGTGTTTACCTTCAACATTCTTCACTCCCGTATTGAAGAGGTGAACGGGGTGCCGGTCGTACCGCTGTACGACACGCCGCTGTCCGGTATTAACCGCGTGCTGAAGCGTCTGGAAGATATCGTGCTCTCTTCGCTGATTTTGCTGCTCATCTCCCCGGTGCTGTGCTGCATTGCCCTCGCGGTGAAGCTGAGCTCGCCAGGACCGGTTATCTTCCGTCAGACCCGCTACGGCATGGACGGTAAGCCGATTATGGTGTGGAAATTCCGCTCCATGAAGGTGATGGAGAACGACAAGGTGGTGACCCAGGCCACGCAGAACGATCCGCGCGTCACCCGCGTGGGGAACTTCCTGCGCCGCACCTCGCTGGACGAGCTGCCGCAGTTTATCAACGTCTTTACCGGCGGGATGTCGATTGTTGGCCCGCGTCCGCACGCGGTGGCGCACAACGAGCAGTACCGCTCGCTGATTGAAGGCTACATGCTGCGCCATAAGGTGAAGCCGGGCATCACCGGCTGGGCGCAAATCAACGGCTGGCGCGGCGAAACCGACACGCTGGAAAAAATGGAAAAACGCATCGAGTTCGATCTGGAGTACATCCGCGAGTGGAGCCTCTGGTTCGATATCAAGATTGTTTTTCTGACCATCTTCAAAGGTTTCGTGAACAAAGCGGCGTATTAAGATGAGCTTACGTGAAAAAACCATCAGCGGCGCCAAGTGGTCAGCGATGGCGACCATCGTCATCATTGGCCTCGGCCTGGTGCAGATGACGGTGCTGGCGCGCATTATCGATAATCACCAGTTCGGCCTGCTGACCGTCTCGCTGGTGATCATTGCGCTGGCCGATACGCTGTCTGACTTTGGTATCGCCAACTCGATTATCCAGCGCAAAGAGATCAGCCATCTTGAGCTGACCACGCTCTACTGGCTGAACGTGGGGCTGGGGATTTTCGTGTTTGTGCTGGTGTTCCTGCTGAGCGATACCATCGCCAGCGTGCTGCACAACCCGGATCTCGCCCCGCTGATGCGTACGCTGTCGTTTGCGTTCGTGGTGATCCCCCACGGGCAACAGTTCCGCGCGCTGATGCAGAAAGAGCTGGAGTTCAATAAGATCGGCATGATCGAGACCAGCGCCGTGCTGGCGGGCTTTACCTTTACCGTCGTGAGCGCCCATTTCTGGCCGCTGGCGATGACCGCCATCCTCGGTTACCTGGTGAACTCTGCCGTGCGCACGCTGCTGTTCGGCTACTTTGGGCGTAAAATTTACCGCCCGGGACTGCATTTCTCTCTTGCGTCCGTCTCGTCCAACCTGCGCTTTGGCGCGTGGCTCACGGCGGACAGCATTATCAACTACGTGAACACCAACCTTTCGACGCTGGTGCTGGCACGTATTCTCGGTGCGAGCGTGGCGGGGGGCTACAACCTGGCCTACAACGTCGCGGTGGTGCCGCCGATGAAGCTGAACCCAATAATCACCCGCGTGCTGTTCCCGGCGTTTGCCAAGATTCAGGACGACACCGAGAAGCTGCGCGTCAACTTTTACAAGCTGCTTTCGGTGGTGGGGATCATCAACTTCCCGGTGCTGCTGGGGCTGATGGTGGTGTCCAGCAACTTCGTACCGCTGGTGTTTGGCGAGAAATGGAACGGCATCATCCCGATCCTGCAGCTGCTGTGCGTGGTGGGGCTGCTGCGCTCCGTGGGGAACCCGATTGGGTCCCTGCTGATGGCAAAAGCGCGCGTGGACATCAGCTTTAAGTTCAACGTATTCAAAACCTTCCTGTTTATTCCGGCAATTATCGTCGGCGGGCACATGGCGGGCGCTATTGGCGTCACGCTGGGCTTCCTGCTGGTGCAGATCGTCAATACCGTCCTGAGCTACTTCATCATGATTAAACCGGTGCTGGGCTCAAGCTACCGTCAGTACATCCTGAGCCTGTGGCTGCCGTTCTATCTCTCATTGCCGACCCTGGCGGTGAGCTACGGCCTGGGCATTATCCTCAGCGGGCATCTGCCGCTGGCCGCGCTGCTGGCGGTGCAGGTTGCCGCGGGGGCGCTGGCCTTCGTCGTGATGATTGTGCTGTCGCGCAATGCGCTGGTCGTTGAGATGAAGCGCCAGTTTTGCCGTAACGAAAAAATGAAAACGCTGCTTCGCGCAGGCTAGTTATTTAAGAGGCCATTATGAAATTATTAATTCTTGGCAACCATACCTGCGGCAACCGTGGCGACAGCGCCATCCTGCGCGGTTTACTGGATGCAATTAACACCCTTAAGCCTGAGACCGAAGTGGACGTGATGAGCCGTTATCCTGTCAGCTCATCCTGGTTACTGAACCGCCCGGTAATGGGCGATCCGCTCTACAGCCAGATGAAACAGCATAACAACGCCGCGGGCGTGATGGGCCGCGTGAAGAAAGTACTGCGTCGTCGCTACCAGCATCAGGTGCTGCTTTCCCGGGTGACCGATACCGGCAAGCTGCGCAATATCGCGATTGCCCAGGGCTTTACGGATTTTGTCCGTCTGCTCTCCGGCTATGACGCCATTATTCAGGTCGGCGGTTCGTTCTTCGTCGATCTCTACGGCGTGCCGCAGTTTGAGCATGCGCTTTGTACGTTCATGGCGAAAAAGCCGCTGTTTATGATCGGCCACAGCGTCGGGCCTTTCCAGGATCCGCAGTTTAACCAGCTGGCGAACTATGTGTTTGGCCACTGCGATGCCCTGATCCTGCGCGAGTCGGTCAGCCTTGACATGATGAAGCGCAGCGAGATTGACACGTCGAAAGTTGAGCACGGCGTGGATACCGCCTGGCTGGTGGATCACCAGGACGACAGCTTCCAGCCGAGCTACGCGGTGCAGCACTGGCTCGACGTTACGGCGAAACAGAAAACCGTCGCGATCACCCTGCGCGAGCTGGCGCCATTCGATAAACGTTTAGGCACGACGCAGGCGGCGTATGAGCAAGCGTTCGCCGACGTGGTGAACCGCGTGCTGGACAGCGGGTACCAGGTGCTGGCGCTATCCACCTGTACCGGTATCGACAGCTACAACAAAGATGACCGCATGGTGGCGCTCAACCTGCGCAACCTGGTGAACGATCCGTCCCGCTATCACGTGGTGATGGACGAGCTGAACGACCTGGAGATGGGCAAACTGCTCTCCGCCTGCGACCTGACCGTGGGCACCCGACTGCACTCGGCCATTATCTCCATGAACTTTGGCACGCCAGCCATCGCTATTAACTACGAGCACAAGTCCGCGGGCATTATGCAGCAGCTCGGTATGCCGGAAATGGCCGTTGATATTCGTCATCTGCTGGACGGGTCGCTGGGTGCGATGGTGGGCGATACGCTCGGCCAGCTGCCTGCGATCAATGAACGTCTGGCGGTGGCGGTGAAAGCCGAGCGCGAGAAGGGCATTGGGATGGTGAAATCGGTACTCGATCGCGTACGGGAGGGGAAATGAAGGTTGGTTTCTTCTTACTGAAATTTCCGCTGTCGTCTGAGACCTTTGTTCTGAACCAAATCACCGCGTTTATCGATATGGGATATGACGTGGAGATTATCGCCCTGCAAAAGGGCGATACCCAAAACACCCATGCGGCGTATACCCAGTATGGGCTGGAGGCAAAAACCCGCTGGCTGCAGGACGAGCCGTCCGGGAAGCTGAGCAAGCTGCGCCACCGCGCCAGCCAGACCTTACGTGGGATCCATCGCGCGTCGACGTGGCGGGCGTTGAATGTTTCCCGCTATGGGTCGGAATCACGCAATTTAATTCTCTCGGCCATCTGCGGGCAAACGGCGCAGCCGTATCGTGCTGACGTGTTTATCGCCCACTTTGGCCCGGCAGGCGTGACCGCCGCGAAGCTACGCGAACTAGGCGTGATTGACGGGAAAATTGCGACCATTTTCCACGGTATCGACATCTCCAGCCGCGAAGTGTTGAACCACTATACGCCGGAGTACCAGCAGCTTTTCCGCCGCGGCGACATGATGCTGCCCATCAGCGAACTGTGGGCCGGACGCCTGAAAAGCATGGGCTGCCCGGGAGAGAAAATTGCCGTGTCGCGCATGGGCGTGGATTTAACGCGCTTTACCCGCCGTCCGGTGAAGGTGCCGGGCAAGCCGCTGCAGATCATCTCCGTCGCGCGTCTGACCGAGAAGAAAGGCCTGCATGTGGCGATTGAAGCCTGCCGCCAGCTCAAAGCACGCGGGGTGGATTTCCACTACCGCATTCTCGGGATTGGGCCGTGGGAGCGTCGTCTGCGCACGCTTATCGAACAGTATCAGCTGGAAGATGTCGTAGAGATGCCGGGCTTCAAGCCGAGCCACGAGGTCAAGGCCATGCTCGATGAGGCTGATGTGTTCCTGCTGCCTTCCGTAACGGGTGCCGATGGCGATATGGAAGGCATTCCGGTGGCGCTGATGGAGGCGATGGCCGTGGGTATACCGGTGGTCTCGACCCTGCACAGCGGGATCCCGGAGCTCATTAAGTCTGACCATTCCGGCTGGCTGGTGCCGGAGAATAACGCCATGGCGCTCGCCGATCGCTTAGCTGCCTTCAGCGATATCGACCAGCAGGCGCTGGAGCCCGTGCTCCATAATGCCCGACAAAAAGTTGAAGCCGATTTTAACCAGCAGGTGATTAACCGTCAGTTAGCCAGCCTGCTGCAAACGTTGTAACGCCGAGGATGTATGCTGAAAAAGATTACCCGACGCACCTTTGTCTCGTCTCTGTCCGTTCTGGCGGCTACGCCGCTGCTGTCGTCCCGCATTGCGCGGGCGGCGAGTGGAAGAACGGTCTCTGTTAAACAGTACAATAACAACGACTGGATCGCGGCCTTTAAGCAGGCGTTTAATGACGGGGACACGGTCGTTGTCCCTGCCGGGCTGACCTGTGAAAACATCAACACGGGTATTTTCATTCCCGACGGTAAAACGCTGCTGATCCGCGGGGCGTTAACCGGCAATGGCCGCGGCCGCTTTGTTCTGCAGCAAGGCAGCAAAGTGATAGGGGAAGGCGAGGGACGGACAGAGAATATCACTCTCGATGTACGTGGCTCCGACTGCGTAATTAAAGGGCTGGCCATGAGCGGTTTTGGTCCTGTGACGCAAATCTACATCGGCGGTAAGAAACCGAGCGTGATGCGCAATCTGGTGATTGATAACATCAGCGTAAGTCAGGCCAATTACGCCATCCTGCGCCAGGGATTCCATAACCAGGTGGACGGCGCCCGCATCACCAACAGCAAATTTAGCCATCTGCAGGGCGATGCGATCGAATGGAACGTCGCCATCAACGATCGCAATATCCTGATCTCCGATCATGTCATCGACAACATCAACTGCACCAACGGCAAGATCAACTGGGGCATCGGCATTGGCCTTGCCGGGAGCACCTACGACAACGACTACCCGGAAAAGCAAACCGTTAAGAACTTCGTGGTGGCCAACATCACCGGCAGCAACTGTCGCCAGCTGGTGCACGTGGAAAACGGGAAACACTTTGTTATCCGCAATATTAAGGCCAAAAATATTACTCCCGACTTCAGTAAAAAGGCGGGAATAGACAACGCCACGGTGGCGATTTATGGCTGTGATAATTTCATTATTGATAATGTCGACATGGTCAACAGCGCGGGAATGTTAATCGGCTATGGGGTCATAAAAGGCGATTATTTGTCCATCCCGCAGAACTTCAAGCTCAATAATATTCATCTCGATAACCGCCAGCTCGCCTATAAATTGCGCGGAATACAGATTTCATCCGGTAATGCGACGTCGTTTGTGGCGATTACCAATGTGGAAATGCAGCGCGCAACGCTGGAACTGCACAACAAGCCGCAGCATCTTTTCTTACGTAATATCAATGTGATGCAGGAAGCCGCCGTGGGTCCTGCCCTGAAGATCAACTTCGATCTGCGCAAAGATGTACGAGGTAAATTTATGGCGAAAGACGAGACGCTGCTGTCGCTGGCGAACATCAAAGCTGTGAACGAGAAGGGGCAAAGCTCGGTGGATATTGACCGGGTCGACCAGCAGGTGGTGAATGTGGAAAGACTGAACTTTGCGCTGCCGCACAGATAATCGACAATAATCTGTTTTAAGACGATTCCTGGCATATAAGCGCGATCGAATCAGATTACAACTACAGAAATATGTGATGCTAAGGCGTAACATTGCTTCAGGATTACGGCAAATCATGCTGGCGAAAACAGGTTTAAGAGCTATAATTCGTCAACCATTTTAAGGTGGAAGAAATAATGATTAATTTGAAAGCAGTCATTCCGGTAGCAGGCCTGGGCATGCATATGCTGCCCGCCACAAAAGCCATTCCTAAAGAGATGCTGCCGATCGTCGACAAGCCAATGATTCAGTACATTGTCGACGAGATTGTTGCTGCAGGGATCAAAGAAATCGTCCTGGTTACGCACTCATCCAAGAATGCGGTAGAAAACCACTTCGACACCTCTTACGAACTCGAAGCGTTGCTTGAGCAGCGCGTTAAGCGTCAGCTGCTGGCGGAAGTGCAGTCTATTTGTCCGCCGGGCGTGACCATCATGAACGTGCGTCAGGCGCAGCCGCTGGGTCTGGGACACTCTATTCTTTGTGCCCGTCCGGTGGTGGGTGATAACCCGTTCATCGTTGTGCTGCCAGATATTATTATTGATAACGCGTCTGCCGATCCGCTGCGATACAACCTGGCGGCAATGGTGGCACGTTTCAACGAAACGGGCCGCAGCCAGGTGCTGGCGAAGCGCATGAAAGGCGATCTCTCCGAGTACTCCGTAATTCAGACGAAAGAAGCGCTGGAGACGGAAGGGCAGGTGAGCCGCATCGTTGAGTTCATCGAAAAACCGGATCAGCCGCAGACGCTGGATTCTGACCTGATGGCGGTGGGTCGCTATGTTCTGAATGCCGATATCTGGGCGGAACTGGAAAAAACCGAGCCAGGCGCCTGGGATCGTATCCAGCTCACCGATGCGATTGCCGAGCTGGCGAAAAAACAGTCTGTTGACGCGATGCTGATGACCGGTGAGAGCTATGACTGCGGTAAGAAAATGGGCTATATGCAGGCGTTTGTGAACTATGGACTGCGCAACCTGAAGGAAGGGGCGAAGTTTAGAAACCGGATTGAGAAGTTGCTGGCTAACGACTGATATTCCTGCCACAAATTGAACAAGCGGCAGTCATTATTTTGGTGTATTAATCTATAACCAAAATGATGGCTGCCGTTTTTTGTTATTAATGTAATGATTACATAGGGTTATGTGATTTAAATCTCGACAGCTTTGTAGCGATTTGTGCTTGTTTCTGAGGTCGTTTAGGACGACAATTAACGCCAGTTTTTTGTCTGTATCCAGACAAGAAAAAATCATTTAATCAAACATCGCTCAGTGCATTGGTAGCTGTTAAGCCAGGGGCGGTAGCGTGCTCAATTTCTGAAACCGTCAGTTAATAAGTACTCAGGTTTCAGAGCGGCAGTATCCAGACATTTCCAACATACGGAACAGATAACGTGAAAATTCTTGTGACGGGCGGGGCCGGCTTTATCGGCTCAGCGGTTGTACGACATATTATTAAAAATACCCAGGACGACATCGTCAACGTGGACAAGCTGACCTATGCCGGCAACCTTGAGTCGCTTAGTGAAGTCAGCGATAGCGACCGCTATGTTTTTGAGCATGCGGATATTTGTGACAAAGATGCCATGGATCGTATTTTCGCAAAGCATAAGCCTGACGCGGTGATGCACCTGGCCGCTGAAAGTCACGTCGATCGTTCAATTACCGGCCCGGCTGCTTTTATCGAAACCAATATCGTTGGCACTTATGTGCTTCTGGAAGCCGCTCGTGCATACTGGTCAACGTTGGATGAGCAGGCGAAGAACGCCTTCCGTTTCCATCACATCTCTACCGACGAAGTGTATGGTGATTTACCACATCCGGATGAGCATCCGGCATCAACTGAGCTGCCACTCTTCACTGAAACTACCGCGTATGCGCCCAGCAGCCCTTACTCAGCGTCGAAAGCCTCCAGTGACCATCTCGTGCGTGCCTGGCTGCGTACCTACGGTTTCCCGACTATCGTCACCAACTGTTCGAATAACTATGGCCCGTACCATTTCCCGGAAAAACTGATCCCGCTGGTCATCCTGAATGCGCTGGACGGCAAAGCACTGCCTATTTATGGGAAGGGTGACCAGATTCGTGACTGGTTGTATGTAGAAGATCATGCGCGTGCACTCTACACCGTTGTTACTCAAGGAAAACCGGGTGAAACGTATAATATTGGCGGCCATAATGAGAAGCAGAACCTGGACGTAGTGCATACGATTTGCGATCTGCTTGATGAGATAGTGCCTAAAGAGGGGTCATATCGCAATCAGATTACGTATGTTGCTGACCGTCCGGGGCATGACCGTCGCTATGCGATTGATGCACATAAAATTGGCGTTGAACTGGGCTGGAAGCCTGAGGAGACGTTCGAAAGCGGCATTCGTAAAACGGTGGAGTGGTATCTGAGCAATATCGATTGGGTGGAAAACGTAAAAAGCGGGGCTTATAAAACCTGGATTGAGCAGAATTATGGAGAACGTAAATAATGAATATTCTGTTGTTCGGGAAAAATGGTCAGGTAGGCTGGGAGCTACAACGGGCACTCGCGCCCCTGGGAAATATTATCGCCCTTGATGTGCATTCTACCGATTTCTGTGGCGACTTTAGTAATCCTGAAGGTGTTGCTGAAACCGTACGAAAAATACGTCCAGATGTGGTTGTGAACGCTGCTGCACACACTGCTGTGGATAAAGCTGAATCCGAAGTGGACTTTGCACAATTGCTTAACTCCACAAGCGTAGAGGCTATTGCCAAAGCTGCTGCTGAAATAGGCGCGTGGGTTGTGCATTACTCAACTGATTACGTTTTTCCGGGTACCGGTGATGCGCCTTGGCTTGAAGAAGATGCCACTGCACCATTAAATGTTTATGGCAAAACGAAACTGGCCGGTGAAAGAGCATTACAAGAGCATTGTCCAAAGCACCTTATTTTTCGTACCAGTTGGGTTTATGCTGGCAAAGGCAATAACTTTGCAAAAACCATGTTACGTTTGGCTAAAGAGAAAACTGAACTTTCCGTCATTAACGATCAGTTTGGTGCGCCTACCGGTGCAGAATTATTGGCGGATTGTACCGCTCATGCTATTCGGATTGCACAGAAAAATCAGGAAGTTGCTGGCCTTTATCACCTCGTAGCGAGTGGTGTCACTACATGGTATGATTATGCTGCACTGGTATTTTCCGAAGCCAGAAAAGCTGATGTTGCACTTGCAATCAAGCAGTTAAATAAAGTACCAACCAGCGCTTACCCAACCCCTGCATGCCGACCAAATAACTCTCGTCTTAATAATGAAAAATTCCAGCGTACCTTTGGGCTTGTTCTTCCCAATTGGGAGAAAGGAGTTAAACGTATGCTGAATGAATTGTTTGCTGCGACAGCAATCTGAATATAATGTTAGTGCCCGTCACTGGGTACTTTTGCGTATAAAGAGATAATGAAATGAAAACCCGTAAAGGCATTATTTTAGCTGGTGGTTCTGGTACCCGTTTATATCCAGTGACCATGGCTGTCAGCAAGCAATTGTTGCCCATATATGACAAACCAATGATCTATTACCCGCTCTCAACGCTAATGTTAGCGGGTATTCGTGATATTTTGATCATTAGCACTCCGCAGGATACACCTCGTTTTGAGCAATTACTGGGTGATGGCAGCCAATGGGGTTTAAATCTACATTATAAGGTTCAGCCTTCGCCGGATGGTTTAGCCCAGGCATTTATCATCGGTGAAGACTTTATCGGAAATGATGACTGCGCGTTGGTACTCGGCGATAATATTTTTTACGGACATGATCTGCCTAAATTAATGGAAACGGCGGTCAATCGAGAAAGTGGTGCGACCGTATTCGCATACCACGTTAACGATCCTGAACGTTATGGTGTCGTTGAATTTGATAAGAATGGAACTGCCATCAGCCTTGAAGAAAAACCGCTAGAACCGAAAAGTAATTATGCGGTCACCGGATTATATTTCTATGATAACGATGTTGTAGAACTGGCTAAAAACCTGAAGCCTTCCGCGCGGGGCGAGCTTGAAATTACTGATATCAATCGAATTTATATGGAGCAAGGACGTTTGTCTGTAGCAATGATGGGGCGCGGTTATGCCTGGTTGGACACGGGGACGCATCAGAGTTTGATTGAAGCCAGTAACTTCATTGCCACTATTGAGGAGCGTCAAGGCCTTAAAGTTTCTTGTCCAGAAGAAATTGCTTACCGCAAAGGATTTATAAATGCTGAGCAAGTTAAAAAATTAGCTGTTCCGCTATCAAAGAATGCTTATGGGCAATATTTGTACAAAATGATTAAAGGCTACTAGTAATGAATGTTATCAAAACAAATATTCCTGACGTATTATTGATTGAGCCAAAAGTGTTTAGTGATGACAGAGGCTTCTTTTATGAAAGCTACAATCATACGAAACTTGAGGCCTGTGTCGGTCGTACCCTTACGTTTGTTCAGGATAATCATTCCAGATCAAAACGAGGAGTATTGCGTGGATTACATTATCAGACTGGGCCTCATGAGCAGGGAAAATTGGTCCGTTGCATTGTAGGTGAAGTTTTTGATGTTGCAGTAGATATCCGGCCGGATTCAGAAACTTATGGTAAGTGGGTTGGCGTTATATTATCTGCAGAAAACAAACGACAGTTATGGATTCCTGAAGGTTTCGCACACGGTTTTGCCGTATTAAGCGATAATGCAGAGTTTATATATAAGACTACTGACTATTATGCACCCACAGCAGAAAGAAGTATTGCGTGGAACGATCCCACGTTAAATATCGAGTGGCCTTTAGACGAAAATGAAATAATACTTTCTGTCAAAGATATGAAAGCTGGCAGTTTTGCAGATTTAAAATAAAGGAAAAAAAATGATTCCATTCAATAAACCCTATTTACATGGGGATGAATTAGTTTATATTGCACAAGCTGCAAAAGACGGAAAGATTTCAGGGGACGGAAAATTTACTAAGAAATGTCACGAGTTCTTTGAAAAAAAATACAATTTTAAAAAAGTATTACTTACTACTTCTTGTACTGACGCACTTGAAATGGCAGCAATATTGCTGGACATTAAACCAGGAGATGAAGTAATTGCACCTTCGTATACATTTGTATCGACTGTTAACGCTTTCTCATTAAGAGGAGCAAAAGTTGTATTTGCTGATAGCTATACTAACAATCCAAATGTTGATCCAGACTCAATACGTGCTTTAATTACACCACAAACAAAAGCGATAGTAGTAGTTCATTATGCTGGAATTGCATGTGATATGGATAAATTATTGGCTATATCTAAGCAATATAATATTCCTATTGTCGAAGATGCTGCTCAAGCGATTGATTCATATTATAAGGAACGCCCACTGGGAAGTATTGGAGCATTTGGAACGTTTTCGTTTCATGAAACAAAAAATATAATTTCTGGTGAAGGCGGCATGCTTGTTATTAATGATGACAAATATGTCAAACGAGCCGAAATAATTCGTGAAAAGGGGACTAACAGATCTTCATTTTTCAGAGGTGAGGTTAATAAATATGGCTGGGTTGATATTGGTTCTTCATTTCTCCCTTCTGATATCAACGCTGCTTATTTATATGCACAACTCGAAAATATGGATGATATTCAGAACAAACGTAAAGAGCTTTGGCAACGTTATCAAGAAAAATTAACACCACTTGCACAGCTAGGACTTATCAATCTACCTGTGGTTCCTGAGTATGCCACTAACAATGCTCATATGTTTTATATCGTATGCAGCAATATCAACGTTCGTACTGATTTAATTAAACATTTGAAGGATAATGGTATACATGCTGTTTTCCATTATTTATCATTAAATAAAAGTGATTTTTATTTATCTACTAACGAAGATGTAAACTTAAAAAATAGCGATTTGTTCACTGACAACTTGCTGCGCCTTCCCTTATTTTATGAATTAACTTTAGAACAAGTTGATTATATATGCTCCAATATAACTGATTTCTTCCGATAGAAAGAAAAGACGAGTTGATACTTTGTGAGTTGGTATGTTCAAAAAAATATCTATACTATATGCATCTCAATTATATCGAGCTGCATTTCCGTTATTGTTAGTACCTTTGATTATAGGATTATTAGGCACGGAGCGATATGGAATAGTTTCATTCTTTACTATGCTTATAACACTTATGGGGTTGTTAGATGCAGGTATCAGTGGAACATTTGTGAAATTAATAGCGACAAATAAGTATCAACTCGTAAGTTTCGCTAAAGTAATTAGTTTGTTTTTGAGAGTCTTTTGTGGCTTTGTTTTTATTGCTTGCATAGTTGCATTTATTTTTAACTATTTCTCACTATTTATAGTAAATGATTGGTTGAAAACAACTTTATCTAACAACGAAACATTATTTTGCATAAAATTGATAGGTATAATTTTAGCACTATTATATTTGCGATCTTATTTACAAAGTTTCATAAATGGAATGGAAAGGCAAGATCTCATAGCCCTATGGGGAATGGTCTATACAACTTGTTTTTATGGTGGCGGTTATATTGTTCTTGCCTATTACTCGAATTCATTAGCTGCTTTCTTTAAAGTATTGCTGGCTTTATCTGTTTTAGACGTCATCGTTACGGCTTATTGTGTTTACTACGTTATGCGCAAACATAATAAGCAACTGGAAGAAAAAGACAATAATAATAGCCTATATGAAGACGATGATCTTTCATTTGGAAAAGTAATAAAGTTTTCTCTACAACTTTCAGGCTTATCAATGATATGGGTTATAGCAAGTCAAGTTGATAAGATAGCTTTATCGACATATACAACATTAACAAATTACACACAATACCAAATCGGTGGCCAACTTAGTGCGGTAATCTTGACTCTAGTTATTCCCTTGTCACAAATTTTATTGCCACGATTGAGTGCGTTAATAAAAGAAAAAAACGGAAAGCAATTCATATCATTGTTCAGCTATAGTTCTATCGCATATGTTCTTCTCCTTGCACCATTAGTTCCGTATATGAATGTGTTTGGTAATGAACTGATTGCCTTGTGGCTTAAAAACGATGAGTTAGGCATTACCGTAAATCTTTATGCTAAATGGCTCGTGTCAGCTACTTTTTTTGCCGGTATAATGAATTTTATATTCATTCTGTTATACTCTATTGGAAAGTTAAAATATCATTTTTATGCATATGCTAGTTATTCAGCATTAACAATTCCATTGACAATAATTATTGCTAAGTATTTTGGTCCACATTGGTCTAGTATTTTCTATCTAATTCATACCGTTCTATTTCTTCTTATATGGGGTGGTTATTGTCTTCACAAAGAAATGGGCTCTTTTGTGATAACATTGACCCTTCTAACATTCTTTATATTATTATTGTCAACGCTTATTTTTGAGAGTATAAAGCGTTTCTCTTTATTTTCTGATTATAAATATGCTTACATATTTGGGTCTCCGCTAATAAATTTTGTTGTTTTGTCCGTTGGGGTATTGGTTCTACGTAATTATATTTTTCAAGCGATAGCTAAAGTTAATTTAAAAAATATTAATATTTAAATCAGTGAGATGGAAAATGAAAATCTTACATTTGTCGACCGGTGATAGCAAAGGTGCATTCTATGGCGCTTATCGTACACATACAAACCTTAAAAAATATAATCATGACTCTGTAATGTGTGTATTAGATAAAACATCAAATGACCCTGATGTTATCGAGCTATCACAAACTAAAAGAAAGATATTTAGTTTTATAAATAAATTACTTCGCCGTTTGATTGTTAATCGTGATATAAATGAAGATAAAACCTATCTAATATATAACACAACATTCAGCGTTAATGACATATTTAAGAAATACACACAAAAGCCTGATTTGATAATTGTATACTATGTAGCTGATTTTCTCTCTGATAAGGACCTGCACAAAATACAAAGATATTATCAATGTCCAATCGCTTTCTACCTTATGGATGCAGGGATGATCACTGGTGGTTGCCATTATCCGTGGCAATGTGAAGGCTTTAAAAGTGAATGTAAAAATTGTCCTGCAATGCTGTATCCTAAACTTATAAAAATGCCACAGCGTGTGCTCAATAACAGAAAAAAATATTATTCAGAAATGGACTGTTTTTACTTATCTGCAAGTAAATGGCTAGATGAGCGCTGTTCGATGAGTGCAATAAAAGCCAGGCATGGAATGAAAAAAGCGCTGATTGGCATTGATGAAACTATTTTTACTCCACGACCGGCACACATAGCAAGTAAGCATCTCGGCATTAGCATTCCGGAAAAAAATCGGGTTATTTTTTTAGGAGCTCAGTCATTAAATGATCCAAGAAAAGGCGTTAAGTATGTTCAGCAATCGCTAGAATATATTAAAAAAACTTATCCAGAACTTTTGCAAAATGTAACTATTTTAACTGTTGGCGCCCAGTCTCAAAATATGATTATAGAAGATGTATCATTAGTCAATATTGATTTTATCCATGATAAGACTAAATATCCATATCTATATAACATTGCTGATGGATTCATTTGTTCCTCCGTTGAGGATGCAGGACCGATGATGATAAACGAAGCTTTAATGTCCGGCACGCCTGTTATTTCATTTAAAATTGGTGTGGCCGAAGATCTTATAATTAACGGGGAAAATGGTTTTCTTGCTGACAACATTAGTGCTAATGCACTGGCAGATGCTATAGTTAATTTTTTAAAAATATCTGTTTCTGAATTAACAGTAATGAAAAATTCCAGCAGAAATGGAGCTCAAAAAAAATGCTCATCATTATCACAAGTAGAAGCAATTGAGTCATTGCTAACAGGTACATTAAATTAAAAACAATCCATTTATGTGCAATGAATTTTAAAGAGAAAAAAGTTAATCAAATAAGGTTGGTATATGATTGGTTATAAATTACGTATAAAATTGATTAGCCTTATTTTTCTTGCATCGAAGTGTAAACGAAAATTAAATGCGCTTTGTTTTAATATGATCACTGGGCATAAATTCAAAACGGTTGGGAAAAACTTTAAACTCAATGTTAAGCCTTATAATAAGAATAAAGATGGTGACACCAGATGGATAGATGGGCGAATCGGCGACAATTGTTGGATAGAGGCTGTATATTATTACGGTGAGCAATGTCTAGATCCACGAATGAATATTGGCAAACGATTATGCTTAAGTGATAATGTTCATATTTCATGCGCTGATGAAATAACTCTTGGCGATGATATACTTATTGGAAGTAAAGTATACATTGGAGATCACAGCCATGGAAGTTATAAAAAAGATCATTATGAATTTGCTCCTCCTGCCACAAAAATTTTAGGAGATGCAGCAGCTGTAAAAATCGGGAATTGTTGTTGGATTGGTGATAATGCCGTTATTTTGGCAGGAAGTGAAATATCTGATGGCAGTGTGATTGCTGCTAATTCAGTTGTTAAAGGATTGAAAGTTAGTAAACCAAGTTTAATTGGTGGGATCCCCGCTAAAGTTCTTAAGGTATTTTAACATGAATGTTTTTATCAGTATCTGTATACCGTCATATAATCGCGCAGAATTTTTAGAGCCTTTATTGGAAAGCATATATAACCAAGATTATGCTATTAATAATACAGACTTTGAGGTGATTCTTTGTGAAGACAAGTCTCCACAAAGGGAACAAATAGCTCATATTGTTGAAGAATATAAAATAAAAAACAATAGAACAAACTTACATCTTAATTTAAATAAAGATAATCTTGGTTATGATAAAAACTTAAAAAATTGCATAAGTTCTGCTACTGGTAAATATTGTATGATTATGGGTAACGACGATCTTCTGGCAGAAGGAGCATTATCAAAAATCGTTAGTGTCTTGAAAGCTAATCCTGAAATCGTATTGGCTACTCGTGCTTATGGCTGGTTTAAGGAAAACCCGAATGAATTATGTGATACCGTCCGTCATTTAACACAAGATACATTATTCCAACCTGGTGCTGAGGCCATTAAATTTTTCTTCCGAAGAGTTGGTGTAATTTCCGGTTTTATTGTTAACGCTGAAAAAGCAAATAAATTATCTTGTGATAAATTTGATGGCCGTTTGTATTATCAAATGTATCTTGCTGGAATGCTCATGGCTGAAGGACAGGGTTACTATTTCAGCGATGTTATTACTTTATCCCGAGATACAGAGGCTCCAGATTTTGGGAATGCAGGAACAGAAAAAGGCATTTTCACCCCGGGTGGTTATAAACCTGAGGGGCGAATACATATGGTTGAGGGACTTCTCCTTATCGCAAAACATATCGAAGATGCAACAAAAATAGATGGGGTTTATGATGGGATTAAAAAGGACTTAGCCAACTATTTCTATCCTTATATCCGCGATCAACTTAATCTACCATTTTTAGTCTATTTAAAAATGATAAATAGCTTCCGTAAAATCGGATTCTCAAATGAAAAGTTTTTCTATATACATGCCTTTTTGGGGTATATCTTGAAACGGAGAGGCTATGATGCATTAATTAAATACATTCGTAGTAAAAATGGCGGCACACCGCGTCTCGGTATTTAACCTTACAAAATTAAAATAGTAGTTATATGAATATATTCTTTGCTGCGATATTATGTATTAATTTATTTTCTCCATACATCAGTTCATGGATGGTCGGAATCTTGCCATTTCCTCCTGGTGCCATCCTTAGAGATGTGTTGAACGCACTGTTTGTATTATCTGTACTTTTGCGTTTTGTCATTGATAGAAAAAAATCTCCTGTATCACTGATTTTTACCATCTTTGTATGGATAGCATTAATTTCATGGGTTGCAGCATTGATTATTTTTTCATCTGACAAAGTACAAGCAATAATGGGAGCTAGAAGTTATATTTTATTCCCCGCAGTCTTCATCTCTTTAGCAATATTGAACGTATCGTACCCAGAATCGTTAAATGTTAAAAAAATTGTTGTCTATATTATCCTTTTAATGTCTGCTGTTGCCGTCATATCGATTATCGATGTGTTAATGAAAGGTGAGTTCGTTAAATTACTTGGTTATGATGAGCATTATGCTGGTGATCAATTAAATCTTATTAACAGCTATGATGGAATGATTCGGGCCACTGGTGGCTTTAGCGATGCACTGAATTTCGGATATATGTTGGCGCTAGGTATCTTGTTATGTATGGAGTGTTTTTCGCAAGGATATAAAAGGACATGGATGCTAATTGTTAGCTTGGTTATTTTTACTGCAATCTGTATGACCCTAACAAGAGGGGCTATCCTTGTTGCGGTTATCATCTATGCTTTTTACATTATTTCAAATCGAAAGATGCTACTAAGCGGTATTACGTTATTTGTGATCTTTATACCTATTCTGGTCGTGTCCACAAATATCTTTGACAATTATATTGATACCTTAGTGGGCAGGTTTACAGACTCCTCGCAGAGTTCTCGTGGATCGACACAGGGACGAATAGATATGGCGATAAATTCATTGAGTTATCTTTCAGAGCATCCATCAGGTATAGGCTTAGGCACACAAGGTTCTGGAAATATGCTTTCAGAAAAAGATAATAGACTGAATACTGATAACTACTTTTTCTGGATGGCACTCGAAACTGGTATTGTTGGTTTATTTATAAATATGTTCTATATGGCAAGCCAATTTTATTCTTCGGTTTTTTTGGATAAAAAATATGGTTCACATCGAAACTATACTCATTTAAGAATCTATTTTTTGCTTGGAGTCGCTTTCTTTATAAGTGCTGCGTTAAGTTCTGCCCCTTCATCATCAACTTTTTCAATTTTTTATTGGTCGGTTCTTGCATTAATACCTTTTCTTAACCTAACCAACAACAGGTTCAATACTAATGAATAATAAAAAAATATTTATGGATGTTAGTTGGTCTAACATGGGCGGGATTGGGCGTTTTACTGATGAGATCGCTAAAAGACTCCCGGATATATCTCTCAAAAAAATATATAAAAAATGTGCTTCTCCTATAGCTCCCTTGGGCTTGGCTATTAATATTGCCTTACTTAATAAAGCCGATTTGATTTTTCTTCCTGGCTATATACCTCCTTTATTCTCCTCAAAAAGGTATATTGTGACAATTCATGATTTAAATCATCTTGATATAGATGATAACTCATCTTTTTTTAAAAAATTATTTTATAATTATTTTATTAAGCGTGGATGTCATAAAGCCTATAAGATTTTCACGGTTTCTGAATTTTCTAAAGAAAGAATAGCAAAGTGGTCAGGTGTTGAACCGGATAAAATTATAACTGTATTTAATGGCGTTTCTGAGGAATTTAATATTGATGTCCGACCAATGGAACTTGGATATGAATATCTATTATGCATTGGAAATAGGAAAACTCATAAGAATGAGCACCGTATAATTTCCGCTTTTGCTAAAGCAGAAATTAATCCTTCTATTAAACTCGTTTTTTCAGGAAATCCAAGCGATAATTTAGAAAAACTAATAATGGAGTGTGGGTTAGGTGAGCGTGTTAATTTTTTGGGGTTTATTTCCGACCATGACTTACCATCATTATATAAAGGCTCGAAAGGGTTAGTTTTCCCTTCATTATATGAAGGATTTGGATTACCAGTAGTTGAGGCTATGGCTTGTGGTGTCCCCGTATTAACTTCAACTACTTCATCCTTGCCAGAGGTCGCAGGAAACGCTGCTATACTGGTAGAACCTACTTCGGTAGATGCTATTACAGATGGCATTACAAAATTAGTTAATGATTCGATACTACGCGAGCAATTAATCTCTGAAGGCCTTATTCGTGCCCAAAAGTTTACTTGGCAAAACGTTATAAATAAGATCGAAATGGCATTTAAAGAGGCATGCAATGAAACTAAATGAGGCGAAAATATCTCTTGTTCATGAATGGTTATTAAGCTACGCGGGTTCTGAACAGGTCTCATCAGCGATATTACATGCTTTTCCTGAAGCTGAACTTTTTTCAGTTGTTGATTTCTTAACAGAAGAACAAAGAAAGAATTTTCTGGGAAAACATGCAACGACATCATTTATTCAAAAGTTACCAAAAGCTAAAAAATACTATCAGAAATACCTTCCATTGATGCCATTAGCTATTGAGCAGTTGGATCTTTCTGAAGCAGATATTATCATTAGCAGTGCTCATTCTGTTGCGAAAGGAGTTATTACAGGGCCAGATCAACTACATATTAGCTATGTTCATTCTCCAATCAGATATGCATGGGATTTACAGCATCAATATCTGCGAGAGTCTGGTCTGAATACTGGCGTTAAAGGGTGGTTAGCTAAATGGTTTCTTCACAAAATACGGATTTGGGATTATCGTACAGCTCATGGAGTTGATCACTTTATTGCTAATTCACAATACATTGCACGTAGAATAAAAAAAGTATACGGACGAGAAGCTTCTGTAATATATCCACCTGTAGATGTTGAAAATTTTGAAGTAAATAACGAAAAGCAGGATTATTACTTTACTGCCTCTCGTATGGTTCCGTATAAGCGTATTGATCTCATTGTCGAAGCTTTCAGCCAAATGCCAGATAAGAAATTGATAGTTATTGGTGATGGACCTGAAATGAAGAAAATACAAAGCAAGGTAAAAGATAATATAACTTTGCTTGGATACCAGCCATTTTCTGTTTTAAAAGAACATATGCAGAATGCGAAAGCGTTTGTGTTTGCAGCAGAAGAAGATTTTGGAATAATTCCTGTTGAAGCTCAGGCCTGTGGGACACCAGTCATTGCATTTGGCAAAGGTGGTGCTTTGGAAACCGTTCGACCGGTGGGTATCGAAAATCCAACAGGTATTTTATTTAAGCAACAGACAGTTACTTCATTGCAGGACGCAATCGATGAGTTTGAGAAGACACAATCACTATTCACACCTAATGCATGTAGAGAAAATGCCGAAAGATTTTCGCGTGCAAGATTTGATCAGGAATTCAGAAACTTTGTAGATGAAAAGTGGAGTCTTTTCACTACAGAGAAAATTATTAAACGTTAATAATGGTTTATTAAATGTCTAAATTAGTACCAGTAATTATGGCGGGGGGGACGGGTAGTCGCTTGTGGCCACTTTCGCGTGAACATCATCCGAAACAGTTTTTAACTGTAGAGGGTGAATATTCGATGTTACAAAATACCATCAGACGGCTGTCTCCACTTTTAGCTAGTGATCCAGTTGTCATCTGTAACGACAAACATCGCTTCCTCGTTGCTGAACAACTTCGTGCGCTTGATAAACTAGCTAATAATATTATTCTTGAGCCTGTTGGGCGTAACACAGCGCCTGCTATTGCCCTTGCCGCCTTTTGTGCTCTCCAAAATTCAGATGTGGAAGATCCGCTCTTGCTGATTCTGGCTGCGGATCACGTCATCCAGGATGACAAAGCCTTTATCGGGGCTATTAATCATGCTGAATCTCTGGCTGCTCTCGGTAAGTTAGTCACGTTCGGTATAGTCCCAACACATGCTGAAACGGGTTATGGCTATATTCGTAGAGGTGATGCAATTGGGGGCGATGCATTTGCTGTAGCGGAATTTGTTGAAAAACCAGATTATGATACTGCACGTGATTATATTGAATCAGGGCAATATTACTGGAATAGCGGAATGTTTTTATTCAGTGCAAAATCTTATCTGCATGAATTAAAACATCTATCACCCGATATATATGATGCTTGCCAGAAAGCTGTAGGATATATCAACCCGGATCTGGATTTTATTCGTATCGATAAAGAGGCCTTTACTGCATGCCCAAGTGATTCCATAGACTATGCAGTCATGGAACATACACAGCATGCAGCGGTTGTACCAATGGATGCCGGCTGGTCAGATGTCGGATCGTGGTCTTCATTATGGGATATATCAAAAAAAGATCAGCAAAAGAATGTTTTGCACGGAGATGTGTTTGCACACTGCAGTGAAGGTAACTACATATATTCCGAAAACGCCTTTATTAGCACAATTGGTGTAAATAACTTAGTTATTGTTCAGACCTCTGATGCTTTATTGGTAGCCAATAAAGATTCAGTACAAGATGTTAAAAAAATTGTTGATTATCTAAAAGATAATAACAGAAAAGAGCATGTACAGCATTTAGAAGTGTTTCGCCCGTGGGGCAAATATACTGTAATTGACAATGGTGTTAATTACCTGGTCCGACGTATAAATGTTAAACCGGGTGAAAAATTTGTCGCACAACTGCATAAGCATAGAGCAGAACACTGGATAGTCGTGTCGGGTACCGCTCGTGTTACAAAAGGCGAAAAGACTTTTTTAGTTTCAGAAAATGAATCAACGTTTATACCCGTTAATACTATCCATGCACTTGAAAACGCTGGCGTAATCCCGTTAGAGCTTATTGAAATCCAGTCAGGAAATTACCTTGGCGAGGATGATATTATTCGCATGGAAACGCGTTTTGGATATTCAGAGTGAGAGATAAATGAACCAGGTTTATAATAGTCGAGATATTATCAAAAATTCAGGCATCGCTTTTGGAACTAGCGGTGCCCGTGGTCTTGTTAGCGATTTTACACCTGAAGTTTGTGCTGCTTTTACTGTTTCATTCCTGACCGTAATGCAGCAACAGTTCTCGTTCGATACAATAGCACTTGCAATTGATAATAGACCAAGCAGTTACCAAATGGCTCAGGCTTGTGCCGCGGCGCTAAAGGGCAAAGGAATTGATACTGTATTCTATGGGGTTGTACCTACTCCAGCCTTGGCTTATCAATCTATGTCAGATTATGTGCCTGCGATCATGGTCACGGGTAGTCATATCCCGTTTGATCGCAATGGCCTAAAGTTTTATAGACCTGACGGTGAAATTACTAAAGAGGATGAAAATGCTATTGTTCAAGCTGAAGCTTCGTTCGGATACATTAAGACAGAAGAGTTATTGACTTCCTCGCTTGCCGCTGAAAATTATATCGCACGATATACCTCGTTATTTTCAACACCATTCCTGAAAAATAAACGTATTGGCATTTATGAGCATTCAAGTGCGGGCCGGGATCTTTATAAGCCTTTGTTTAATGCTTTAGGTGCTACTGTTATCAGTTTAGCCAGAAGTGATGAATTTGTTCCTATTGATACTGAAGCAGTAAGTGAAGATGATAGTCGTAAGGCAATAAAATGGGCAAAGGAATTACAACTAGATGCAATATTTTCTACTGATGGAGATGGTGACAGACCTCTTATCTCAGATGAAAATGGAAATTGGTTACGAGGTGATGTTTTAGGCTTATTATGTTCACTGGAATTAACCGCGGATGCTGTAGCGGTTCCTGTGAGTTGTAATAGTATCATTTCTTCACATAATTACTTTAAGCATGTGATGCGAACCAAAATTGGTTCTCCTTATGTTATTGCTGCATTTGCTGAGCTAGCTGCAAATTATGATTGTGTTGTAGGTTTTGAAGCTAATGGTGGTTTTTTATTGGGCAGTGATGTCTTTATTAACCAGCACTTGCTTAGAGCGTTACCAACTCGTGATGCAGTCCTCCCTGCTATTATGCTACTTTACAGAGCAAAAGATAATGGCATTGGTGAACTTGTTTCACAACTGCCAGCACGTTATACCCATTCCAATAGATTACAGAATGTAGATTCTGTAACAAGCGTGTCATTAATTAATTTGGGACTATCAGACCCCGTTAAGTTTATGGAGTATATCGGATTAAATGATTGTCAGATATTGAACTCAGATATTACTGATGGGTTTCGAATTACATTGGACAATAATAGTATTGTACACTTGCGCCCTTCAGGCAATGCTCCTGAGCTACGTTGTTATGCAGAGGCTGACACTCAAGACGCAGCATACAAACTTGTTGAAACTGTCCTTGCTAATATCGAAAAGCAGGTTGGGTAAAATCTTCAAATATAGTAAACCTTAAGCGTTTATCTTGTGAACGCTTAACTTGGCTATTTGGTACCCATTTAGAGGGCGTGAGTTTAATGGATAGTATTGATAACAAGTATAATCCACAGTTATGTAAGATATTATTGGCTATTTCAGATTTATTTTTTTTCAATGTAGCGTTGTGGCTATCTTTAGGGTGCGTATATTTAATTTTTAATGAGGTTCATCGTTTTATTCCGCAAGAACAATTAGACTCGCGCTTCTTTTCCCATTTCTTACTTTCAATCGTCTGTGTAGGATGGTTTTGGATACGTTTGCGTCATTACACTTATCGCAAACCATTCTGGTATGAATTAAAAGAAATTATTCGAACTATTGTGATTTTTGCCGTGTTTGACTTGGCGCTTATTGCGTTTACAAAATGGCAGTTTTCTCGTTATGTTTGGGTATTTTGCTGGTCGTTTGCGCTGATTTTGGTACCCTTTTTCCGTGTACTCACAAAGCACTTGCTCAATAAATTAGGCATCTGGAAAAAAACAACCGTCATTCTTGGCAGTGGTGAAAATGCGATCGGCGCATACAATGCCTTGCAGAGTGAAGAGATGATGGGTTTTAATGTTGTGGCTTTCTTTGATGCTGATGCTGCAACGTCTGAAGTTTGCTCTCTACCTGTAATACAAGATGCAGAGAAAATTTGGAGTTTAAATCGCACCGGAGATATTCATTATATACTTGCCTATGAATATACCGAGCTTGATAAAACACAATTATGGCTTCGTGAGTTATCTAAACACCATTGTCGTTCAGTTACAGTTGTGCCTTCTTTCCGCGGATTGCCCTTATATAATACCGATATGTCCTTCATTTTTAGCCATGAAGTGATGTTATTGAGGATACAAAACAATCTTGCCAAAAGGACCTCTCGTTTTCTTAAGCGTACTTTCGATATTGTTTGCTCTTCATTAATATTGTTAGTCGCATTACCACTCATGATTTACCTGTGGTACAAAGTGACACGTGATGGTGGGCCAGCCATTTATGGTCATCAGCGCGTAGGGCGAAACGGTAAGTTATTCCCGTGCTACAAATTCCGCTCAATGGTGATGAATTCTCAGGAAGTGTTAAAAGAGCTTCTGGATAGCGATCCGGAGGCGAGGGCTGAGTGGGAAAAAGATTTTAAATTAAAGAATGATCCACGTATTACTGCTGTGGGACGTTTTATTCGTAAAACCAGCCTTGATGAATTACCGCAATTATTTAATGTGCTTAAAGGCGAAATGAGCCTTGTCGGCCCACGGCCTATTATTTCTGATGAGTTGGAGCGGTACTGTGATGATGTTGACTATTATCTCATGGCGAAGCCTGGCATGACGGGCTTATGGCAGGTGAGTGGCCGTAATGATGTTGATTATGATACACGCGTCTATTTTGATGCCTGGTACGTCAAGAACTGGACACTATGGAATGACATAGCCATTTTGTTTAAGACGGTGAAAGTTGTGTTACATCGTGATGGTGCATACTGAGATCCTCAGACGATAATTTACTAGAAAATATGCGGTTTTGTGATGAGTGCATCAATTGCTACCCTCTTACCTCTCCCTTGAGTTAACATGTTTTTTACTTAACCCGTCGCTTTCATTCCGGCGGGGTATCCACACCTGACAGGAGTATGTAATGTCCAAGCAACAGATCGGCGTTGTCGGTATGGCAGTAATGGGGCGCAACCTGGCGCTCAACATCGAAAGCCGTGGTTATACCGTCTCCGTTTTCAACCGCTCCCGTGATAAGACCGAAGAAGTGATTGCCGGGAACCCAGGCAAGAAACTGGTTCCTTTCTATACGGTTAAAGAGTTTGTTGAGTCTCTGGAAACGCCTCGTCGTATCCTGTTAATGGTGAAAGCAGGCGCAGGTACCGATGCAGCTATCGACTCCCTGAAGCCTTACCTCGAAAAAGGTGACATCATCATTGATGGCGGTAATACCTTCTTCCAGGACACCATTCGTCGTAACCGTGAACTGTCCGCTGAAGGTTTCAACTTCATCGGTACCGGTGTATCCGGTGGCGAAGAGGGCGCGCTGAAAGGCCCATCCATCATGCCTGGCGGCCAGAAAGACGCATACGAACTGGTTGCGCCTATTCTGACTAAAATCGCCGCTGTTGCAGAAGATGGCGAGCCGTGTGTGACTTATATCGGTCCTGACGGTGCCGGTCACTATGTGAAAATGGTGCATAACGGCATCGAATACGGCGACATGCAGCTGATTGCTGAAGCTTATTCCCTGCTGAAAGGCGGTCTGAACCTTTCTAACGAAGAGCTCGCTGAAACCTTTACCGAGTGGAACAAAGGCGAACTGAACAGCTACCTGATCGACATCACCAAAGATATCTTCACGAAAAAAGATGAAGAGGGTAAATACCTGGTTGATGTGATTCTGGATGAAGCAGCGAACAAAGGCACCGGTAAATGGACCAGCCAGAGCTCTCTGGATCTGGGCGAGCCGCTGTCGCTGATCACCGAATCTGTCTTCGCACGTTACATCTCTTCTCTGAAAGAGCAGCGCGTCGCGGCATCTAAAGTACTGTCTGGCCCACAGGCTAAACCAGCAGGTGATAAAGCCGAGTTCATTGAAAAAGTGCGTCGTGCATTGTACCTGGGGAAAATCGTTTCTTACGCGCAGGGCTTCTCTCAGCTGCGTGCGGCATCAGACGAGAACAACTGGGATCTGAACTACGGTGAGATCGCGAAGATCTTCCGCGCGGGCTGCATCATTCGTGCGCAGTTCCTGCAGAAAATCACCGATGCCTATGCTGAAAACGCCGGTATCGCCAACCTGCTTCTGGCACCGTACTTCAAGAAAATCGCTGACGAATATCAGCAGGCGCTGCGTGACGTGGTTGCCTACGCTGTCCAGAACGGTATCCCGGTTCCGACCTTCTCTGCGGCAGTAGCCTACTACGACAGCTACCGTGCTGCCGTTCTGCCTGCTAACCTGATTCAGGCCCAGCGTGACTACTTCGGTGCGCATACCTACAAACGTACCGATAAAGAAGGTGTATTCCATACCGAATGGATGGAATAAGTTAACTGACTCGCTGTCATCAAAACCCGGAGCCTGCCTCCGGGTTTTTTTATGCAAAAACTGCCGCCTGTTACTCGAAGTAGTCTGAATCTCATCCTCCTCGCAGTGATTACTCCTGGTTTGCCTTGACAGCTCAGTTTGTCAGGAGGTACAAAGCCCAACAGTTATGTTTATCGCGATGGTCTGGCGGCCATCAGTACAGTTAACTCACAGAAGTCATTAGCGAATGAAAATAACAATCTCCGGAACAGGGTATGTCGGTCTTTCTAACGGCATTTTGATTGCTCAGAATCATGAAGTGGTTGCGTTGGATATCGTGCAAGCCAAAGTGGATATGCTCAATCAGAAGAAATCGCCGATTGTCGATAAAGAAATCCAGGACTATCTCAGCAATAAACCGCTGAATTTCCGCGCCACGACAGATAAAGAAGATGCATACCGCGATGCGGATTACGTCATCATTGCGACGCCTACTGACTACGATCCTAAAACCAACTATTTCAACACCTCAACGGTAGAAGCGGTAATCAAAGACGTTATCGCGATCAACCCTGATGCGGTGATGGTGATTAAATCGACCATCCCTGTCGGTTTTACCAAATCCATTAAAGAAAAATTCGGTATTGATAATATCTTCTTCTCGCCGGAATTCCTGCGTGAGGGGAGAGCGCTTTACGATAACCTGCATCCTTCGCGTATCGTTATTGGCGAACGTTCTGAGCGCGCTGAACGTTTTGCTGCGTTGCTTCAGGAAGGGGCGCTCAAGAAAGATATTCAGGTGCTATTTACCGATTCCACTGAAGCTGAGGCGATCAAGCTCTTCGCGAATACCTATCTGGCGATGCGAGTGGCTTATTTTAATGAGCTCGACAGCTACGCAGAAAGCCTTGGACTGAATACTCGCCAGATTATTGAAGGGGTGTGCCTCGACCCGCGCATTGGCAATCACTACAACAACCCGTCATTTGGCTACGGTGGCTATTGCCTGCCAAAAGATACGAAGCAGCTGCTGGCAAACTATCAGGCGGTGCCGAATAACCTCATCTCGGCGATTGTTGATGCCAACCGTACGCGTAAAGACTTCATCTCCGATTCTATCCTTGCACGTCAGCCGAAAGTGGTCGGTGTGTATCGTCTGATCATGAAGAGTGGTTCCGATAACTTCCGTGCCTCTTCCATTCAGGGGATCATGAAGCGTATCAAGGCGAAAGGCGTTGAGGTTATTATCTATGAACCTGCTATGTCGGACGATCAGTTCTTCAATTCACGGGTGATCCGCGATCTGGACGCCTTTAAGAAAGAAGCCGATGTCATCATTTCAAACCGCATGGCGGAAGAGCTGGCTGACGTGGCGGATAAGGTTTATACCCGCGATCTGTTTGGTAGTGACTGATTCTCTGCTCTATATTGTAAAAAACCCGGCTGAGTTGCCGGGTTTTTTATTTTTAGACTTTGTAGAAATCGCGGTACCAGTCAACGAAATTCTTCACCCCATCCTTAACCGAGGTTTGCGGTTTAAATCCGATCGCGTCATAAAGTGGCTGGGTATCGGCGCTGGTTTCCAGAACATCTCCTGGCTGAAGAGGCAGCATATTCTTCTCGGCTTTTTTACCCAGCGCGTCTTCCAGCGCAGTGATGTAATCCATCAGTTCTACAGGCGAACTGTTACCGATGTTATAAACCCGGTAAGGTGCTGAGCTGGTTGCCGGAGAGCCGGTCTCAACGGTCCAGTTTGGATCTGCCTGAGGAATAATATCCTGCAGACGAATAATGGCTTCAGCGATGTCATCAATATACGTAAAGTCGCGCTTCATCTTACCGTAGTTATAGACATCAATGCTTTTTCCTTCAATCATCGCCTTGGTAAACTTAAACAGCGCCATGTCCGGGCGTCCCCACGGACCGTATACGGTAAAGAAGCGCAGCCCAGTTGTCGGCAGGTTGTAGAGATGCGAATAGGTGTGTGACATCAGCTCATTAGCTTTTTTGGTCGCAGCATAAAGCGAAACCGGGTGATCCACGGAATCGTCAGTTGAGAAGGGCATCTTGCGGTTGAGGCCATATACGGAGCTTGATGATGCATACAACAAATGCTGAACGTTGTTATGGCGGCAGCCTTCCAGCACGTTGAGGTGGCCGATAAGGTTGGCGTCCGCGTACGCATGGGGGTTTTCCAGGGAGTAGCGAACACCCGCCTGCGCGGCCAAATGAATCACACGATCAAACTTCTCACCAGCGAAAAGCGCAGCCATGCCTTCACGGTCTGCTAACTCCAGCTTGTGAAAAGTAAAACGCTCTGATTTCAACAGTTCCAGGCGCGCCAGCTTCAGGCTTACATCGTAGTAGTCATTGAGGTTATCGATACCAACAACCTGATGTCCGGCCTCAAGGAGGCGTTTACTGACATTTGCACCGATAAAACCCGCTGCACCCGTTACCAAAAATTTCATAGCGTTCCTCATAATGCTATATTCTTACCGATGCCATAACGCATCGCACTGCATCTATCATAGCGCGAAGGGGGTAAGTTACATAACCTATCTTTCCGATATTACTCATCGGATTCTTATAGAAAAATCGCCAGTAATCGATAAACTATGCAAACTTAATTATGTTCCGCCCTTTTTCATCTGTTAGGGATTGTATGACGCAAAACAACAATAGCCAGGTCGGTCGAAATCATGACCCTGAGCAAATTGATTTACTTGATTTAATGCTGCAACTTTGGCGTGGAAAGTGGATGATAGCAACCTTTGTTATTGTTTTTATTGCCCTTGCTGTCGGATATCTGTTTGTTGCTAAAGAAAAGTGGACCTCAAGTGCAATTATTGCGCAACCCGATGCGGCTCAGATAGCACCCTATTCAAATGCATTGAATATCCTTTATGGTACCGCAGCACCTTCAATGCTGGATATTCAAACGCGCGCTATTGACCGTTTTAATGCATCTTTCTCAGCGTTATCGCAGGCGCTGGACAATCAGGCTGTGCCTGAAAAACTCACCATCGAGCCTGCGGTTAAAGGGCAAGCGCTGCCATTAAGCGTCACCTATACCAGTACATCAGCAGAGGCGGCTCAGAAGCAGCTGGCGCAGTACATTCAGCAAGTCGATGAGCAGACCGCAAAAGAACTAGCCCTTGATCTTAAGGACAATATTAAGGAGCAGATCAAAACCCTGAATGATTCACTGCAAAACCAGGAGAAGGTCGCGCAGGAACAAAAAGATCTGCGTATCAAACAGATTGCTGAGGCACTGAAAAACGCTGAGGCAGCGAAAATTACTTCGCCACAGCTCCAGCAAACCCAGGATGTCACACAGGAAACATTATTCCTGCTTGGCAGCGAAGGGCTTAAATCGATGATTGACAACGAAGCATCGCGCCCACTGGTTTTCCCCACCGCCTATTATCAGACCAGGCGAAATCTCTTGGATATCCAGAATCTGAACGTAAACCCGGACACAATCCACGTCTATCGTTACGTTATGAAGCCGGATCTTCCTGTCCGCCGTGACAGCCCGAAAAAAGCCGTGATTCTGGTTCTCGCCGTGCTACTTGGCGGAATGATTGGTTCAGGTGTGGTACTGGGGCGTAACGCCTTACGAAACTACAAACCAAAGGTCTGATTTGCAGATTAAAAAAAACCGGGGATATACCCCGGTTTTTTTATTTGTGACGTTTGCGAAGGTTTTCTATCACCGCCGTCAAATCCAGCGCCTGATCCTGCAGCAGCACCAGCAGGTGATACATCAAATCAGAGGCTTCGTTCGTCAGCTCCTCGCGGTCATGCACGGTCGCGGCCAGTGCTGTCTCAACGCCTTCTTCACCAACCTTCTGCGCAATACGCTTGGTTCCGCTGGCGTACAGCTTCGCGGTATAAGAACTCTCCGGATCCGCCGATTTACGCTCCGCCAGCAGCTGCTCCAGTTGGTACAGGAACAGCCACTGGTGACTCGCCTCTCCAAAGCAGCTGCTGGTGCCCTTATGGCAGGTCGGACCGATGGGGTTTGCCAGTACCAGCAGGGTATCGTTATCGCAGTCCGGCGTAATGCTTACTACATTCAGGAAATGGCCCGAGGTTTCGCCTTTGGTCCACAGGCGCTCTTTCGTGCGGGAGTAAAACGTCACTTTGCCACTGTCGATCGTTTTCGCCAGCGCGTCCTGGTTCATATAGCCCAGCATCAGCACTTCGCCTGAGACGGCATGCTGGACAACCACCGGCAGTAATCCGTCCGTTTTTTTCCAGTCCAGCTGCGCCTGTTGTTGCTCTGTTAACATACCCTGATCTCCACGCCCTGGTCGGCCAGGTACGTTTTTAACTCACCAATATTAATAATCTGTTTGTGGAACACGGAAGCGGCCAGCGCGCCGTCCACGTTCGCATCGCGGAAGGCTTCGAGGAAATGTTCCATGGTGCCCGCGCCGCCGGAGGCAATCAGCGGAACGTGGCAGACCGCACGAACTTTTTTCAGCTGCTCGAGGTCATACCCGTTACGCACGCCGTCCTGGTTCATCATGTTGAGGACAATCTCGCCCGCGCCACGCTTCTGCACTTCCTGCACCCAGTCGAGCGTTTCCCACTGGGTCACGCGCGTGCGGCTTTCATCCCCCGTGTACTGGTTGACGTGATACTTGCCCGTTGCGGCGTCATACCAGGTGTCGATCCCAACCACAATACACTGCACGCCAAAACGATCGGCGAGGCGGGTGATCAGCTCCGGGTCGGCCAGGGCAGGAGAGTTGATGGAAATCTTGTCGGCACCAAACGAGAGAATTTTGGCGGCGTCGTCGGCGGATTTAATCCCCCCCGCCACGCAGAACGGAATATCGATCACTTCCGCCACGCGAGCGACCCAGCTTTTGTCGACTACGCGGCCATCGCTGGACGCGGTAATATCGTAGAACACCAGCTCGTCTGCGCCTTCATCGGCATAGCGTTTTGCCAGTGGAACGATGTCGCCAATGATCTCGTGGTTGCGGAACTGCACGCCTTTCACGACCTGGCCGTCACGCACGTCCAGGCAAGGGATTATCCGTTTTGCCAGCATTGAATCGCCTCCGTCACCGTAAATTTACCTTCCAGCAGGGCCCGGCCCACAATCACGCCCTTCACGCCGGTTCCGCGCAGCGCAGCGATATCGGCTAAGTCACCGATGCCGCCAGATGACTGGAACGCCACCTGCGGATAACGGGCGCAAACTTCTTCATATAAAGAAACGTTGGAGCCCGCTAGCGTGCCGTCGCGCGAGATGTCCGTGCACAGCACGTGCTTCAGGCCAACAGGGAGATACATCTCGACCAGCGCCTCCAGCGTCACGCCGGAGTTTTCCTGCCAGCCGCTGACCGCCACTTGTTTATTACCCTGTCCGTCAATGCGCACGTCCAGCGCCAGCACCAGCGCGTCGGCGCCAAAGCGGCGGAACCAGCCCTTCACCGTCTCAGGATCTTTGACGGCGGTTGAACCGACCACCACGCGCGCCACGCCCGCGTCCAGCAGCGCCGCCACGTCATCTTCCGTACGCACGCCGCCGCCGACCTGTACCGGCACATCAACACCGGCAACCAGATTTTTCAGCAGCGGGATCTGGCGCTTCGCCGGATCTTTCGCACCCGTTAAATCGACCAGATGCAGCACCTGAGCACCCTGGGCGGCATAATCCTGCAGACGCGGCAGCGGGTCGTTTCCGTAGTCTCGCTGCTGCCCGTAATCGCCCTGATGAAGACGGACAACCGTGCCGTCAATTAAATCTAACGCGGGAATAATCATCACATCTCCAGGAAGTTTTTCAGCAGCTGCGCGCCCGCGGCGCCCGAGCGCTCCGGGTGAAACTGTACGCCGAAGAAATTGTCTTTCTGCACCGCCGCGGTAAACGCCTCGCCGTAAGTGCACTGGGCGATGGTATTGACGTTCACCGGCATAGCGTAACTGTGCACGAAGTAAAAATACGCGCCATCTTCAATGCCGCGAAAAAGCCTGTCGCCCGCTTTGGCGTACACGCGGTTCCAGCCCATATGCGGCAGAGGAAGACCGTGGTCGGTCATTTTCGGCACGTCTTCGTCGATAATGCCCAGCAGGTCAACGCCGTTGCTCTCTTCGCTGCGACGGCCCAGGATCTGCATACCCAGGCAAATGCCCAGCACCGGCTGGGTACAGGCTTTGATCAGATCGACCAGCTCGCGCTCGCGAATCTGATCCATCGCGGCCTGCGCAGTGCCTACGCCCGGCAGAAATAACTTGTCGGCACGCAGCACCACGTCAGGGTCACGGCTGACCACCGGTTCGTAGCCGTGGCGGGTGATGGCCGACTTTACGGAGTTAAGGTTGGCGCATCCGGTATCCAGAATCACCACGTTCATTACAGCACTCCTTTTGATGAGGGCAGGGCGTCGCCTTCCACGCGGATTGCCTGGCGCAGCGTGCGGCCGAAGGCCTTGAAGAGACTCTCCACGCGGTGGTGGTCGTTCTTGCCTTTGGTCTTCAGGTGCAGCGTCAGGCCCATGGTGTAGGACAATGAACGGAAGAAGTGCTCCACCATTTCGGTGCTCAGATCGCCCACGCGCTGGTAATTGAAGTCTGCTTTGTATTCCAGATGCGGACGACCGGAGATATCCATCGCGCAGCGCGCCAGACACTCGTCCATCGGCAGGACAAAGCCAAAACGGTTGATACCGCGTTTATCACCGAGCGCCAGCTTAAGGGCTTCACCCAGCGCCAGGCCGGTATCTTCCACGGTGTGGTGATCGTCAATATAGAGGTCGCCTTTTACCGCGATCTCCATGCGGAAACCGCCGTGGGTGGCAATCTGGTCCAGCATGTGGTCGAAGAAACCCACGCCGGTGTGGATCTTGCTGCCGCCTTCGCGGTCCAGCCAGACCTTCACATCAATTTGCGTCTCTTTGGTGTTGCGTTCAACGTGCGAGTAGCGGTCACGTTTTGTCAGCTGCTCGCCAATCATCGCCCAGTTAAGGTTGTTGCGGTCATAGCGCAGCCCCGCGATGCCCATGTTCTCCGCCAGCGTAATATCGGTGATGCGATCGCCGATGACATAGCTGTTGGTCTTATCCAGCACATCCTCCGCCAGATAGCGCTCGACCAGCTTCACCTTCGGCTTACGGCAGTCGCACTCGTCGGCTGGCATGTGCGGGCAAATCAGCACTTCATCGAACACCACGCCCTGCGAGGTCAGCACCTGCATCATTAAATTATGCGGGCCGTCAAAGTCTGCCTGCGGGAAGCTGTCGGTACCCAGACCGTCCTGGTTGGTGATCATCACCAGCTTGTACCCGGCTTTTTGCAGCTTAAGCAGCACCGGGATCACGTCAGGTTCAAACGCCAGCTTGTCGAATCGGTCGACCTGAAAATCAGCTGGTGGCTCCGAAATAAGGGTGCCGTCACGATCGATGAAAAGGATCTTCTGGGTCATACTTTCTCCGCTTTCAGGGCGTCAATCACGCGCTGGCTCTCTGCACGGGTGCCGACGGTAATGCGCAGGCAGCCACTCAGAGAAGGTTGTTTATTCTGGTCTCGTAAGATAATGCCCTGATCCCATAAAGATTTAAATACGGCGCTGGAGGCGGTAAAGCGCACCAGGATGTAGTTGGTTTCCGAGTCGAACACCTGCTCCACGCACGGGATATCCTTCAGGGCGGTCACCAGGTACTGACGTTCCTCCAGGATTTGCGCCACGCGCTCGCGCATCGCGTTAATCCCCTGAGGCGTCAGCGCCTGTGCCGCAATATCGGCAACCGGCGTCGAGAGGGGGTACGGAGCGATCACCTTCAGCAGCAGGTCGATGACCTCTTTATTTGCCAGCGTGAATCCGCAGCGCAGACCCGCGAGGGCGAAAGCCTTCGACAGCGTACGCAGTACCACCAGGTGCGGATACTCCTCCAGCCAGCCAGCCAGCGTCGCCTGCGGGCAGAACTCGATGTAGGCTTCGTCCGCGACCACCAGGGCTTTACCGCGCGTCATCTCCAGCAGGGTACGGATATCCTGCGGGTTAATAATCTGCCCGGTCGGGTTGTTCGGGCTACAGACAAACACCACTTTTACGCCTTCGAGATTGTCGGCAATCCCCTGCAGATCCAGCTGCCAGTTCTCCAGTGAGAGCACGTTGCGGCACGCCACCCCGAAGGTTTCCGCGCTGACGCTGTACATGCCGTAGGTCGGCTGGCAGTACATCACCGCGTCTTTGCCCGGCTCGCAGAAGGCGCGGATCAGCAGTTCAATGCCCTCATCCGCGCCGCGACTGACCAGCACCTGCTCTGGCTTCACGCCAGCGTACTGCGCGTAGTTCTCAATAACCGCCTTCGGCTGACACTCCGGATAGCGGTTCAGCGTTTGCTGCGACAGCTCAAACTGCACCGCCGTTGGATATTCGTTGGCGTTCAGCCAGACATCCCCTTTACCGCCCAGACGACGCGCAGACTGGTAAGGCGTCAGGCGACGGACATTTTCGCGGGCTAATTCTTCAATGTTCATGCTTGCTCCTTCAGGGCTGCAACGCGCAGCGTAACGGCGTTTTTGTGAGCGGTCAGGCGCTCGGCGGCGGCCAGGGTTTCAATAGTGGACGCCAGTGAGGCAAACCCTTCGCGGGAGAGTTCCTGCACGGTCATGCGTTTCTGGAAATCCGCCAGTCCCAGGCTGGAACAGGTTGAGGTATAACCATACGTTGGCAGTACGTGGTTGGTGCCGGAGGCGTAATCGCCCGCGGATTCCGGTGACCAGTCGCCGAGGAACACCGAGCCCGCGCTGGTAATGCTATCGACCAGATCACGCGCATTGCGGGTCTGAATAATCAGGTGCTCCGGACCGTACTGGTTAGAAATGGCAATGCACTGCTCGAGATCGCGCGCCACAATCAGTCGGCTGGCCGCTAACGCCTGGCGTGCCGTGTCGGCGCGGGGCAGGTCGGCAAGCTGACGCTCCACGGCTTCGCCCACGCGTTTCGCCATATCGGCATCTGGCGTCAGCAGGATAACCTGCGAGTCCGGGCCGTGTTCCGCCTGGGAAAGCAGGTCGGAGGCCACGAAGTCCGGCGTGGCGCCGCTGTCGGCAATCACCAGCACTTCAGACGGGCCGGCAGGCATATCGATGGCCGCGCCGTCCAGACGCTGGCTGACCTGACGCTTAGCCTCGGTCACATACGCATTGCCCGGGCCAAAGATTTTGTCGACCTTGGGAATGGATTCCGTGCCGAACGCCAGGGCGGATATCGCCTGCGCGCCGCCCACTTTATAGACCGCCTGCACGCCGCACAGCTTCGCCGCGTACAGGATCTCGTCGGCAATCGGTGGCGGTGAGCACAGCACCACTTTCTGACACCCGGCAATGCGTGCGGGAGTCGCCAGCATTAGCACGGTGGAGAAAAGCGGGGCAGAGCCGCCGGGAATATAGAGGCCGACGGACGCAACCGGGCGCGTCACCTGCTGGCAACGCACGCCGGGCAGGGTTTCGACATCCACGGTCTGCAGCTTTTGCGCGGTGTGGAAGGTATCAATGTTTTTCACCGCGACGGCCATCGCCTGCTTGATGTCATCCCCCAGGCGATTGCTGGCATCAATGATTTCCTGCTCGGTAACCTCTAATGCGCCGACGTCCGTCTTATCAAACTTCGCGCTGTATTCACGCAACGCGTCATCGCCGCGGGCTTTGACGTTATCCAGGATCTCCGCCACGGTACGTGAGATGCTCTCGGAAGCGGAAATCGCCGGGCGCATCAGCAGCTCGCGCTGCTGTGCGTCGCTACAGGTATTCCAGTCGATGATTGTGTTAAAGCTCATGGCCATTACTCCATCATCTTCTCAATTGGCAGCACCAGGATGGAGCTTGCGCCCAGTGCCTTCAGTTTTTCCATGGTTTCCCAGAACAGGGTTTCGCTGCTCACCATGTGCATCGCCACGCGCTGCTGATCGCCTGCCAGCGGCAGGATGGTTGGGCGCTCGGCGCCCGGCAGCAGGGCAATCACTTCATCCAGACGCTCGGTTGGGGCGTGCATCATGATGTATTTGGATTCACGTGCCTGAATCACGCCCTGAATGCGGGTCAGCAGCTTGTCGATCAGCTGCTGCTTAGCGTCAGCCATCTCTCCGTCACGCTGGATCAGGCACGCTTTGGAGCGGTAGATCACCTCCACTTCGCGCAGACCGTTCGCTTCCAGCGTCGCGCCGGTAGAGACCAGGTCACAGATGGCGTCCGCCAGACCCGCACGCGGCGCCACTTCAACAGAACCGTTCAGCAGACAGGATTTAAACTGCACGCCTTTCTGATCCAGATAGCGCTTTAACAGGTGAGGGTAGGAGGTGGCAATACGTTTGCCGTTCAGCGCGGCCGGGCCGTCCCACGCTTCATCAACCGGCGTTGCCAGCGACAGGCGGCAGCCGCCGAAGTCCAGACGACGCAGGGTGAAGTAACGCGGGTCTTCGCCCTGCGCGCGGCGGGTCAGCAGCTCTTCTTCCAGCACGTTTTCACCGATGATGCCGAGGTCAACGACGCCATCCATGACCAGGCCGGGAATATCGTCATCACGCACGCGCAGAATGTCGATGGGCATGTTTTCAGCCAGAGCAATCAGGCGCTGGGTGTGCAGGTTGATTTTAATCCCGCAGCGGGCCAGCAGTTCGCGTGAATCGTCACTCAAACGGCCTGATTTTTGAATAGCTATGCGTAAACGTGAGTTATCTAACATTCTTTATTCCTCGTTAACCTGTTTTAACCTGTCTGAATTCGGTCCAAAAAAAAGCCCCCGGAAGAAGATCTTCCGGGGGCTTTTTCATGCGTTCATGCACCACTGGAAGATCCAAACGTCTTCCAGCACACATCGCCTGAAAGACTAGTCAGGATGATGGTGATGATGGTGGTGTTTAAATTGAACGCGTGTCATATAAATTCTCGATGAATGCTTATTCATTTGATGTCTTTTAACCTAAACCAGTTGTGCGACATATTGCAAGGGCTTTTTTTGATCATTAATTCATTTCATATTGATGCTATGAATTGTGTGTTCTGCCGGGCTGGCGTAGCCTTATGAAAGACGAGTGAGAGTCAGGAGAATTCGCATGAAAAAGGTCTCGATTGTCGGTTTAGGATGGCTGGGAATGCCGCTGGCGATGTCATTAGCCGCGAAAGGCTGGCAGGTGACCGGGAGCAAGACCACCCGAGATGGGGTTGAAGCGGCGCGCATGTGCGGTATTGAGGGCGTTGAACTGCGTCTGGAGCCGGAACTGGTGTGTGATGCGGACGATCTGGACACGCTGATGAACGTCGATGCGCTGGTGATTACGCTACCCGCGCGGCGCAGCGGCCCGGGTGAATCATTTTATCTGCAGGCGATGCAGGAGATAGTTGACAGCGCGCTGGCGCATCACGTACCGCGCATTGTTTTTACCAGCTCGACGTCGGTCTATGGCGATGCTGAAGGCGTAGTGAAAGAGACCTCCGAGCGCCGTCCCGTTACCGCGAGCGGTCAGGTCCTGAAAGAGCTGGAAGACTGGCTACACAATCTTCCCGGCACGCAGGTCGATATCGTTCGTCTGGCGGGGCTGGTGGGCCCTGGCCGCCATCCGGGACGCTTCTTTGCCGGAAAGACTGCGCCAGACGGCCAGCATGGCGTGAATCTTGTCCATCTTGAGGATGTTATTGGCGCAATTGAGCTACTCTTACAGGCTCCGAAAGGCGGACACATCTATAATATATGTGCACCGACTCATCCGGCGCGCAGCACCTTTTACCCACTGATGGCACGTCAGCTGGGCCTGGCTCCGCCGGTCTTTGGTGAGGCAAAAGATGGCAGTAAAGGCAAAATTGTTGATGGCAATCGCATTTGTCATGAGCTGGGGTTTGAGTATCAGTATCCCGATCCGCTGGTGATGCCCATGGAATAAGTTCCGCAGCGGAGACGATCGCACGCCAGAAGGGGGCGAGCATGAAACCGCTGCTGGATGTTCTTATTATTCTGGATGCACTGGAAAAAGAGGGGAGCTTTGCGGCAGCCTCGGCGAAGCTCTACAAAACCCCATCTGCCTTGAGCTATACCGTTCAAAAACTGGAAAGCGATCTCAATATCCAGATCCTCGATCGCTCCGGGCATCGCGCGCGCTTTACCCGCACCGGACAGATGCTGCTGGAAAAAGGCCGTGAAGTCCTCCATACCGTTCGTGAACTCGAAAAACAGGCCGTCAAACTGCATCAGGGATGGGAAAACGAGCTGGTGATTGGGGTGGATGACACCTTTCCGTTTTCTCTCCTGACGCCGCTGATTGAAATGTTTTACCAACATCACAGCGTCACCCGGCTTATTTTCATCAACGGCGTGCTGGGCGGTTCCTGGGATGCCTTAACCCAGGGCAGGGCGGACATTTTTGTCGGTGCATTGCATGAGCCTCCCCAACTCAGTGAATTTGGTTTTGCCCGCCTTGGCGTGCTGGAGCAGGTATTTGCCGTGGCGCCTCATCATCCGCTGGCTCAGGAGCCCGAGCCGCTTAACCGCCGCGTGATTAAAGGCTACCGCGCGATTGTAGTGGGTGACAGCTCTCGCCCGGAATGTGCGGTCTCCTCGCAGCTGCTTGATGAGCAGGAAGCGATTACCGTTTTCGACTTTAAAACCAAGCTTGAGCTGCAAATTAGCGGTCTGGGCTGCGGCTATTTACCCCGCTATCTGGCGCAGCGCTTTATTGACAGCGGTGCGCTTGTTGAAAAACAGGTACTTGCTCAAAACAGCCATGAATCGGTGTGGGTGGGCTGGAATGAACAGACCGCCGGGCTGGCGAGTGCCTGGTGGCGGGACGAAATTTTAGCAAATAGTGCTATCGCTGCTGTATATGCTCAGGGCAGCGTCGAGAAATCAGCCAGTTAGCAAAAAGAAAATGACCCGGTGCGTTGCAAAGTATTGCCTTTTGTATCCGATGTGGGGCAAAATGCCGCCGCTGCAACCAAATGAATAATCGACGATATAAAAGGCGTCGGTTATTTTTTTTTGCATGTACGAAACGAAACTAAAAACCAAGAGGCCGGGCTTCGTACCGGATAGATATTTACTAAAATCCGACAGTTGTTGTCGCTGAGGAAGAAAGAAATGGGGCAATTTTTCGCTTACGTGGCGGTTATCACCGTAAAGGAGAATAACTATGTCGCATAACGCAACTCCAAACACCTCTCGCGTGGAATTACGTAAAACGCTTACGTTGATTCCGGTTGTTATGATGGGCCTGGCCTATATGCAACCGATGACGCTGTTTGATACATTCGGTATCGTATCAGGCCTCACAGACGGTCATGTGCCAACGGCATATGGCTTCGCGCTGATTGCGATCCTCTTTACCGCGCTGAGCTACGGTAAACTGGTGCGTCGCTACCCGTCTGCGGGTTCCGCCTACACCTATGCCCAGAAATCCATCAGCCCGACGGTTGGCTTTATGGTGGGCTGGTCTTCGCTGCTCGACTATCTGTTCGCGCCGATGATCAACATTCTGCTGGCAAAAATCTATTTTGAAGCGCTGGTGCCGTCGATTCCATCCTGGATGTTCGTCGTGGCGCTGGTGGCCTTTATGACGGCCTTTAACCTGCGCAGCATCAAGTCTGTCGCCAACTTTAACTCCGTTATCGTTGTGCTTCAGGTTGTCCTGATTGCGGTTATTCTTGGCATGGTGATTTACGGCGTATTCCACGGCGAAGGCGCGGGCACCCTGGCGAGCAGCAAGCCGTTCTGGTCTGGTGATGCGCATGTTATCCCGATGATTACCGGGGCAACCATTCTGTGCTTCTCCTTTACCGGTTTTGACGGGATCAGCAACCTCTCTGAAGAAACCAAAGATGCAGAGCGCGTAATTCCTCGTGCCATCTTCCTGACGGCGCTGATTGGCGGTCTGATCTTTATTTTCTCGACCTATTTCCTGCAGCTGTACTTCCCGGATATCTCTCGCTTCAAGGATCCGGATGCGTCTCAGCCGGAAATTATGCTGTACGTGGCGGGTAAAGCGTTCCAGGTCGGCGCGCTGATCTTCTCCACCATCACCGTACTGGCGTCCGGTATGGCCGCGCATGCAGGCGTTGCGCGTCTGATGTACGTAATGGGCCGCGATGGCGTATTCCCGAAAAGCTTCTTCGGCTACGTGCATCCAACCTGGCGTACCCCGGCGATGAACATTATCCTGGTCGGTGCGATCGCGCTTCTGGCGATTAACTTTGACCTGGTGATGGCAACGGCGCTGATTAACTTCGGTGCGCTGGTGGCGTTCACCTTTGTTAACCTGTCGGTTATCTCTCAGTTCTGGATCCGTGAAAAGCGTAACAAGACGCTGAAAGATCACTTCCAGTATCTGTTCCTGCCGATGTGCGGTGCCCTGACCGTGGGCGCGCTGTGGGTTAACCTGGAAGAGAGCTCAATGGTGCTTGGCCTGATTTGGGCGGGTATCGGTCTGGTTTACCTGGCCTGCGTCACGAAGAGCTTCCGTAACCCGGTTCCGCAGTACGAAGACGTCGCGTAAGACTGTGTCGGGTGGCGGCTACGCCTTACCCGACCTCCATAACCCATAGGCTCGCGTAAGCGCCGCGCCAACGGGCAAAAAAAGCCGGAGACATCGCCTCCGGCTTTTTTATACCTATCGATCAAACTATCTCTTGCGCGTACTGGAACAGGGATTTCAGCAGCGCCTGTTTCTCAGCATTCCCTTCATTCTGGCCGTAAAGCATCTCCAGCTCCTGTGCATAGCTGTGCAGGTACTCTGGCGTAAACACGTTGCGACGATGCTGCAGCCAGCGTTCCTGCTCGGCTTCATCCAGCGTGCCGGGGTAATTACGCGCGCGGTAATTAAACATCAGCTTTTCGATGCGCTTATCGGCGAAGGTGATATCCAGCGCCGGTAAGTTGCGCGGCTCTGTTTGCAGAACGATATTCATCGCCGCGCGATCGGCATCGCTGAAGAAACCGTTATAGAGTTGGGCGTCCACGTTTTCAGACGGCACGAACGGCTCGGCTTCGGCAAAAATGGTCACGACTTTCTCGCGCACCTGCGGATTTTCACGCAGCACTTTGAGATTATCGAGGCAGTGCTGGCGGTTAATGCCCAGCCTGTCAGCATCTTCCGGGCGCAGCGTGTTCGCCTGCGCCAGGACCGGACATTTATTTATGTGCACCAGTTTGACCGGCACCGCGGGCAGATCGCCGAGTTCATTTTTTGGCGTGTACAAACGTTCGCGCAGGGTATCGCTGTCGAGTTCGAGCAGCGGTGAAATATCGCCCGCCAGGTCCACCATGATGACCGCATTACGGTTGTCCGGATGCCACGCCAGTGGCGCAACCCAGCTGGTATTGCCGCGCCAGGCGCCAAACATGCCGGAAATATGCACCAGGGGTTTCATCTGCGGTACGTCGATAAGGGTCATAAGCTTCTGCTTGCTGCGGTGGCTCAGCAGATACTCGAACAACCGGGGCTGTGCGCTTTTCACCAGCTTTGCCATGGCAATGGTGGCATAGACGTCCGCCATCGCGTCGTGGGCATTGCTGTGCTCGATACCGTTGGCGCGCGTCAGGTGTTCCAGCCGGAAGCTTGTCAGACCTTCCTCATTTTCCGGCCAGTGAATGCCCTCAGGACGCAGGGCGTAGCAGGCGCGCATGATGTCGAGTAAATCCCAGCGGGAATTGCGGTTCTGCCAGCTCCAGGCGTAGGGATCGTAGAAGTTGCGATAGAAGATGTTGCGCGTCACTTCGTCATCGAAGCGGATGTTGTTGTAACCGACCACGCAGGTATTGGGAACGGTAAACAGGTCGTGGATGCGTCGGGCGAATTCTGCCTCGTTAACGCCTTTTTCCCGCGCTTCCTGCGGGGTGATCCCGGTGACCATCACCGCGCCGGGCTGCGGCAGGTAATCATCCGCTGGCTTGCAGTAAAAGACCTCAGGCTCGCCGATGATGTTGAATTCGTCGTCGGTACGGATGGCGGCAAACTGCGCCGGTCGGTCCAGCGCCGGATGCGTGCCAAAGGTTTCGTAGTCATGAAATAAAAAAGTCGGGCGAGCGGCAGAGTCAGACACCAGTAATACCATCCTGTTAAAAAATGACGTCACTATGGTAAACGATCGTGCGGGTCAGACCGAATAAAAAGCACCGCCGCGTCGCAAATTTGCGCGCCAGCTTCAGAGAAAAATCTGCGTTCTGTCACATTTTTTTGCAATTAAGCCAGGTAACGACATCAGAACTCCCGTAAAAAGGTCATCGATTTTTAATGACCTGAGGATATACCGTTGAAACGCCGTCTGTTTATTGCTGTTTCTTTACTCGCTTCGAGTGTCTCATCTGCTTTTGCGGCCGAACCACTGGATTTTTCGCCGCAGCCTCCGGCCATTCAGGCTGGCTCCTGGGTGCTGATGGATTACACGACTGGTCAGATTTTAACGGCGGGCAACGAACATCAACAACGTAATCCGGCGAGCTTGACCAAGCTGATGACGGGTTATGTGGTGGATCGGGCCATTGATAGCCACCGCATTACCCCGGATGACATCGTCACCGTAGGGCGCGATGCGTGGGCAAAAGGGAACCCGGTGTTTGACGGTTCGTCGCTGATGTTCCTGAAGGAAGGAGATCGCGTCACCGTGCGCGATCTGAGCCGCGGCCTGATTGTCGATTCCGGCAACGACGCCTGCGTGGCGCTGGCCGATCACGTGGCGGGCGGGCAGCCGCAGTTCGTGAAGATGATGAACGACTATGTGCAGAAGCTGAACCTGCGTGATACCCACTTCGAAACCGTCCACGGGCTGGACGCGCCGGGCCAGCACAGCTCGGCGTATGACCTGGCCGTTCTCTCCCGGGCCATTATCCACGGTGAGCCCGAGTTTTATCATATGTACAGCGAAAAGAGCCTGACCTGGAACGGGATCACCCAGCAGAACCGTAACGGCCTGCTGTGGGATAAGACCATGAACGTAGACGGGCTGAAAACGGGGCATACCTCGGGGGCCGGCTTTAACCTGATTGCATCCGCCGTTGACGGTCAGCGTCGTTTGATTGCCGTTGTAATGGGAGCGGACAGCCCGAAAGGGCGTGAGGACCAGGCCCGAAAACTGCTGCACTGGGGGCAGCAGAATTTCGATACGGTGCAGATCCTGCATAACGGAAAAAAAGTGGGAACGGAGCGCATCTGGTACGGCGACAAGGAGCAGGTAAAACTGGGCACCGACCAGGACTTCTGGCTGGCCTTGCCGAAAGCGGAGGTGCCCAATATCAAAGCCAAATACGTGCTGGATAAAAAAGAGCTGGAAGCGCCGATTGCCGCGCATCAGCGTGTCGGGGAGATCCAGCTTTACGATCGCGACAAGGTGGTAGCCCACTGGCCGCTGGTCACGCTGGAAGCCGTTGACAAAGGCGGCCTGTTCTCTCGTCTGAGCGATTATCTGCATCACACGCTTTAACCGCCGATGAGCAGACTGGCAGGGTTGCGAGTCTGCTCACATAATAAACACTCCTCGTTTGCTGATAATGATAATCCAGTTTTATAGTGTATAAATATGGGTCTTCCCTTGTTGTGGTGGCTGAAGGCATGATAATGGTGTATTTAATCGCCAGAGGTCACCGCCATGGATGAAAAGTCCCTCTACGCTCATATTCTCAACCTGTCCGA